>JAXGSB010000001.1:0-520000 GCA_040765295.1 Candidatus Scatomorpha sp. | reverse complement strand
GCGGACTACCAGGGTATCTAATCCTGTTTGCTCCCCGCGCTTTCGCGCATCAGCGTCAGTTGATGTCCAGCAGGCCGCCTTCGCCACTGGTGTTCCTCCTAATATCTACGCATTTCACCGCTACACTAGGAATTCCGCCTGCCTCTCCATCACTCAAGAAACACAGTTTCAAATGCAGTTCATGGGTTGAGCCCATGGATTTCACATCTGACTTGCATTCCCGCCTACGCGCCCTTTACACCCAGTAAATCCGGACAACGCTTGCCACCTACGTATTACCGCGGCTGCTGGCACGTAGTTAGCCGTGGCTTATTCATTAGGTACCGTCACATCCTTCGTCCCTAATAAAAGAAGTTTACAACCCGAAGGCCTTATTCCTTCACGCGGCGTTGCTGGGTCAGGCTTCCGCCCATTGCCCAATATTCCCCACTGCTGCCTCCCGTAGGAGTCTGGGCCGTGTCTCAGTCCCAATGTGGCCGTTCATCCTCTCAGACCGGCTACTGATCGCAGCCATGGTAGGCCCTTACCCTACCATCTAGCTAATCAGACGTGAGCCCATCTCTCAGCGGATTTAACCTTTGGTATCCAAATGATGCCATCTAAATACGTTATGCGGTATTAGCAACTGTTTCCAGCTGTTATCCCCCTCTGAAAGGCAGGTTGCTCACGCGTTACTCACCCGTTCGCCACTAACCTTCGCCCAATATTACTACCGGGCTGGGTCCGTTCGACTTGCATGTGTTAGGCACGCCGCCAGCGTTCGTCCTGAGCCAGGATCAAACTCTCAATATATGGTATCTTAACTGCCCACAGGGCAGATAAAACCTAGAGCTTTTCCAAGCTGCTCAAATTAATTGCGAGACCTTATTTATGTCTCTTAAATGTCCTTTTCGGTGCTTATTTTTGCATAAGCTGTTTTCTGCATTGTTTAATTTACAAAGTGCACTCAAGCACCCCAGTTTTTGGGGTGCTTGAGTAGCATAGCATTTTAGCGCTTTCATGTCAAGTGAAATTTTGTTTTTTGAGAAAAAACTTTTTTTGTATAGAAATCAAACATAAGTATATTCAAAATATATCTAATAAATACGATACAAAGGATTAAGCTGCTGTCGTTGAATTTTAAAAACTCGGTTCAGGTTTTAAAAATATAATTCCGGAAGCATAACATATGCCATATAACTAATAGTAAGCAAACATAAGTTTATGGACAAAAAGCGGTCTTTTTTGCTATACTTTATATGTTGCTATACGATGAAAAAGGAGGAGCAAATATGGGTAAATCCGGAGACAATCGCAGTCTGTGGTTTCGTCACTTCAAATCCGTGTTGCGCCTGTTTGTCAGGAAACCTAAATTTGTGTACCTAGGCAAAAGTATGGAAGGCCAGCAAGCATTCTTTTTAAGCAACCATGTGGGTGCGTCCGCACCGCTTTTACTTGAACTGTACGGTCATCACCCTTTTCGCTTCTGGGGCACATATGAAATGAACAGCAGCCTTAAAGAGGTCTATAAATACTTATCCAATATTTACTTTCATCAGAAAAAACACATGAATCTGTTTTTGGCGAGGTGCTTGAGCATTGTCGCAGCACCGGTGCTATATCTATTCTATCGCGGCCTTAATCTCATTTCAACATACCCGGATGCGCGTTTTAGTAGGACCTTAAGGGAAACCCTTAAAACTTTACGTGAAAGGCAGAGTATTGTTATCTTTCCCGAATTATCCAAGAACGGCTATTTTGATGAATTAAAAATGTTTCATGCCGGCTTTGTTCTGATGGCCGAGAAAGCTCTCAAAGAAGGCATAGATTTACCGCTGTACTTGGCATATTACCGTAAGAATGAGCACAGATATATCGTGGATAAACCTGTCATGATTTCAGAGCTCTTGCGTAACAACGAACCGCGCAAACGCATTGCGGACCGTCTGTGCCGCAGGTGCAACGAATTGGGTAAAATGAAGCTCGAGTCTGCATGATAAACCAGTATATTTTGATTGCAAAATTACATTTTTGGACTATTTCTCTTTTATTACTTGCTCCGCCCGGTTGACAGTCAGGCGGAGCTTATGTTTATTTATTTTACGATATTGCGGAGTACCCCGATTTTTTCTATCTCGCAGACTACCTCGTCGCCCGAACGCAAAAATTTCGGCGGATTCATACCGATTGCCACACCGCCCGGCGTTCCCATTGAAATAATGCTTCCGGCCTTGAGCATCATGCCTCGGCTGAGCTCTGCAATCACCTCGGCTATGCCGAAAATCATAAGATTCGTGTTGCTGTGCTGACGCCGCTCTCCATTGACAAAACAGGATATCTCAAGCTCGGGCTCAAACGGAAGCTCGTCAGCTGTGACTATCCAAGGTCCCATGGCGCAGAAGCTGTCGAGGCTTTTGCCGAAGTGATACTGGGTGTGAGCCAGCTGCACATCTCTTGCCGTTATATCGTTGAATATGCTGTATCCCAGAACATAATCCAGAGCATCTTCCTTTTTGACTTTATAGGCATCCTTTTTTATAACAACCGCAAGCTCAACCTCGTAGTCGAGCTTTTCGACAAAGTCGAAGTGCCCGTCTATGTATTCATCGGGACCTATGACGAAGTTTGCTCTTTTGGAGAAATAAACCGCGTTTCCACGCTCCGACCTATACTCGCTTCCCAACTTGCTGATTTCTTTTTGGTGGTCATAGAAGTTGAGGCCGAGACAGAGGACATCCTGCGCAGGATAGACTATCGGCGCCAGGATTTTAAGATCTTTAAGTTCCTTCTCCGCAACAGGCATCGGATCTTCGGATAAATCCAATTTCTCGGCGAGCTCTAGAATGTCCATGTCATAGAGCTTTGCGGTTTTCCCATCGCTTGACGCGGCACTGTAGGTTTTTTCTTCAAATAATACTGTAAGTAATTTCATAAAAAACTCCTGTTTAAAATTTATTTTAATATCTCAAAATCGCCTACAATGGGCAAGCGCTTTCGCTTTCCTCCCAAGGCATTCACTATTCCCGCTATCGCACAGCCGAAAGTGAATACTCCTCCGACAGCTGAAAGAAATGCTCCCAAGCCGCCTGTGAATAAGGCAAAAGCCCACAAAGCAGCTCTGGCTAAGAAAAGTGAGATGGCCTGATTGAGATGGAATCGCACGAAGGGCGACTTTTTCTTCAGGACAAGGGGAATTATAAAGAATATACCGAAGTATGAGAGAGCCGCCATACCCTTATTTTCGAGAATGTCTTTATCGATAAATTCTCTGTAGGCCTCTCTTCCCTCAAACTCATACTCATAATTTTCTTCCTCTGTTCTGCCGGAGCTGTAGCGGCGAGTCGCCCCGCCTCTGCCCTTTTGGGAACTTCTTCTGCTGCCGGAGCTTTCGGGACTGTCTACCACTTCTCCGTAATATACCGTTTTATCTTCCTGTTTTTCCCTCTCGGAATAATTTCCCCGCTTGCCGTAATCATACTCTTCCTGCGGCTGCGCCTGTGCTGCGGCCCCGCTGCCGAATCGGGAAGCCGAAGTATTTTTATATCCGCAGGCAAGACAGCTTTCCTCATCTTGTGGTATGTATGCTCCGCATCTTGCGCAATAATTCATTCATTTCTCCTATTAAATATCTTATACTTTCGAAATGTTAAAGAGATTACTTTTACTCTTTGTCTTTTCTATCTTTGTTCCATGCCGTGGTTTGGGGAACTTTTCTTTTTGAGCTGTAGCGGCGACTTGCTCCCTTGCCGCCCTCTCTTCTGCGAGAGCTGTATCTTGTAACAAGGCGCTCGCCGAAAGCCGAGCTTCTTGTGCCAGCCTTCTCGGAGGGCTCGAATGCGCCGCTATTCTTTGCACTATCAACCGCAAAGTTCCCTAAGGCAGAGCTGTCTCTGTAACCGCAGGCAAGACATTTTTGCTCACCTTCGGGTATATATGCGCCGCATTTTTTGCAATAGCTCATTTTAATCAAGTCCTCTCGTTTTCGCCTTGCACAAAGCCTGTATCTCTCTTGTACAGTATAATACAAGAGCTTGCTCTTTTCCAGCTTAAAGGCCGAAAAAGAGCAAGCGGTTTTTTAGTTTTTGAAGAGTGAGTCTATCGCTTTTGATTTGTTTTCTTCCTGAGCCTTTTCGATAAAGGCATAAAT
Organism: Candidatus Scatomorpha sp.; assembly: GCA_040765295.1. GTDB lineage: Bacteria > Bacillota > Clostridia > Oscillospirales > Oscillospiraceae > Scatomorpha. The sequence continues at coordinate 515,874 of JAXGSB010000001.1, read as the reverse complement.
GCTCATTGTGCCGATATCGCCGCCCTGTCTGACACGAACGGAAACCTCGCCTGTTTCGGCCTCTTTGTCACCGACAACCAGCATATACGGAATTTTCTGCTGCTGAGCCTCTCTTATCTTATAGCCTATCTTCTCGGATCTCGTGTCGACCTCGGCTCTGAGTCCCGCCGCCTCGAGTTTTTTGCAAATGCTCTCGGCATAGTCTATGACTCTGTCGGTTATCGGGAGAACCTTGACCTGCACCGGCGAGAGCCAGAGCGGGAAGGCGCCTCCGAAGTGCTCGGTGATAACACCTATAAAGCGCTCGATAGAGCCGAAGACCACTCTGTGTATCATGACGGGGCGCTTTTTCTCGCCGTCTCTGTCGGTATACTCGAGTTCGAAGCGTTCGGGCATCTGCATATCGAGTTGGATTGTTCCGCACTGCCATGTTCTGCCCAGACTGTCTTCTAAGTGGAAGTCGAGCTTGGGGCCGTAGAACGCGCCGTCGCCTGCATTTATCTTGAAGCTTCTGCCCGTCTCTACTATTGCCTCTTCCAGAATCTTTTCGGCAAACCGCCAGTCTTTTTCATCGCCGATGTGAGACTCGGGCATGGTGGAAAGCTCGATGCTGTATTTGAGCCCGAAGAGCGAATAGACCTCGTCGAAGAGCTTGGCGACATACTTTATCTCATCCTTCATCTGTTCCCAGCTCATGAAAATATGCGCATCGTCCTGTGTGAAGCAGCGGACTCTGAAAAGACCGTGCAGAGCGCCCGAAAGCTCGTGCCTGTGAACTATGCCGAGCTCTCCCACTCTCATCGGGAGTTCCCTGTAGGAGTGCGGCTCGGAATTGAAGTAGAGCATGCTGCCCGGACAGTTCATGGGTTTTATCGCATAGTCCTCTTCATCTATTGTCGTGGTGTACATATTGTCTTTATAGTGCTCCCAGTGCCCGGAGCGAAGCCAAAGATCGCGGTTTAAAATCAGCGGGGTTTGAATTTCGACATAGCCATAGCGTTTATGTACTTCTCGCCAGTACTCGATGAGGGCATTTTTAAGAATCATGCCCTTGGGCATGAAGAAGGGGAAGCCGGGTCCCTCGTCCGCCATCATGAAGAGCCCAAGCTCGCGGCCAAGTTTTCTGTGGTCGCGTTTTTTTGCCTCTTCCAAACGCTCGAGGTGCTCATCGAGCTCGGCTTTTTTGGGGAAGGATGTTCCGTAGATTCTCTGCAGCATCTTACGGTTTGAATCTCCTCTCCAATATGCGCCCGTGGAGTTTATGAGCTTTATGGCGTTGCCCTTTACACGCCCTGTGGAGTCGACATGAGGGCCTGCGCAGAGGTCTGCAAACTCGCCCTGTTTGTAGAAGCTTATAGTCTCATCCTCGGGCAGGTCTTTTATGAGTTCAACCTTGTACGGTTCGTCCTGCTCTTCCATGAGTTTTATGGCATCTTCGCGGCTGAGCTCGAAGCGCTCGAGAGGCAGTTTTTCCTTTATGATTTTACGCATTTCCTCCTCGATCTCTTCGAGTATCTCGGGAGTGAAGACTGTTTCGGAATCGAAGTCGTAGTAAAAGCCGTCTTTTATCGCCGGACCTATGGCAAGCTTTGTCTCGGGATAGAGACGCTTTACCGCCTGCGCCAAAATATGGCTTGATGTGTGCCTGTAGCTGTCCTTATAAACGGGATTTTCGAAGCTGAACTTGTTTTCTTCCATTTTTATCCTCCAAATAAAAAAGCACCCCGAAAAATCAGGGGTGCATAATACACGGTTCCACCCTGCTTACAAGAATGTTCTTGCCGCTTTAGACTCGCTTAACGCACGAGGGGCGTCTGCACTTATTTCGCGCAGCTGCTCGGAAGCGGTACTCGTATCATATCTCATGGGCTGCCTCTCAGCTTGCGGCCGCCTCTCTGTATTGAGAAAATGAAGAAGCTCTTCGTCTTCGCATTTACAGTTGGATTATAGCAGTTTATGTTTTTTTGTCAATAGCAAGACTCAGTTCAGGGGAATTTCGGAAACTATGTCTCCCTCGGCATTTTTGACAACAAGGAAATCCTCTCCGGCAGTCTTTTCTTCCGCCGAGTAAATGCCCGTTGTCGCCCATATTAGCTTTATTTCATCGAGATCTTTTAGATCTTTAAGTCTCCTTGCCTCAATTTTGCCCATTTTATCTTCGGAGACAAGGTCGACTATATAAAAGTCTCCATCTTCCGTTTTAATAAGGGCTCTGGCATCTCCCGCATCTTTTTCGGTGGAACAGGGAAGCTCCCAGACAGCCAATATGGGGGTAGGGGCAGAAAAGCTTCTGGGCTGTTTTAAAATTTCATTGAGTTCATGGCGCCGACCGGCCTCTTTTTTATCGTCTTCATCCCCGGAGTTAATATCGGCAAAGTCGTCCCAAAGCTCCAAATAGTCTATCTTAACCACGAGCGACCCGTCTTTAAGCTCTGTTTTAAAATAGGGGTTGTCGTATTTCTCTAAATCAATGGCCTGCCGAAAATCTTTTTTGGGAAGCTTCTCGACTTCGGCATCAGACATCTTCTCATCGTGTTGAAGCTGCGGCAGAGGTGTGTATTTTGCATCCTTTATCTTGGCGCTGCAAGCCGAAAGCATAAGCATCAGTATGCCGAGAAATAAAAAAATTAGGATTCTTTTTTTCATAATATCACTCTTCTCTAATCTAAACATTGAAGCGAATATTCGTTATGTCGCCATCTTTCATTATATATTCTTTGCCCTCGATTCTGACTAAACCCTCGTTCTTGGCGTTGTTCCAGCTTCCGCTGGCCTTCATGTCATCGAAAGCGCATATTTCAGCTCTTATAAAACCGCGCTCCAAGTCGGAGTGAATCTTACCCGCCGCCCTCTGAGCCTTAGTGCCATTGACTATTGTCCACGCTCTCACCTCATCCTCACCCACAGTAAAAAATGAGATATAGCCCAAAAGGCTGTAAGACGCCTTTATAAGTGAATTGAGTGCCCTTTCGCCTATGCCGAGCTCTTCCAGAAAAATCTGCTGTTCCTCGGCCTCGAGTTCGCTTATCTCGGCCTCTATTTTGGCGCAGAGCGGAAGAAGCAGAGCATCTCTGTCTTTCAGATATTCGCGAAGCTCGATGTAATGCTCATCTTCATCGAAATTTGATACCGAATCTTCACTTAGGTTTGCTATATATATGAGAGGCTTAAGAGAGAGAAGGCCTGCTTCTTCAATCTCCTCAAGCTCCGATTCTTTAAACTTAAAGCTCTTGGCGCTTTTACCCTCTGAGAGGTGGGCAATAAAAGACTCTAAAAACTCGACTGTCTCTTTCATTTTCTTCTCCGCCTTGGCGGCCTTGCGGCTCCGCTCAAGCTTGCGCTCCATAAGCTCCAAGTCGGAGAGGATAAGCTCCAGCTCGAAGTTTTCGACATCTTCGGCAGGGGTGGCATTTTCGGAAAAAATGCTGTCGTCATCGAAGCAGCGAACCAGCTCTACCAGAGCATCACACTGTCTTATTTGCGCAAGGTGGCTGTTTGTCATACCGCCGCCACTGGCGCTTTTCTTAACTCCGGCTATGTCGACAAAATCTATTGTGGCAAAGGTAAGCTTTTTGGGCTTATACAAATCGTAAAGCCAGTTTAATCTCTCGTCCGGAACCTCGGCCGAGCCCAGATTAGTTACGGTTGCAGCCATCGCATAGGAAGAGGTTTCGGCCTTGCGGCCTGTCATAGCATTGAAAAGTGTTGTTTTACCGACATTTGGCAAACCGACTATGCCGAGCTTCATATATATCCAGTACTCCTTCTTTGCTCCTGTTTTTAAATGATTGAAATTTTACATTTTTCGTTAAACATTCAAAATTACAGAAAGATTGTATCACTTCGGAATAAAAAGTACAAATATCACTATCAATCCAACTCTACTGCCCCTATGTTAAGCTGATAGTATCGACCCTGCATTTCCATCAAATCATCATGATCGCCGCGTTCGATAATCTCTCCCTCCTCCAAAACCATAATCGCATTGGCATCCCTAACTGTCGACAGACGGTGAGCGATGACGAAGGTCGTTCTCCCCTCCATAAGAGCATCCATTCCCTTCGAGATGAGCGACTCTGTCCGCGTGTCGACCGAGGAGGTTGCCTCGTCCATAATTAGGATAATGGGATCGGCGATTGCCGCTCGCGCGATAGAGAGCAGCTGCTGCTCGCCTTGCGACAGGTTTCCGCCGTCCGGCCCCAAGACAGTCTCGTAACCGTCTTTTAACTTTGAAATGAAGCTGTGCGCGTTGGCCGACATTGCCGCCTTTATAACTTCTTCGTCTGTAGCGTCCAGCCTGCCGTAGCGAATGTTTTCGGCTATTGTTCCCTCGAAGAGATTGATGTCTTGAAGGACGAAACCCATAATGCTGCGCAAATCCGTTTTGTCGATGCGCCTTAAGTCGATACCGTCGATGGTAATCTGCCCCGAATCGATTTCATAAAAACGATTTATTAGATTGGTAATCGTTGTCTTGCCCGCGCCGGTGGATCCGACGAAGGCAATCTTCTGCCCCGGTTTTGCGTATAAGGATATGTTTTTCAGCACCGGCTTCTCGGGCTCGTAACCGAAGCAAACGTCGTTAAAGCGGACATCTCCCTTGACCGGCACGCTCCGGGTCGAGCCGTCGGGCTGAGGAACAATCCAACATAGTTTCTTTTTACCGGCGCAGTCTCCCTCCAAAACGACATCGCCCTCCATAAGCTCGGACGGCTCGTCCAGAATTGCAAAGATGCGCTCGGCGCCCGCAAAGGCCATAAATATAGAGTTCAGCTGGTTTGAAACCATCGTAATCGGGCGGGAAATTGTGCGAGTAAACTGCAGGAACGCCGCGATATTTCCGACGCTCATGCTACCTCTGATAGCGAGCATGGCCCCCAGCATCGCGATAATCGAATACATGGCGAATGTGAGGTTGCCCATAACGGGCATCATGAGTACCCCGTAAGTTGACGCATTGGCTGAGGCAACGCGAAGGGCCTCGTTTTTTTCTTGGAACTCGGCCTCTGCGCGGTCTTCATAGTTAAACACCTTCACGACCTTTTGCGCGCTCATCATCTCTTCGACATAGTCGTTCATTTCGGCTGTAATCATCTGCCGAGCGCGGAAAAACTTGCTTGAACGCTTCCCTATAAATGAGATTATGAGCATCATAAACGCGAGACAAATAACCACGACCACCGTCAGAATCGGACTTATGACAATCATCATCGCAAAGGTGCCCACAACGGTGATTATAGATGTTAAAACCTGATCTATACTCTGCTCCAGCGCCATGTTGAGCATGTCGATGTCGTTTGTAAACGAGCTCATCACTTCGCCGTGTCCGTGTTTATCGAAAAACGGAATTGGCAGAGACTGCACTTTTTCAAACAGTTCTTTACGGATTGAATACGTTGTTCTGGACGCAACAATCGTCATGCCGAGGCTGCCGAGATACTGCGCAACCAAAAAGAAAACCACTAAAATGCCCATAGTTACGAGCGATTTGACAAACTCGTCCATGTCCTGCTTGACGGCTACGGCATCGATGACGGGACTGAGCATCGAGTTTATCGCGACCATAAGGGCAGAACTCAGCATCGTCATTATGAGGGCTGCAATAATTCTCCACCTGTTGTATTTAAAATAAGAAAAGAGACGAAGGAGAGTCTTGCCTAAATTTTTGGGAGCAAACTGCGCTTTCCCATGCGGTGCGCCGCCGTGCATATTTACAGCGCCGCCTTTTGCTTTGCCTTTTGTCATCCCGCAAGCCCTCCTCTTTGTGATTCATAAATCTCTCTGTAAATCACGGACTTTTCGAGGAGTTCTTCATGAGTTCCGATATTTTCGATACATCCCTTTTCCATTACGATGATTCGGTCGGAGTCTTCGATTGATGCAATTCTCTGAGCAACTATTATAGTCGTAATCCCGCCCAAGTCTTCGCGGAAAGTCCTGCGCAATTTTGCATCCGTTGTCATATCGACGGCGCTCGTCGAGTCGTCCAAAATTAGTATCTTCGGCTTTTTGACGAGGGCACGCGCAATCGTAAGGCGCTGCCTCTGGCCGCCCGAGAAGTTGCCGCCTCCCTGTTCGACGCGGTAATCCAGCCCTTCCTCGTAGCCGCTGACAAATTCCCACGCCTGCGCCTGCTTAAGAGCGCGGATAATCTCATCGTCGGTCGCATTTTCATCGCCCCACTGCATATTGGAACGGATTGTCCCTGTAACAAGAGTGTTCTTCTGCAAAACAAAGTCCACTTCATCGCGAAGTTTTTTTATATCGTATTCCTTAACATTTTTGCCGCCGACGCACACCTCGCCGCAGGAAACATCGTAAAGGCGCGGAATCATCTGTATAAGAGTGGACTTCGACGAGCCTGTCGATCCGATGATGCCGATTCGCTCACCGGAGCGTATCTCCAAGTTTATATCATTTAATATGTTGTCTTTAAAGCCTGCATACTTAAAACAAACATCGGAAAACGTTATGGAGCCGTCAGCGACGGTCTTTATCGGATTTTCAACTTCGACTATCTCGGACTCTACATCCAGCACCTCAATTATGCGGGCTAAAGAGGCTCGGCCGCGCGTAGCCATCACAAGGTACATGGAGAAGAACATCAGAGACATCATAATCTGTCCGATATAAGTAGTAAACGCAATCAGCTCGCCGCTTTGCATAGTTCCCGCCACGATTTGATGTCCGCCGAACCACAGGGCGGAGATGATGACGCTGTAGATGACAAGATTCATCATAGGGAACAAAAACACGTTCCAGAGCATAGCCTTTATCGTACTGTTTAAGAGGTCTTTATTTCTCTCATCAAAGCGAGCTTCTTCGTAGTCCTGGCGGTTAAAAGCTTTAATCACGCGGATTCCGGCCAAGTCTTCCCTGGTAATCTCGTTGATGCCGTCAACCTTTTCCTGAATTTCTCGGAACAAGGGATTTACCTTCCAAAAGACAAATCCGAACAAGCCGAACACCAAGGGTATGGCGACAACAAAAACCGTAGCCAGCTCTGCGTTGACATTTACCGCCATTAAAAGCGCAAACACCATCATTGAAGGGGAGCGTACAGCCATGCGCAAAGTCATCATCGCTACTTGGCCGACCATGTTAATATCTGTCGTCAGACGCGTTATCAAGGATGGGACGCTCATCTCATCGATATTCGTAAATGAATAGCGCTGAATCTTTCGATACGCCGCCTGCCGCAGCTCCGTTGCAAATCCGTATCCCGCCTTGGCTCCCATAAATGAACTGAGAACTCCCATCAGCATGCCAAACAAGGCGACGGCAATCATCAAAATGCCGGTCTGCACAACATAATCAACATCCCGTGTTTTGATACCTACATCGACGATGCGACTCATCAAAAACGGGACGCCGATATCAGCGAATACCTCCAGCACCATCGCGATGGGCGAGAGGACAGCGTTGATTCTGTATTTTTTCATGTACGGAAGCACTCTTTTGATCAAGTAAAATCCTCCTATATGATCCTAAGTTTTGCGCACGGTATGAAAGTCTTTATTGACTAGACCTTTGTTTTTCCGGCAAGAACTTCTCGGTAGTCTTTTAGATTTTTCTTGAGCAGATTCGGGATATCCAGCTCATACGGACACTTGGTCTTACAAATCCCGCATTCGAGACAGTCTTCAATCTTGTTCATCATCTCTTGAATATCCGGAGTGAGCCAATCTGCGGTTGGAGAACGCCTTAAAAGCTGAGACATCCTTGCGGCGTTTCTTATCTCGATTCCAACCGGACAGGAGGGCATGCAGTATCCGCAGCTTCTGCAGAAACCGCCCGTGAGCTCCTTTCTTTCTTTTTCTATAAGCGCCTTCATCTCTTCGTTCAGAGCCGGAGGATTCTCGAAGTACTTAATAAACTCGCAAAGTTCATGCTCACGCTGAATTCCCCAGATTGGCAAGACATTATTATATTGAGTCATAAAAGCGTATGCTGCGGCTGAATTTGTTATAAGGCCCCCTGAAAGCGCTTTCATAGCTATAAAGCCCATGTTTGCCTTTTCGCACTTTTTGACAAGCTTGACATCTTCTTCCGAAGCCAGATAGCAAAACGGGAACTGTAGAGTATCGTATAAGCCAGAATCCACGCTCTCGTTAGCAACGTTTTGCCTATGATTTGTTATGCCGATAAATCTTATCTTCCCCTGTTTCTTGGCCTGAAGCATGCATTCATACATACCTGTACCGTCCCCCGGCTTATAGCATACGGGAGGATTGTGGAACTGGTATATATCTATGTAATCGGTTTTTAGAAGAGAGAGAGATTTATGCAGATCTGCCCAAAAGGCTTCGGGAGTATCGGCATCCGTCTTTGTTGAAATAAAAATCTTGTCTCTTATTTTTTCGAAAGCCTTGCCCAGTTTTTCCTCGCTGTCACTGTATTTGCGCGCTGTATCAAAAAAATTGAACCCTCCTTCATAGGCCTTCCTCAATATTTTGACGGCTGTAGCCGTATCGACTCTTTGAATCGGAAGCGCGCCGAATCCGTTGCGATTGACTGTTATTCCCGTTCTTCCCAAAGTTATTTTAGACATTATTTTTCCCCCTTGGCAGCAAGTCTCTTTCATAAATATATTCACTGGAAAATAATATTATTTTACGTGTAATAAGTCAAAGCATTTTATTGTTTTATTGCTGTAAAAGCTGCTGTTTTTTCTTTTATTCGTAAGTTTGCAAATCTTGCCTCTCCCTGTTTTTTCTTAAAAACTCCTCTCGAGCTTTTTTCATCATCTTTGAGATTTGAATTATTTATTTTTTATGATATAATTATTTGGTCTATTTCAATTTTGATAATTTAGGAGGTGTAATTACATGGATTCGGGAGACCCCAGTGGTAGAAACAATTTAAACTACAGTCTTTGCGATAATTTATGCAAAATTACAGACTTACGAAATCCGTGTAATATGCGCTCGGATATGTAAGCTCGTTTTTATGTGCCTGATTTACCGCTTAGACTAAAATTTAGTTGAGGCGGCATTTTTATGCCCATTTTTTTGAGGAGGTATGTAAAAATGAAAATTATGTATGATGCAAAAAATTTGCTGGCACTGCAGGAGCAAATAAACAAACTCAATCCTGTAGATTTGGCCGAGCAGCTTGCAAATCTAACAGAGAAAGAATCGGCAATATGGATAAAGCTCTTAGACAAGGATTTGTTGGCCGACGGATTCGCGCTCTTACCCAGAGAAAATAAAATTCAAATTATTGAATCTTTATCCGACGAAAGAACCATGGTTTTAATCAAGGAGCTAGATGAAGACGAGCTGGTCGATACACTTCAGGAGCTTCCCGCAAACATGGTTAGAAAAATAATGAACCATTTTGTAGACGACAAGAGAAGGCCTATAATCAATCAGCTCTTAGGCTACCCGAAAGAGAGCGTCGGCGCTATTATGTCGGTTGATTTTCTCTCCGTTAAAAAAACTGTCAGGCCGTCTGAAGCGATTGAAAAGGTTTTAACCTCTGACAGTGATGCCATCAGATTGGAGCAGGTTTGGATAACGGACGAATCATTGGTTCTTATAGGGTATGCTTTTTTAGCAGATCTCTTAAGAAATAAGAATAAAGATATCGAAGACTTTTTATATCCTATTACTGCAAGTGTTTTTGCAAGCGATGATCAGGAAGCAGTTGCTAAAATAGCGTATAAATACGATTTGTCAGAAATTCCGGTTACCGATTCCGAAGGAAGATTAATAGGAATTGTTCCGGTCGAATGGGCAATTGACATCATGCATGATGAATATGAAGAGGATTTGGCCAACATTCACGGTATTACAGAGTCTTCTGCTGAATCATATTGGAAAAAATCCAGCTTTCAAATGGCAAAAGACAGGACTATGTGGCTAATCATCTGCCTTTTAACGGCGACTTTAACCGGTTTTATTATTCACAGATACGAAGCGGTTTTAGCCACAAGTGTTATTTTGACAGCCTATATACCCATGCTGATGGATTCCGGAGGAAATGCCGGCAGTCAATCATCAACAACATTAATTACTGCTCTTTATTCGGGAGAGGTGAGTTTTAAAGACTCGTTCAAGGTGATTTTCAAAGAGCTTAAAATAGGTATGATTGCGGGATTCGCCCTCGTTATTGTCAATATGCTGCGAATGTTTGTTTTAGACGGTGTGAGTTTGCAGGTAAATTTGACTGTATCTATTACTTTGCTTCTAACAATTGTTTTGTCGAAAATTATAGGAGGCATATTACCTTTAATAGCCGATAAAATTAAAATAGACCCTACAATAATGGCAGGTCCGCTTATTACAACTATTGTCGACACCTTTGTTTTGCTGGTCTATTTTGAGGTCGCAAGTCTTTTATTAGGTATATAGCTTGATTTTTGACTGCTTTCTTTACACAAGGAGGCCATATCAGGGTTTACATAATAACATTTTGCGCTATAATTTTAGAGCTGTAGAGATTTTCTACAGCTCCAATTAATTATATCTTATTATTCAGGTTTTTTGTTATCTTCCGAAACTTCGTCCGCTTTTTCTTCTTCGCTTTGAGCTTCACTTGAATCAGCCTCAGCTTTTGGAAGTTCAAAAATTTCGACCTCGATTTCTTCGGCTTCGGGCTTTTTCGCTTCCTCAGAGATTTCGCTTACAGCGGGCTCGTCCGACGCTTTTTCTTCCTTGGGCTCAGGGAGTATGCCCTCGTCACAGTACCTCCTGAAATCTTCGCCGTCCATGCGCTCGTACTTGAGAAGGTATTCGGCCACGCCGACAAGTTTATCCTCATGCTCTTTCAAGATTCTCTCGCAGTCGGCTCCCGCCATATCGAAAATGCGCTTTACCTCACTGTCGATGAGGGCGGCTGTATCTTCGGAGTATGACTTTGTCTGGCCGAAGTCGCGACCTATGAATATGCTGTGGTCTGCGCTGTCGAAAGAGATGGGGCCGAGCGCCTCGCTCATGCCGTATTGCGTGACCATGGCGCGAACCAGCCTCGTTGCGTATTGTATGTCGTTCGTTGCGCCCGTTGATATATCGTCTAAAAAGAGTTTCTCGGCGGTTCTGCCTCCCAGGCTCACTATGATGCTTTCATAGAGCTCGCTGTAGGACTCGAAGTTCTCGACGTCCTCTTCCGGTCTGAAGTAGGTGGCTCCGCCGGATGGCCCTCTGGGAATTATGGTTATGTAGTGAACCGGAGGTGTGTTTTCGAGAAAGTGTGAAGAAATTGCGTGTCCCGCCTCGTGGTATGCCGTAAGCTTTTTAGCTCTGTCGGACATTATACGGCTCTTCTTCTCGGGCCCCATTTGCTGTTTTCTGATGGCCTCTTCTATTTCTTCATCACCTATGAAGCGTTTTTTGTTGGCAACGGCCATCAAAGCCGCCTCGTTGAGCAGATTCTCGAGATCGGCGCCGGAAAAGCCGGGAGTGCCGCGGGCGATTGAGTTGAAGTCCACCGTTTCGGCAAAGCGTTTGCCCCTGGCGTGTACCTTGAGTATAGCCTCTCTGCCTCTGACATCGGGCAGGCCGACATAGACTGTCCTGTCGAATCTGCCGGGACGAAGCAGGGCGTTATCCAGAATATCCGCCCTGTTGGTGGCTGCCATTACTATGACGCCCTCGTTATCTGAAAACCCGTCCATCTCAACAAGAAGCTGATTTAAGGTTTGCTCTCTCTCGTCGTGGCCGCCGCCTAGACCCGAGCCTCTTTGCCTGCCGACAGCGTCGATTTCGTCGATGAAGACTATTGCGGGCGCAACCTTCTTGGCCTCGTTGAAGAGGTCTCTCACACGGCTTGCGCCGACACCGACATAGAGCTCAACAAAGTCTGAGCCGGATATTGTGAGAAACTGCACTCCGCTCTCGCCCGCAACCGCCCTGGCGAGCAGAGTTTTACCCGTACCCGGAGGTCCCACAAGCAAGACGCCCTTGGGGATTCTGGCGCCCATATCTGTAAAGGACTTGGGATTTTTGAGGAAACGCACGACTTCTGCGAGTTCTTCCTTCTCCTCCTCGCAGCCTGCAACATCGGCGAAGGTTGTCTTTTTCTTTTCTTCGCTGCCAAGCCGTGTTCTTGCCTTGCCGAACTTGCCGACTCCCGGCGGTCCGCCACCCTGTTTGGCCATCATGGAGTACCAGAAGTAGAACATTCCCCCGATTACGAGAATGTAAAAGAATGTGCCGAACCACCAAGGCGGGGCCCAGCCGCTTCTTATATCGTAGCTTTTTATTATGCCGCGCTCGTGCTGATCCCTGATAGTGTCGCCCATCGAGTCCATAAAGGCTGTGACATCGTAGAGTTCAAAGATGAGTTCGGGATCGTTTTTGGCGGCATCCTTCTTTAATATATATAGCTTATTCCCGTCTATGCGAAAGCTCTCGACCTCTTCCTTTGCGAACATATCCATCACATCCGAATAGATTGTGCGTCTTTGCACGTTCGGCCCAAAGGTTGTATAAACAAGAGCAAGCAAGATGAGCATCATGAGCGCCCAAAAACCTATGCTGCGCGGAGATCTATTTTCAGGTTTCAATCAATCACTTCCTTATGCTGCTTTATATCTCGCCGTAAATTTCAGGCTTTAAGATTCCAATGTAAGGCAAGCTTCTGTATTTTTCGGCGAAGTCAAGTCCGTAGCCTACGACAAAGGCATCGGGAACTTCAAATCCAACGTAGTCGGCATTTATATTTGCCCTGCGGCGGGAAGGCTTATCCAAGAGAGTAACTATCTTTATTGACTTGGGGTTTCTGCCCTTTAGATAATTGCTGAGATATGAGAGGGTCATGCCGCTATCGAGTATGTCTTCGACAATTATCACATCCTTGTCCTCTATATTTTTAGAGAGGTCCTTAGTTATTATGACCGCTCCCGTGGAGGACGTTCCGTCGCCGTATGAGGAAACCGACATAAAGTCCATTGTGCAGTGGAGATCTATGCTGCGAAGAAGGTCCGCCATAAAAACGAAGCAACCCTTCAAAACTCCGACAAAAACAGGCTCGCAGCCCTCGTAGTCGACAGTTATCTCTTTGCCGAGTTCCGAAACTCTGTTTCTTATTGTTGTCTCATCTATGAGAATCTTCTTTATATCCTTATCCAAACTACTCGGACTCCTTCTCTTCCTTGAAAATAAACTCTACTCTCAAAGCCGGACTTCCCACTTTGGGCGCAACCCTCTCGGCCTTATCGAAACCGTAAACAAAAATTGGGCCTTTTTCATCCCTTAAAACGGGACAAAGCTTGCGCTCGGCGGCACTCAGTTTTGCCTCGCTGAAAAGATCGGAAATTTTTTTCGTTATTCTCCTCTTTGAAAGTCTCAGTTTATCACCGGCTAAAGCCGGCGTAAGGGATATGTTACCATAAATTCTATCTGAATTAAAGACTATTCTGTTTTTTGTTTCGACCTCTTTCTCATATTTCAACACTTGCTGCAATTTTATTTCAAGACCCAGCTCGGCTATGTAATAAGTTTCTCTCTCTTCAGGATTCAGAATGCGCTTGGGGAGCTCTCTCCCCTCCCCTGAGTCAACGCTCAAGCTGTCATACTGAAAGAAGATTTTCTTTCCCGGAAGGTCCAGTCTCCTTAATCCCTCGCCCTCTAACTGCTCGATAACGGAGTTCACATGCTCGAATCCCAGTTCGCTTCCGACAAATTTTCGTATAACTCTTCTGAGTATCGGCGTGGGAAGTGTTTTGAGCTTGCTGATACTGAGGCTCCCTTCGCTGCCTTTAGACAGAAAATCCTCGGCAATTGAATCCAAAAAAGCTTCATCTTCACTTAAAAGCACTGTTGTCTGTGATACAGCTTTTGTAAACTCGGGATTTATATTCTTGAGTTTTGGCATAATCTCGTTTCGTATCAGATTTCTTCTGTAAATATTTTCCTCGTTTGTGGAGTCCTCGACAAACGGAAGGCCCTCCTTCTCGAGATATGAAATTATTTCCCGACGACTTATATCTAAGATTGGCCTGACTACCCTGCCCCTTTGCTCGGGAATTCCGCCGAGACCCCTCAGGCCGCTCCCGCGGACCAGGTTCATAAGAATTGTTTCGGCGTTGTCGTTGGCGTTATGGGCTGTGAGAATAAAATCGGCGCCGGCTTTATCGGCAGCCCTCTCTAAAAATTCATAACGCAAGAAGCGCGCGGCCTCTTCCGTGCCGAGTTTCTTTTTTCTTGCATATTTTACTACATTTTCCTTTTCGATAATTAGTTCTATATCTCTTTGCTTGCAAAAATCCAACACAAACTCCGCATCCCTGTCGGACTCGGAGCCGCGGATTGAGTGATTGAAGTGGGCTGCAAAAAGTTTAATGTTTTTCCCTCTTATTTTCTCGAGAAGAATGCTCGTCATGAAGACAGAGTCCGCTCCGCCCGAAAGGGCGCAGAGCAAAACTCTGCCTTCTGCCAAAATAAGTTCTTCTTTTCTTAACTTATAATTCATCGCGCCACTTCTCGGCATTTACAAAGCTTGTGTATTCGGGCATCCAGAGAAGATTTACGGTGCCTGTTTCCCCCCTGCGGTTTTTGAGTATTATCGCTTCCGCTTCGTTGGGATTGGCAGCTTCATGGTCATAATATCCCTCTCTGTAGAGACCTATGACGACGTCGGCATCCTGCTCAATAGCGCCCGATTCTCTGATGTCCGAGAGCACCGGCCGCTTGTTCTGGCGCGCCTCGTTTGCTCTTGAAAGCTGAGACAGCGCAATTACAGGAACTCCCAATTCCTTTGCCATTATCTTTATTGAGCGGCTTATTTCCGAAACAGCCTGTGTTCGGCTCTCGTTGGCCCAAGTGTTTTTTGAACCTGCCGACTGCATAAGTTGAATATAGTCTATTACTACGAGTCCCAGATTGCTCAGTCTCCTGCACTGGGCATTCATATCAGCCACGGTGAGAGCTGAGTTGTCGTCGATTCGTATATCCACATTGTCTTGACTCAAGCTGAGAGCCGCCGTGCTGAGCCGTCTCCAGTCTTCCGAACTCAGGTTTCCCTTGGAGAGCTTGGTACCTTCCACCATAGCTTGCCCTGAAAGCACTCTTTTAACAAGCTGTTCTCTTGTCATTTCCAATGAGAATACGGCCACCGTTTTATTCGAGCTTTTTGCTGCGCTTACTGCCATGTTTAGCGCCATACTGGTTTTGCCCATGCCCGGACGGGAAGCTATTAGAATAAAGTCTCCGGGGTTTAAGCCCAAAATCTTTTCGTCTATATCTGTGAGACCCGTTTTGACTCCCGGTATGCCTCCGCCTTCCCTGCCGAGCACATCCAGCTCGTCGAC
This sequence comes from Candidatus Scatomorpha sp., assembly GCA_040765295.1. Lineage (GTDB taxonomy): Bacteria > Bacillota > Clostridia > Oscillospirales > Oscillospiraceae > Scatomorpha. The sequence continues at coordinate 500,621 of JAXGSB010000001.1, read as the reverse complement.
AACGGTGCGGATAACTCGTGAGATCGGCAGCAGGCCTCCGACTGTCCTGTCTTTGCGAAGGGCATAAACCTTTTGCTCGGCGCTCTCCAGCATAAAGTCCGCGTTTCCGGAGCCGCCGTAGACCATTTCCGAAATTTCATTGGCTGTGCCGAGTATTCTGCGCATCAGAGCCCTTTCGACAATTATTCGGACATACTCCATAACATTTGCCGCAGTCGGCGTAACCCGCATAAGCTCCATTATATAGCGCTCCGTGCTCTCGGCATCATATATGCCCAGCACCTTCATCCTGTCGAGAACCGTGACCGCATCGACCTCTTTGCCATAGGCATACATGTTGTATATGGTTTCGAAAATCTCTCTGTTCTTTTCGAAGTAGAAATCCTCGGCGCCGAGTTCGGCAGAAACATCCGCTATGCAGGCTCTGTCGATGAGCATGGAGCCCAAGACAGCCTGCTCGGCTGTTTGTGAGTGAGGCACCTGCCTACCCAGGAGTTCATCCATAAAACCGCTCCCTTATTCCTGCTCGTTTTCGCTGACAACAAGGATGAAATCAGCTGAAACTCCATAGCCGAGCTTGGCCTTTATGCTGTAGCTTCCATGCCTCTTTATAGGCTCCGGCTGCTCGAGCTTGTTTTTTTCTATGACTATGCCGTGCTGGCTCTCGAGCGCCTCGGCTATTTCCTGGTTTGTGATTGCGCCGAACAGCTTGCCCCCTTGGCCGCTGTTTCCCTTTATTTCGACAGAAAGCTTCTCGAGTCTCCTTGAGAGCGCTTCGGCCTCGGCCATTTCCTCTTTTCTCTGTTTCTCAAGATGAGCCTCTCTCCTCTTGACTTCTTCTATCGCTGCCGGAGTTGCCTCAAAGGCAAGCTTTCTGGGAATGAGAAAGTTTCTGGCGTAGCCGTCCGAAACCTCTTTGAGATCGCCCCTTCTGCCTTGGCCCTTTACATCCTTAATAAATATAACCTTCATCTTGATTTCCTTTCACTTAAACTCAATCTTCCAAGTAATCATCTATAGCTTCCATAAGTCTTTCCACTGCTTTTGTAATTTCCTCACCTTTTATTCTGGCCGCTGCAGCTTCCCTGTTCCCACCGCCTCCCAGAGTCTCGAGAATGTGCTGAACGTCTATTTCACCTATTGAGCGGCCGGAAATCATTATGTCTCCGTCTTCACCGGGGCAGACAACAAAGGAGGTCTCTATGCCCAGCACATTCAAGAGTTCATCCGCCGCCTGAGCAATTATAACCCTGTCATGGGGCGTTTCGGTTGCCGCTATAGCCACATTGCCTCTGTATAGCCTTGCGCTCTGCAGTATCTCGTAACGGGAAACTGTGCTCTCTATGTCGTTTTGAAGGAGTCTTTTTACCACCAGAATATCCGCGCCCGAACGGAGGAGGAAGGCTGCCGCTTCAAATGTGCGCTCACCCGTTCTAAGAGTAAAGCCCTTGGTGTCCATAATCATACCCGAGAGCATTGCCTCGGCCTCGAACTTATAGAGGTCGCCGGTTTCGAGCTGTTCTTCCAGAATTTCGCTCATAAGCTCACAGGTGGAGGAGGCTATCGGCTCGACAAAAGAGAGCGCCGCCTTTTGAATAAATGTCTCCGCTCTGCGGTGGTGGTCGATAACCGCTACGATGTTGCAGGCGTCTATGATTCGCGGCTCTATTGTCTGTTCGGGCCTGTTTGTATCCACAACAACGAGAAGGGTGTTTTCATTCACCCTGCTCAAAGCATCTTCGGGGCTTTTCAGTACTCCCCGATATTCCTCCTGCTCTTCGAGCCGAGCTATAAGGAGCTCCGAGGCTGTTCTGTTTCGATTTAAGATAATTTTGGCAGTTTTCCCTAATTTCCTCGCCAAGGCGCACACGGCGACGGCGGCTCCGACGGCATCCATATCGGGCTGCTTGTGTCCCATCACATAGACTTTCTCCGCCTGACTTATAAGTTCGCTAAGCGCCTGCGCCATAACTCTGGACCTTATGTTGCTGCGCGTCTTGATCTCGCTGCTCTTGCCGCCGAAAAACTCGAACTTGTTCTTGTCGCGCAAAACCGCTTGGTCGCCCCCGCGGCTCAAAGCCATCTCGGAAGCCATGCTCGTAAGTTTGAGATTTTCGGAGAGATTCTCGGCGCCGTAACCTATGCCGATGCTGATGGTAGCATGCATGCCTATTCTTCCTTCAACCTTGTGCACAGTATCAAGTATAGGAAAATCTGCGGTCTTGAGTCCCTCGAGATATCGCTTTTCAAAAAGAAACACATACTTATCTTTTTCAAAGCGCCTCAGAATACCCTGTGTGCTCTCGATCCACTGAATGAGCAGCTCTTCGATTTGATCTCTTATCTCGTTTTTTCTTCGATCGACAAGACCTTTCGTAAGCTCCTCGTAGTTATCTATCGTCACATACCCAACACAGGGACGGGACTTTTGGTATTCTAAATTTAAGTCTTCAAAATCCGTCCTGTCGACAAAGTAGCAGATTGCCAAAAGCCTGTCGTCCTCGTCATCCTTATCCCTTGCTATTTTATTGCCGTAGGCCTTAAATTTTCTGCCGTCTACCTCAAAGAGCGCGTCAGATTGATTTTCATTCTCCCTAAGCCAGCCGGCAGTAAATCCGGGAATAAAATCCTGCACTCTTGCATCTACTCTCTTGTTTACTCTCTTATTTATCTCATAGAAGCTCCTGTTGCCCCACACCAAAGCGTCGTTTTCGAGCGCCAGTATTACCATCGGCAGAGGGAAGTTGAGAAGCGAAAAATTTTTGGCCAGATCTGTATCTTTACGCAGCGACTCCATAATACTCAGAAAATCTTTTTCCTTTTTCTTATGCAATATGAAGTGATATATGAGAAAAACCAGGATAAGAAAAGCCTGCACCGCCGCCACATAGAATTGCTTAGTGAGCAGACTTATAATCGCAAATATGAAGAGCGGAACGAGATAAACCCAAATCTTTTGCTCAATTAGGTTCTGAATCTTCTTATTCATGTTTCCTCCATGATTTTTGGTTTTAAGATTATACCAAACTCCGCCTTCTTATACAAGATTTTCGCTGTTTTTTTACCAATTGTCCACAAAAAACGAAAAAGCCCGAAATACTCCGAGCTTTTTAAGATTATTTATAGTTTTATCTCGTCTAAAGCCTTGAGCCAGAGTGTACTTTCGGCATCTGAGGGCATTTTATATCCTGTCCTCGGCGAGAAGGTAAAGCCCATCTGCTCGGGACCGTCTGCCGTTGTCGAACGTTTAAACTGCTGTACAAAAAGCCTCTTGGAGTAGCTTAAGAGCCACTTTACCAGCGTCTTCCTGTCGTATTCTCCCTTGAACACATACTCGGAGATTCTGATGAGCTTTTTGGGCTCGGTGCCTCTCATAAGCATGTGATATAGGAAGAAATCCTGCAACGAGTAGGGACCCACGCTGTCTTCGCTCTTTTGAAGAAGCTCGCCCCGCTCGGAGATTGGCAGAAGTTCCGGGGTGACGGGAGTGTCGAGTATATCGAAAAGCGCATCGCTTAAAATCTTGTCTGCTGTCTTTTCCGCATAGTGCCTCACTACTGCCTGCACCATAGTCTTTGTGAGTCCCGCGTTGATGTCGTAGTTGGAAATCTGGTCACCGTTAAAGGTGCACCAGCCGTCGGCCTGCTCGCTTAAGTCCTTTGTGCCGACATGTATGCCGCCTACCTTGTTCGCTATGTTTAAAAGCGCCATTGTACGCTCTCTTGCTTGGACATTTTCGAAGACGACGCTGTAGTCGTAGAGCGAGTGGTCGATTATTTTAAAGTGCGCTTTCACGCTCTCGTCTATCGGGATAACTCTAAGCGTTGCGCCGAGCTGCTCGGCTATTATTACGGCATTGGACTTCGTCCTTTCGGTCGTTCCGAAGCAGGGCATGGTCACCGCAATTAGATTCTCTCTCGGCATCCCCAGCATATCGAGCGCTTTTGCGCAGGATAGCACTACGAGAGTTGAGTCTACTCCCCCGGAAACACCTATTACCGGCTTATAGAGCTCGGTGTATTCCATACGTTTTTTAATGCCCATGGCTTGAATCAGCATGGCTCTCTCACAAAACTCTTCCAGTTCGTCTTTTTCCGGAACAAAGGGGAGTTTTTTATATTCTCTTGTCAGCCTGCACTCGCCGACCTCACTTGATCCCCACTCTATTCTTCTATCGTCGAAGCTATCTGTGGACTTGAAGGTCTTCATGCGGCGGCGCCTGTCGATAAGGTAGTCGATATCAATTTCGCTCATGGCGGAAGCTCCGAACTCTCCGCAGGAGAGCTGTTCTCCCGCCTCGTATATAAGGCTGAGACCGGAATAAACATAATCCGTAGTGGACTCGCCCTCGCCGGGAGCTGCGGAAGCTATTGCCGCAGAGTATTTCTCGGACTCTGCCCTGAGTTGTGCCGAAGTTTGATTCTTGGAACATATTCTCATAGGCTCACTGCTGAGTTCCGCAAGAATCAAAGCCCCGTTTGCGCAGAGCTCATAGAGCGGGCTCAGAGCCGCCTGTCTGTCGGCCGAGAATATCGGCGCCACATTGAGTCCGCTTACAGCCTTATGTGAGAAGATTGCTCGAGGAAGCAAGCTCACCCAAGAAAAGCTTTCGCTGTAAATCTGTGTCTCAAACTCGGGCGCAGCGTCGAAAACGCCGTCGTTTGAGGCGCTTTCCTTAGGAACAAAGGCCAGAATTTTTCCGTCGTAGATTGCGGCAGCCGCAGAATAGAGTTTGCCCTCATGCGCAAGGGGCGCTCCTATGAATACCAGCATATCGCGGCCTGCCGTGGCGCCGGCAATTTTCTGCAGGGCCTTGTCGGAAGCGCTGAGCAGATGCTTTTGATAGTAAAGCTCACGGCAGCTTGCGCCCGTGGTGCAAAGCTCGGGCAAAACAAGCACTTTAACTCCGTCGGAATCGGCCCTTTCTATTATTTCAATTATTTTTTCGGCGTTGTGCTCGGTATCCGCCACCTTGATTTCCGGAGCTGCAGCCTTAATTTTTACAAAACCGTCTCTCATATTATCACCCGTTAATAAAATACTTTTTCTAAAATATAGTCTTTAACATCACTTATGGGGAGCCTCACCTGCTCCATGCTGTCTCTTTCTCTTATTGTGACGGCTCCGTCTCCCGACTCTCCCTCTTCCCCGACTGTCTCGAAGTCGACGGTGATGCAGTAGGGTGTGCCGATTTCATCCTGTCTTCTGTAGCGCTTTCCTATAGAGCCCGTTTCGTCGTAGTCGCAGGTCATATACTTGGAAAGCTCCGCTTGCAGTTCTTCCGCCACATTCTTAAGTCTTTCTTTCTTGCTTAGAGGCAGGACGGCAGCCTTGAACGGCGCAAGAGCCGGATGGAAACGAAGAACCACCCTTGTGTCGTTCTTTTCGGCATTGATGACTTCTTCGTCGTAGGCTTCAACCAGGAAAGCAAGCGTCATTCTGTCGACGCCCAGAGAGGGCTCTACGACATAGGGGATAAATCTCTCGTTATTGGCTTGATCGTAGTAGCTGAGATCCTGGCCCGAGAACTCCTGATGCCGCTTTAAGTCGTAGTCTGTCCTGTCGGCAATACCCCATAGTTCACCCCAGCCGAAGGGGAAGAGGTATTCAAAGTCGGTTGTAGCCTTGGAGTAGAATGAGAGCTCCTCTTGCTCGTGGTCGCGGAGCCTGAGATTTTCTTCCTTTATATTGAGCTTTAAAAGCCATTCCTTACAGAAATTTCTCCAGTATTCGAACCATTCGAGGTCTGTTCCCGGCTCGCAGAAGAATTCCAGCTCAAGCTGCTCAAATTCCCTCGTTCTGAAGATGAAGTTCCCGGGTGTGATTTCGTTGCGGAAACTCTTGCCGATTTGGCAGATGCCGAAGGGCAGCTTTCTTCTTGTAGTTCTGAGAACATTCTTAAAGTTCACGAAAATTCCCTGCGCAGTTTCGGGCCTGAGATAGACCTCGGAGGCGCTGTCCTCCGTGACTCCCTGATGCGTTTTGAACATGAGATTGAACTTTCTGATGTCTGTAAAGTCGAACTTTCCGCAGTTCGGACAGGGTGTCTTATGTTCCCTGACAAACTCAAGCATATCTTCATCCTTCATTGCCTCAACAACGACTCCCTCTACGGGATTTTCGCTTAGATAATCCTCGATGAGCTTGTCGGCTCTGAAACGCGACTTGCAGGCTTTGCAGTCGATAAGAGGATCGTTGAAGGTGCTCACATGTCCCGAAGCCTCCCAGACTCTGGGATTCATGAGTATGGCCGCATCAACACCCACATTAAGTTTGCTCTCTTGAACAAACTTCTTCCACCAGGCTCGTTTTACATTGTTTTTGAGCTCCACACCCAAAGGACCGTAGTCCCATGTATTGGCCAGACCTCCGTAAAGTTCGCTGCCGGAATAAATAAAGCCGCGATTCTTACAAAGCGCAACTATTTTTTCCATCGTCTTTTCTTTGTTTAACACTGCTTACCCCTTCCCCGAGATGGCTTCTCGTGAGATTTACACATGATTTGGTTTTATGCTATAATATGTGCCACTTTAACTTTGACTTAAATATAGTATCACAGAGCTTAAGTATTTTCAATAAAGTTAAAGATTAGATTAGTTTTAGCCCTGAAAGGTAAAGCAATGGATAAGAAAATTCGAAAATACGCAGAACTTATAGCAAAAACCGGCATAAATGTTCAAAAAGGACAGAGGATTGTTATAACTGCCGAGCTGGATCAGCCCGAGTTCATTGAGCTTCTCGTTGAGACGCTTTATAAGGCGGGCGCAGGCGAGATTCAGCTCCGCTGGAGTCACCAGCCCCTTTACAAGCTCGGGAACAAATACGAGAGTTTGGAGTCTTTATCTAAGGTAGAAGATTGGGAAGAGCTGAGACTTCGCAACATGGCCAGAAATCTCCCCGGAGTTATACACATAATCTCGGAAGACCCCGACGGTCTTAGCGGCATAGACATGCAAAAGCACGCTCTTTCTATACAGGAGAGATCGAAGATTTTAAAGCCGATACACGACGAGATGGACAACAAGTATCCCTGGTGTATAGCGGCCGTGCCCGGGAAAAAGTGGGCAAAGAAGGTGTTTCCCGATATGGCGGAAGCCGAGGCCATAGACAGACTTTGGGAGAAAATTTTGAAAGCTTCGAGAGCCGACTTTGAGGATCCGATTGAAGCTTGGAACGAGCACAATGCACTCCTGCACAAGCGCTCTGAGATGCTGAACTCTATGGGGCTCAAGGAACTTCACTATTACGGCGATAACGGCACGGAGCTTAAAGTGGGCCTTATTCCCGACGCTCTCTTCTTGGGAGGCGCCGAGAAGCTTATGGGCCATGACTATGAATACAATCCGAACATACCCTCGGAAGAAATCTTCACCTCACCGATGGCAGGTAAGGCAGAGGGCATAGTCTATTCCACAAAGCCGTTTTCATACCGCGGTCTTTTGATTGAGGACTTTTATATTAAATTTGAAAACGGCAGAGCCATCGAGTCGGGCGCAGAGAAAAATGCTGAGGCGCTAAAGACCTTGCTGGAGATGGACGAAGGCGCCGCCATGCTCGGAGAGTGCGCTCTTGTTGCAAACTCGAGCCCCATCTCCCAAATGGGTTTCATGTTCTATAACACTCTCTTTGACGAGAATGCTTCCTGTCATTTGGCCATGGGACGCGGCTTTTCTAACTGCCTTAAAGACTATGAGTCATTAAGCTTCGAGGAGGCCAAAGAAAAGGGCATAAACGACTCGATGATTCATGAAGACTTCATGATAGGATATTCCGGCCTGAACATTGACGGTGTGGACAATAAAGGCAAAGTGATTCCCATCTTCAGAAACGGCGAGTGGGTGTTTTAATCCCCGAAGGAGGGCAAAATGAAGAATGATTTAGTTCAGAACTATCAAAGTGAAAAAACAAGCAAGAGTAAAAAAATATTTTTTGTAGTTTCCTCTGTGATTGTGGCCGTGCTTATACTTCTTATAGCAATCGTATTGGCAAAGGACGCCAGCAGCAACGACAGCTATCCCGAGCTCTTAAATTCCGCCCAAAAAGCCTTTGACGAGCACAATTACGACGATGCTATTCTCTATCTGAACAAGGCCATTGGGCTGAATGACAGTGAGGAAGCGAGGCTCCTTCTCGCTCAAAGCCACGCTGAAAAGAGCGAGTATGCTAAGGCCATAGAGGTCTTGGAAGTTTATTTGTCTAAAAACAAGTCTGATGCTGTCGACAAGCTGCTTGCCGAATACAGGGATACTCTCGCAAGACTTGAGGAGACGAGTTTCGAGATTGCGGGCCAGACTTTAAAGGGAAGCAGCAGCATTCTTGCAATTACCGGCAAGAACATTCCGGCAGAAGAACTGGAGCTCATCGGCAAGCTTACGGAGCTTAGATCGCTCTCGATAACCTCCTGCTCTCTTGAGGATATTTCTTTCCTCGCTCCTCTTACAAAGTTGGAAACTCTTATTCTAAGCAACAACAAGATAGAGAATATCGCTGTTTTGGAAAATCTCATAAAGCTGCGCACTCTCTATTTGAACTCAAACCCCCTAGGGGATTTGAGTCCTCTGCACAAGCTGAAGAATCTCACAACCCTCGACATCGGCGGCCGTGTTATAGGTGAAAGAGAGCTTCTCACCCTTAAAAATGCCCTGCCCGGCTGCTCTATCTACAGCGACGATACGACACCCGATATTAAAGACATCACTTTGGGCGGAAAAACTTTTAAGTCCGATGTAACCGAGCTGAATCTCAGCGGACTTAAATTGAGGGACATCTCAGCTGTATCCGCCTGTAAGAACCTTGTAACCCTGAACCTGAATGACAATCTGCTGACTGACTTAACACCGCTTTTGGACCTTCCCAAGCTCAGGCACCTTGCGCTCGCTCAAAACTCGATAAGCGATATAACACCTCTCATCGGCATGAGGGAGCTGGTCTATCTTGACCTCAGCCACAACAGCGTGAAGAACATAAAGGCCGTTTCGGCTCTTGTGAATCTCACAGAGCTGAGTCTTAGAGGAAACCCCATCGAGGATTTTTCTCCTCTGCTCGGCCTAAGCGCTCTTAAAACGCTGAATCTGGCCGCTACGGGCCTGAATGACGAAAGTTTAGCTAGGCTGCGGAGCCTGAGCAAACTTACTTCGCTCAACATTGAAGACAATGAAGATCTCACGGGTGTAGCCGTTGAAGAGTTTAAGATTCAGATGAGCCGTTGCAGTGTAACGCACTCGGAACTCATTTTCACTGTGGCGCTCGGAGGCAAGGAGTTTAGGACAGATTCCGAGGCAATTTTGGCCAGCGAGCTTGGAATTAGCGACATAAGTCCCCTTATACAGTTTGAAAAACTGAAGATTTTGAATATTTCCTCGAATAATATACACGATTTGGGACCTCTTTCCCGGGTTGAGACGCTTGAGGTTTTGGATGTTTCGAGCAACCTTGTGAGCAGTCTTGCCCCACTCGGCGGTCACAAAAAGCTTAACTGCCTTTTAATTCGGGACAACAAGCTCAAAACTCTCGCCGGCTTGAGTAATATTCCCACGCTCACCGAACTTTATGCCGGTGACAACAGCGAGCTTAATGACATAAGCGCTCTTGAAGGTCTGCAAAACTTAAGCACCTTGAACTTGAGCAATACGGCCGTGAGCAATCTTGAAGCCCTGAGCAAGCTCGGCAAGCTTAAAACGCTTGTACTCGAAAACTGTGAAATTGAGAATCTCACCCCTCTTTTCGCCCTGAAAAACCTTGAGGAACTCTATTTGGGCGGAAATCCTCTGAGCGAGGAAGCTCTGCTTGAGATTGCGGCACAGCTTCCCAACTGCCATGTTTTTAATTAAACACTCTTCTTTTTTACACGGATTTGTGCTAAAATTTAATTAGCAAGAACAAAATCCACCATCGAAGGAGTGAACTTTTCATGAAATTCACATTTACGGGAAAGAGACTGGAAATCTCCCCCGAACTTCGCGCCTATGCGGAGAAAAAAATCAGCAAGCTCGACCGCTTGTTCAAAAAAGACAGCGAAGCTTTTGTCACATTCAGTCTGGAAAGAGGCCGCTTTATTGCCGAAGTGACAATTGAGAACAACGGCATTTTTTACCGAGTCCGCGAAAGCACAAGCGACATGTATGCCTCGATAGATTCTGCGGTCGCAGCCATTGAGCGTCAAATCAGAAAAAATAAGACCAGACTCTCTAAAAGACTGCGTGAGGGCGCCATTGAACACGAGTTCGGCTCGAGCCCCGCAATTTTAGCAGACGGAGACTTGGAAGAGGAATTCCGCATCGTCAGAAACAAGCGTTTCGACATCTCGCCCATGTCTGCTGAGGAGGCCATACTCCAGATGAACCTTCTGGAACACAGCTTCTTTGTCTTCAGAAATGCCGATGAGAATGACGCGTTCTCTGTTGTATATCGCAGGAGAGACGGTAACTACGGCATAATCACGGAGAGCGAAAGCTGACACTTATATTTAATAATACAATCGGGATGCTGGCATCCCGATTTTTTTGGAGGAAAGACATGCTTTGGCTGGAATCGAAGTTTAAAACTACTTCTGAAAATTTGGACAGAACCATAGAACTGCTCGAACTGAATTCTGAGCACAGCTTCTCTGTTTTCGACTCGGAGGACTTTAAAAATTTCTTTTCCGAGCATCCTGAACTTAACGATCTTATCGAGCCCGAGCTCAGAGAGAAGTTTGAGGATATATCGGAGCTAAGACTTTATTTTGAAGTCTCGAACGAGAGCCGTGACGAGATTCACAGGCTCTCTAAGCTCTTGGGACTCGAGGCGGAGCTCGGTATTATTGATGATGAGGATTACCTGCACAAGTGGGAAGAGTATTACAAGCCTCTTAAAATCGGAGAGCGGCTCTTGCTTGTTCCCTCGGGCTGTGAGACACCCGAAACCAAAAGGCTTGTTGTGAGACTCTCGCCCGGCCTGCTCTTCGGCTCGGGTCAGCACGCCACCACTCAACTTATGCTGAGGCTTATGGAGAGGCAGATAAAAAAACAGAGCTTTTGCATAGACATAGGCTGCGGAAGCGGTATTTTAGGGCTCTCCGCTCTTGCTCTGGGCGCCGGATACTGCCATTTTTGCGACATTGATCCTCTCGCCGAGGCGGCTGTCAGCCAAAACCTTTCGTATAACGGAGTGTTGCCTCACGCCTACAATATAAAAATCGGAAATATCCTAGAGGATGAAGAGCTGCTCGAAAGCCTCGGCCGAGGCTATGATGCCGTTCTTTCCAACATTGTGGCCGATGTTATAATTCCCCTGCTGCCGAAGGTCAAAAAGACCTTGTCTAAAAACGGAGTCTTTATCTGCTCCGGCATTATTGATAATCGAAGAGATAATGTCATGGAGCAAATTGCCGCTAACGGCTATGAAATAGTCGAGGAACTGCGTGAGGGCCCTTGGTCCGCCTTCTGTCTTAAAATTAAGGCCTGACAAAACAGCCTCCGTACATAAAGACGGAGGCTGTTTTGCTTTTATATATTTTATAATATGCCCTCTTCCATTATCTTAACAAGTCTCGAGGTGCCGAGGCGGTCTGCGCCCAGATTTATAAAATCCTGCGCATCGACAAAGCTTCTTATGCCGCCCGCAGCCTTTATCTTAAGCTCGGGAAAGCAGTTTTCTCTCATAAGGGCAACATCTTCTCGGGTTGCGCCGCCGGTGCTGAAGCCTGTGCTTGTCTTTATGAAGTCGGCTCCCGACTCGGAGACTATGCGGCAGAGAACTTTTTTCTCGTTCTCGCTGAGGAGACAGCACTCTATAATCACCTTGAGCACATAGCCGCTCGAGGCCTTTCTGCATGTCTCGATATCTCGGGCTATATCTTTATAGACCCTGTCTTGAAGCATACCCAGGTTTATTACCATGTCTATCTCATTAGCACCTGAGGCTATTGCATCTTCGGTCTCATAGGCCTTGGCCCTGCTCGTCATATAGCCGTTGGGAAAGCCGATAACAGTGCAGACGGGTATTCTTCCACCCGAATACTTTGCCGCGCCATACACGTGGGCGGGCGGAATGCAGACGGAGGCGCAGCCGTATTTTATGCCCTCGTCTATAAGCTTTTTAATATCGTCCAATCCGGCTCTGGGATTTAGATTGGTGTGGTCGCATAGGCTCAATATTTCCTGATGGTTCATGTCTTCCCTCTTTCTACTTTCTGTCAAATTTATCCAGCTTTTCAAAGTCTAAGGTTGCAAAGTAGTCCTCTGCGGTTTCAGCTCTGCGTATCTCTATAACCGAGCCGTCCTCCCTCAAAAGAAGCTCGCGGCTCCTGAGTTTGCCGTTGTAGTTGTAGCCCATAGCGTGGCCGTGAGCGCCGGTATCGTGTATGATAAGGTAGTCGTCCATGAGTATTTGAGGGAGCCAGCGATCGACGGCAAATTTATCGTTGTTCTCACAGAGACCGCCGACCACATCATACATGTGATCGTGCATCTTATCTTCCTTGCCCGCCACCGTTATGTGGTGGTAGGCTCCGTACATTGCGGGACGCATGAGGTCGCAGGCAGTGGCATCGACGCCTATGTAGTTTTTGTGTATATGCTTCCTGTGGATGGCTCTTGTTACCAGATGACCGTATGGACCGAGCATAAAGCGCCCGAGCTCGGTGAAAATTTTTACATCTCCCATGTCGGCGGGGACTAAAACAGATTCGTATACTCTTCGTACGGACTCTCCTATTTTTATTATATCGGCCTTGTGTCCGTCGGGCCTGTAGGGGATACCTATGCCGCCCGAGAGGTTTATGAACTCTATTTTAGCGCCCGTCTCGTCTCTCAGCTCCACTGCCAAACGCATAAGCTGACCTGAGAGCTCGGGGTAATAGTCGTCCGTGCTTGTATTCGACGCCAAAAAGGCATGAATTCCGAAGCTCTCAGCTCCCTTGTCCTTGAGAATCCTGAAAGCCTGAAACATTTGAGGGCGCGTCATGCCGTATTTTGCATCGCCCGGTGAGTCCATTATCTTGTTTGATATTGCAAAGTAGCCGCCGGGATTGAATCTGCAGGAGACCTTGCGGGGAATCTCGCCGACATTTTTCTCGAAAAAGTCGATGTGGGTGATGTCGTCGAAGTTTATTACAGCTCCGAGCTTTAGGGCATATCGATAATCTTCGGCAGGAGTGTTGTTGGATGAGAACATAATCTCCTCTCCCACTAAGCCGCAGCGCTCTGAGAGCATGAGTTCGGTTATGGACGAGCAGTCCATACCGCAGCCCTCTTCCCCCAGAATCTTCATAATAAAAGGATTCGGTGTGGCCTTGACTGCAAAATACTCTTTGAACCCGGGGTTCCAAGAAAAGGCCTTGTGGAGTTCTCGGGCATTTTCTCTTATTGCCTTCTCGTCATATATATGAAAGGGGGTATCAAAAGTTTCCGCTATTTCCTCTATCTTTTCTTTAGTTAAAAAGGGCCTCTTTTTTTGATGCATAAGCTTGCCTCTCCCTGCCTGTTATTCTTATTCTTGAAGTATATACGCTCATATCTTTTATGTCAAAAATATTCTGTGTTTGTAGCTTTCGGATTTTAAATGTATAATAGTTTGAATCGGAGGTTAGCTATGGACAGAATAGACCTAAGTAAATATCTGCCCCGACACGAACTTGAGCTTTTCCTCCAAGGCAAGCTCACAGACGCCTACAGGGTCTTCGGAGCGCAGTTTATAGAAGAGCTCGGTATGCATCGATTCCTGCTATGGGCTCCCAATGCCCGCGCAGTATCTCTTATCGGAGAATTTAATGATTGGCATGGAGATGATTTTCCCATGCAGAGGTTCGATGAGAATTTTTGGTGCTGCTTTGTTCCCGGCCTCAAAAACGGCCAGATGTATAAGTATGAGATAAAAACGCAAGACGGTGAAACTCTCTATAAGGCCGATCCTTTCGCCCTGTACTCAGAGATTGAAAAACAGGGAGCTTCGAGAATATGGAGTCTTGAGGGCTTCAGCTTCAGTGACTCAAACTTCCTTAAAAGGCGCGAGTCTATCGTACCCCTCAGCTCTCCTGTTTCAATATATGAACTGCATCTTGAATCATGGAGGACTGATGACGGCAGGCCCTTTCCCAATTACAGAGAAATAGCGGATGCTCTTGCCCCCTATCTTCTTGAGATGGGCTATACCCATGTTGAAATTATGCCCATCACCGAGTATCCCTATGGAGGCTCCTGGGGCTATCAGGTTACCGGCTACTTTGCCCCGACAAGCCGTTTCGGCACCCCTCAGGACCTCATGTACTTTGTAGACAGAATGCACCGAGATGGTATTTTTGTCATTTTTGATTGGGTTCCGGCGCACTTTTCCGATGACTCCCACGGATTTGCCTACTTTGACGGAACCCCGCTCTTTGAGCCTGAGAATGAGATTATGGCCTCGCACCCCATTTGGGGCACTCAAATTTTCGACTATGCAAAACCCGCCGTGCAAAGCTTTTTAATATCTTCGGCCTGTCTATTCTTCGACCTCTATCACATAGACGGTCTGCGCTGCGATGCCGTTATGTCGCTAATCTATCTTGACTATGGGCGAAAAGAGGGTGAGTGGATTGAAAACGAGCTGGGCAGCAATATAAATCTCGCCGGCTTGGACTTTTTGAGAAATCTCAACCGCACTGTTTTGACAAGTTTCAACGGTGTGATGACCATAGCGGAGGACAGTTCCGCTTTCCCAAATGTCTGCGGTTTTTCCCGAGAGGGCGGACTTGGCTTCAGTTTTAAGTGGAACATCGGCTTTTCAAACGACACTCTTAAATATTTATCTCTTCCGCCTGCCGAGAGAAAAAAGCAGCACGGTCTTCTGACCTTTGCCGTGCTCTATGCCATGAGCGAGAATTTTATTCTCTCCTTCTCGCACGATGAGTTTAACGAGAAGTCAATGCTCTCGCATATCTACGGTGATTTAAATGAAAAGTACAGGACTCTCAGAGCTTCTTTGGCCTATATTTTCGCCTTTCCCGGAAAAAAACTTCTCTTCATGGGTACCGATATAGGCGTTCCGGAAGCCTGGAGCCACCAGCATTCCAGAGCTCAAAGACGGGCTGAAACTGAGGCCGAGCGCGGAATTTCGGAATGTGTGAAGGCTCTCAACAAAATTTATACCGATTATCCCTCGCTCTATGAGATAGACTCTTCCTTCGACGGTTTTCGCTGGCTGAGCGTGGATGAGGCGGAGAGGGCTTCGCTTGCATTTATGCGTATGTGCCCGAACGGTAAGACAATAGTCGCTGTTTTCAATTTTTCGGATGAATTTCAGAGTGATTTTGAGATAGCCCTCCCTCAAGGCGGAAGACTCGAACTTCTGTTTTCATCGGATGACAGGCGTTTTGGCGGTTCGGGCTTTAAAGATTTTAACTTGAGATATACTGACAAAGAGTTTATGGGTGAGCCGCGCTCACTTAAAATAGATATACCCCCGCTGAGCGCGCTCTACTTCATATTGGACTGAGTTTTATAAGGAGGATTATATGAAAAACAAGACTGATTTTCCCAAGGT
Source organism: Candidatus Scatomorpha sp. (assembly GCA_040765295.1). Taxonomy (GTDB): domain Bacteria; phylum Bacillota; class Clostridia; order Oscillospirales; family Oscillospiraceae; genus Scatomorpha. The sequence goes on along the minus strand of JAXGSB010000001.1, from coordinate 485,120 downwards.
TTTGATTGTTGCTTCGGAGTGCTCTCCTCTCTCGAAAACAGGAGGACTTGCCGATGTGGCTGGCGCTCTGCCCGGCGCTATAGCTAAGGAACTTGCAGAAATAAGGGTTTTCACCCCATACCACAAAACTGCCAGAGAGAAGTTTTCTGACAGAGTGCAACACTTGGGAGAGCTCTCTGTTCCCATGGGCGGTGAAAATGTGCCCGGCAGAATACTTAAGCTTGAGCTCGGCGAAAACATATATTACCTTCTCGAAAATGAAAAATACTTCTCTAAAAGCATCTACCTCGGCGACGAGCTTGAGGGCGAGCAGTACGCTTTCTTCTGCAAGGCAAGCCTGGCAGCGCTTGAGATAATAGATTTTGACCCGCAAATTCTTCACCTCAACGACTGGCACACCGGAATGATTCCGAGGCTGATTTCCGATAACTTTGCGCAATCTGCGGACAGAAAATTAAAAATCCTGCTTACAATACACAATCTGGCCTTTAAGGGGATTTACCCGCATTCTTTCTTTGAGAAATTTTTCGGGATAAGCGAATTTGAGGAAAGTCTCAAAATGTACAGCGATTGCGGCGCCTTTTTAAAGAGCGGCATCTTGAGGGCGGACTTGGTCAACGCCGTGAGTCCGAGCTACTCGGAAGAGATTTGCACAGAGGGGTTCGGCGAGGGTTTATCCGCGGAGCTTCGCTCCCTCGGCTCACGGCTGAGAGGTGTGTTAAACGGCATTGACTATAAGCTGTGGAATCCCGAAAACCCCGAAATTCACACCCCTTTTAACAGAGAAAGCCTGCACTTAAAGAAAGAAAACAAGTCATCCCTGCTTTCGGAATGTTCGCTTAGCGGCTCCGAGAAAACTCCGCTTCTGGGCATAGTCGGGCGCCTTACGAATCAGAAGGGCTATGGACTAATATTGGATAAGGCAGACGAGCTTATGCAGCTCAACATTCGGCTTGTTGTTCTTGGAAGCGGCGACCCAAAATTGGAAGAAAAATTTAAGGCCTTTAAAGACAGATATCCGGATAAGGTCTTTTTGAAAGTCGGCTACGACGAGGAGCTGGCGCTTAAAATATATGCCGGGGCCGACATCTTCCTCATGCCGTCGGCATTCGAGCCCTGCGGACTTGCCCAGATGATATCAATGCGCTATGGCACGCTTCCATTGGTGCGAAGAGTGGGCGGCCTTAAAGACTCGGTTAAATGCTATGACGAGTACGGGATTGATGCCACGGGCTTTGCCTTCGACAACATGAGTTCAAGCGAGCTTTTTGATACCCTTAAAACCGCTATCGGACTCTTTTATGACAGCAAAACTTGGAAGAGACTGCAGGAAAATGCCATGAGCGAGGACTTTGGACTCAGTAAAATGGGTTCGGAATATCTGAGCATATATAGGGAGCTTTTAGGTCTTGGATAAAAAGCAGAAAGAAAAAAGTAAAATTCTCAAAATCCTTCAAATTGCGTTTCTGTCGCTTTTATGCTTTTTTCTACTCGCTTTTGTATTTCTGAGATTCTTTATGCCGAATGCTTTGAGTGAGCTGAAGAAAAACTCTGTGGCAGAAAGCCCTGTCCCGAGCGCGAGCTCTTCGCCCTTGCCGACACCTGAGCCCACACCGGAGCCGACACCGGAGCCAACGCCGGAGGTTTTTACAATCTCGATGGTCGGAGACTGTACTCTCTCTTCATCGCAGAGAGAAAACCGCTTTGAAACTGTTCTAAACGGCGATATGTCGTGGCCCTTTTCCGGCACCTTGGAATACTTCGAAGACGACTACCTCTCTATTGCAAACTTGGAGTGCAACTTTTCCGACAATCCTCTTTATTCTTCCAGACTCTTCCACTTCAAGGGCCCCTCCGAACACGCCAAGATACTGAGTTTAGGCAGTATAGAGTATGTCGCTCTCGGAAACAATCACATTATGGACTTCGGCCAAAAGGGCTATGAAGACACCGTCGCTATATTGGACGCCGAGGGGATAGCCTATTCCGGGCCCAACAGCAGCATTATATACTCCGTTGACGAGGGGATTCGCATCGGTCTCTACTCTGCCCCGTGGATGGCCACTTTGGAGCAGGTTCTGGCCGGGGTTGAGCAGCTAAAGGCTGAAGGCATCTGTGATATTATCATTGTTCTGATGCACTGGGGCAAGGAGGGGAGCTACAGGGTCTTCGACACGCAGAGCTCTATAGGCAGAGCCGCCATAGATGCCGGAGCCGACATAGTCTACGGCTCGCACCCTCATGTTCTTCAGAGAATTGAAGAGTACTCCGACGGTATAATCCTCTACAGCCTCGGAAACTTTTCCTTCGGCGGCAACAGCGCCCCCAGAGACAGGGACACGGCCATTGTTCAAATTGATATTATAAGAGACCTTGATAAAAGTATAAGACTCGGAGATATGAGACTTATCCCCTGCGCTCTTTCAAGCGACCCTGTATATAATGACTACAGGCCCGTTCCATATGAAAAGGGATCACCCGAATATGAAAGGACCCTTTCTAAGCTGAACGGCGAATGGAGCGGCCCCGACCTTGTTGTCGACTACAGCGTATTTCGTGAAAATGCGCAAGCACCCGCGCCGCCTTCGGCAGAGCAGCCGCCCGCCGCTCCCCCGCCCGATACAGGCTCTGAGGGCGGAGGCGGTGAAGGCGAGTCGGGCGGATAGAGCCGAGAAGCGAATTTTTGAACTTTGTAAATCTTATTATTAATAAATCAATACATCTTGAAAGGAGAAAACATGAACGAAGCTGTAAAAAATTTACTCACGAGAAGAAGCTGCAGAAATTTTAAATCTGAGCAGATAAAAAAAGATGAGCTCGAGACTGTTTTGAAGATAGCAACTTACGCTCCGACAGCCATGGGAACGCAGTCGCCTCTCATTGTTGTGGTGCAGGACAGCGAAGAACTTAAAGAACTCTCGCAGTTAAACGCCGCGGTCTGGGGCAGAGGAAATATAGACCCTTTTTACGGAGCCCCCACCGCCGTCTGTGTTTTCTATGACTCGGAAAACAAAAACGGCGTTCAGGACGCAAGCCTTGTTATGGGAAATCTCTTAAACGGCGCCCACGCTGTTGGTTTGGCCTCGTGCTGGATAAACCGCGCCTATGAGCAGTTCAGGCTCCCCGAAGGAGAGAAATATAAGAAAAAGTGGAATTTGCCTGCAAATTATGAGGGCATAGGCATCTGCGTTCTGGGTTACGCCGAAGGCGCCCTCCCCGAGCCTGCGCTCAGAAAAAAAGACTATGTGATTTGGAGCAAATAACGCAGAGCAAAGTCAGTTTTTTACATCTTTACTGCATAGGAGCGCAATATGTTCAGTTGGACCGGCTTTTTATCGTATGTATTCATTACGGCGTTTACACCCGGACCGAACAATATTATGTCCATGTCTAATGCAAGCCGGCTCGGCTTTAAGAAAGCCTTTCCCTTCAACTTGGGCATTTTGTTCGGCTTTTCTATACTCATGCCCTCCTGCACCTTTTTCTGCAACACACTCTCTACACTGATTCCAAAGATTAAAACGCCGATGCTTATAGTCGGCGCGCTGTATATCCTTTGGCTTGCCTGGAGCACCTTCACGAGTTCCTCCGTTATAGAAGAAAACCATTCTCACAGCGGATTTTTCTCGGGCGCCATACTTCAGCTTATTAACCCCAAACTATACCTTTACTGCATCATTTCGATGGAGGCGTATATACTCCCATATTATCAAGGTCAGTGGGGAGCGCTCCTCTTCTTTACTTCTCTGCTCGGCATAACGGCGTTTTTGTCCACTGTGTGTTGGGCGCTCTTCGGTTCGATTTTTAAGCTGCTCTTTTCCAAATATGCAAAAATCACGAATACAATCATGGCGCTTCTGCTGGTTTATTGCGCCGTATCTCTGTTCCTGTGATAAATATGATATCTTGAATAAGAACATGGTATAAGAGCTGTTCCGTAAAATTACAGAACAGCTCTTATCTTAATTATTTCTCAAATTACTGTCTTAGGCACAAGCCTAAAGTCTCGGATTCTTTATTGCTTCCCGAGATTCATGGGCGCTTCACCCTTGGCAAAGTGCAGCTCCTTCAATCCCTCGACCTCGTCGCATACGGGTTTGAACGAGCAGATGCTGCAGTCTGTTGAAAGTCCGTCCATAATGTGATTTAAGGTGAGCGTTATGGCATTCACCTTTCCGGCTGTCTTCTCGAGTTCCTTGCACAAAGCCTTGTCTTCAGTTACAAATATAAGCGCAACCTTGTCGATCAGCTTATTTTCCTTGTATTTCGCGATATAGTTTGCGCCGATATTCTCGAAGCTTATTCCTCTTCTGACTGCCTCTTTGGCTACTCTGACTTGCTCTCTTTGATTCTCCGGAGAAACGCGCATCATATAGCCGTCGGGATGGACATGATACTTGACAAATTCCATGTCCCTGATTGTTCTGAAAGCTTCCTGATCTTCACCGCTTATGGCGTTTACCTCAAGTATGGCTATGCGGGCAAAGGATGTATCCTGACGTATTTCCTTTAAGTCCTTGCCGACGAGATAAATCTTGTCGCCTTCTATGAGTCCCTTGTCGGTTGTGACACAGGTGCAGTTTGAAGCCGGAAGGTAGGTGCCTCCCAACTCAAAGGCCGAGTCTCGCTCTAAGACCAGTTCGCTGCGTCCGAGATCCTTCCAAGCTTTTTTGGGATCGTAGTCCCAGAGTCTGGGACTACGACCTTTAATCAGTTCAATAATCTCATTTATAGTGCTGTTATATAGATCCATAGGCTAGAATACTATGTCGACCTTCTTGCGATCAAATACTTTGTGTACCCCTCTGTAAACCCACGCCACGAGCTTTTGGTCCAGGTTCCAGAAATATACAACGAAGAGAAGCACAAACGCAAGAAGAAGCCATTTAATTATATTTGCAAGAATCTTCATAAAATGCCTCTTTTCTTTTTATTGGTCTTTTTGTTTATTTTGCCTGACCCTTCTGACGCGCGTATTCAGCTGCACCGAGAGCTCCCATGAGCTGCGGGTCCGTCTTGAGTTCGACAACCTTGAGTTTAAGGACATGCTCTATTGCCTTCTTGAGACCGATGTTCTTTGCGCATCCGCCTGTCAGTGTGACGCTGTCGACAGCGCCGGCTTTCTTGGCCATGACAAAGCAGCGTTTTGCAACGGACATGTTGATGCCTGCTGCAATCTCGTCCATGGGTTTGCCTTCACCGACAAGTGTGATAACCTCGGACTCGGCAAAAACCGTGCACTGAGCTGTAATGGGGATGACGTTCTTGGCAGTCAGCGAAAGAGCGGAGAACTGATCTAAGTTCATCTCGAAGGAACGAGCCATTGCTTCAAAGAATCTGCCGGTACCGGCGGAGCACTTATCGTTCATGGCAAAGTTTTTGACTGTGCCGTCGGTGTCGATATTTATACCCTTGACGTCCTGGCCTCCGATATCGATTATTGCGCGGACTGTGGGATCCGTCACATGGACACCCATTGCGTGGCAGCTTATCTCGGAGATGTTTTCATCTGCGAAAGGAACCTTGTTGCGGCCGTAGCCTGTTCCGATGAGATATGCAAGATCCTTTGCGGACTTGAGTCCGGGAACCTGCTTAATGACTTCATCCATGGCCTCTCTGGCGCTGCGCTCGGCGACCATTGTGCTGGGCAGAGTTACATGTGCTACTATTTTTCCATTCTCATCAAGGATGACGGCCTTTGTGTATGTGGAGCCGACGTCGCAACCTCCGTAATACTTCATTATTTACTTCCTCCTGTAAAATTAGATTATTTTATATTTTTAATTTACTTACTTAAATTACCAGGTGACATCGTCTTCGAAGTCAACGAGAGACTCATCAACCGGCTCTGCGTTGTAGACCGCGCGCATGAAGGTGGAGACCTTGTCTCTCATCGAGCGGCGAGAAACCGTTCTTGGGTCCATAAGGTCGTGTTCAACCCAGATAAGGTCTATGCCGAGCTGGCGCGCCTGTTCGTCGAAGAGACCCTGGACCGTAGCCATGTTGACGCAGGCGACGTGCTGATACATAATGACCAGCTTGGCATTCCACAGTTCGCACTGACGCCAGAGTTCGTCGACAACGTTCTGATAGCCGCCGTTTGTATGCCTGCGCATGACCATACGCTCATAGAGGCGGACGAGGTCTCTGATGGCCTCTTCCTTGTCTTCCGTCTCGAGAGGCTTTACGAAGTTTAGAGACTCCATCTCAACGAGTACGTTTATGCCCCAGCAGTTTGCCAGCCAGTTGGAGAAATTGGCATAGTAGTGAGCCGGGCAGGACCAAACCAGCGCGCGATACTTCATCTTGCCGACCCAGGCTTCGTCCTTGGCCTCGTAGGCCTCGTGGAGAAGCTTATCGACCTTCTTGAAGGTCTTCGTGACGCGAGGATCAAGTCCGCCGTCCATCTCATAGTTCCACTTGCGGAAAAGCTCGTAGCAGGGGCCTATGATCTGAGGATAATCTGTCTTATTGATATCCCACTTGCGAATCTCATATCTTGTCTGCTCATTGAAGCGGCGCATACATGTGAAGTAGTTGTCCCAATCCCACTTTGTATCGGCAACTTCTTCGACCCACTTGATACACGCCTTCATGTCGCCGACGCCTGAGATCAGTGTTGCCTCATCGAGATACCTCACGGGCAGTGCCAGATGGAATATGGGCAGATCCGGGAAACGGCGAGCCATGTAGGACGAGGCCATCGTGGAGCCGTCGCAGGGCATGGAGCTTGAAATGAAACACTTGCCCATGTGAGGCAGAGCGTCGATAACCAGGGCGCCGCACTCGGATGTGGGCACGGGGCAGGTATCCGCGGCTAAGCCGTAGGCCTCGACAGCATCGATATAGGGAATGCAGGTAAGCTGGTCGACCTCGGAAACAAGGAAGACGGGAAGGAGCTGATATGCCAAGGGAACTACATCCGGGAAACCGGCCATCATCTGACCCATTGTCATCTCGTCGAAGAGCACAACTCTTTCGGAGAGTTCGACACAGTTGCCGTTTCTTCTGTCGCACTTGGCCATGACGACGATGTTCTCTGCAACATAGCGGAAGATATCGTAAATCAGGAGGTGCGCCATCTTTAGGGCTCTGCCTTTCATACCCATTGTCTGCTTATCCATGAAGGAATGGGCAGCAAGGTAGGAGACAAACCAGCGATAGTGGAAAAGTGTGTTGAGAGAGGGAATGAGGTCCTGACCGAATACGAAGAGGAACATGCCCCAGACCTTGAGCCACTGGCCGAAGTCGACCAGAGTATCTCTTACGCCTCTCCACTCACGGCGGACGGTAGCCATCTCGCCTTCTCTATAGAGGCGGCCGAGTTTCTTCTCGCCGTTGAGAAGGACGTCTATCTTTTCATCTTTGCTCATTGCGAAGAACTCGGTGAGTTCTTCTTCTATTCTCTTCTTGTGGCATGCATAGCTGTGTTTTCTATGTGCAAAATAGTCTTTCCAGTTTGTTTTTAAAATGAGTTCGCCGGCCATGCCCATGAACTCCATCATATTTTTGAGCTGGGCAGCATAGTCCATCTGGTTCTTAAATCTGTACTTCTTATAACCCAGAACACTCTTTTTCTTTGCCATTACACTGCCTCCTTTTCTTTTTTCTGAATACGTTTAATCTCAAGAGACTCGACAAAGGCCTGGAAACGCGTGCGGAGCTGTCCGGAGCTGCCGACATTGTAGACCCTGTCTACCGACAGTACAGGCCAGCCGTATTCCTCGGACAAGATGTGCGATACTAAAGGTCTCTCGAAAGACCAGAAATCGCAGTACTTGAGCTGTTCATAGATGATGCCGTCCGCCTTAAATTCTCTTGCCAGCTGATCTATCAGCTCGCGTCTATGGATAACTTTTGCGTCTTCCATGTAGCGCGGACACTGGGAATGCTGCATGTAGAAGAGGCAGACCTGCTCGAGAGCGGGCTTGTCATCATCCAGATGGATGACTTCGCGGCCGGGCGTGGAGCCATAGCAGAAACGGTCGGCAACGATTAGAGCTCCCTGCTCCTCAAGAAGCTTGGTGAAGTCCGGGTCGTCCAGTTCGCTTCCAACGAGAACAACGCGGGCGCGCCAGGGGTTAACTTTATCAGGCTTGCGGGTTTTGAGCTCCTCAAGTGTTTCTCTCAGCTTGTCGACTATGAGATACTTGGGGCAGGTATAGGTTACAAGATTTAGGATATGGAACTCATATCCCGTGATAACGGGGTTTAGCTCTTTACGCATTTCACCTATCTCGGTGATTATTTCACATACCTCGTTGTGCTCCCTGACAGCCTCTCGAATGGCTGCGTCGGATGTGTCGATTCCATAGACATCCCTCATTTGGTCGAGGAAATGAATTTTGATTTGAAGCGCATATGCTTCAAGTGTGTAGTCTTCTATCTTGAAGGGCGCGTCGATGTGGGTTACGAAGAAATTCGGGTTATCTGTCATTTGGAGAATTGAGAAATGCTCAATCGCGCGGTTCATGGCCGAGCAGGTATCTGTGCCCGCCAGAGCATCGAGGAACTTGTAGCCGCCCTCAATACCTCTCTCGACCAGAGCGCGGGCAAATTCGCATGAATAGTTGGACATATAATATGTCGCAATATCCAGAGAACTTGAATTCGGCGCTCTGAGCCTGACGGAGCAACACTCGCCCACATTTGCAAGAACTTCGGGCATATGATAGCAAGTGTAGCCGACTATCTTTTTGCCGTCTTTCTTGGCCTGCTGAACGAGCTCGTTGTTGGCATTTTCAAGCAATTTCTCGAAATAATACAGATGCTTAAGATCTTTCAAGTGTTACACCTCTCTTTTAATTTATTTCAGTACTTTAAGATTGCGGAGTGCCTCCCTCACTCCTTTAAGCATGTTCGAATCCGGCGCAAGCTCGAAAACGCTCATGCCTCTAATGTCATTTGCTGCATGACTATCGTCCGAATCGATAAATGCAAGGATTTCCGCTCCCTCGATCTCGATATATTTGTTGAGTTCGGGATTGGTGACACGGCTTATTACAACACCGACACGCTCATACATTACGAGCTCGTCGGCAACCTTTTTAATAGATTCCGTCACCCTGGTACCCTTGCGCGACTGATCTGAAACGAGCACAAGATGTGTCACTCGCTCCATAACTCTGCGCTGTATCTGCTCTATTCCCGCCTCGCCGTCTATGACGACGAAGTCGAAGTCGTTTGCGAGCATGGATACAACTTCCTTTAGGTAAGCGTTGACACTGCAATAGCACCCCTCGTTTTCGGGTCTGCCGATAGCGAGGAATGAAAAGCCCTTGGTTTCTACCATTGTATCGAATATCCTGAATCTGGACTCCTCCAGCAGCTCAATCGCTTCTCTGGGTCTTCCGTCTTCTGCGCTCTTTATTACCGCACGGCGGATATCATCGAGAGAAGACTCTACCTTCACTCCCAGCGCCGTAGACAAACCTACGGCCGGGTCCGCATCGATTGCCAAAATTTTGGCACCGGGATATGCCTCAATTAAAACCCTTACCATGGAAGCGGCAACGGAAGTCTTGCCGACTCCGCCCTTCCCCGCAAGTGCAATAATCAAGGCTTTCTTTTTCTCCATTATTTCTTCACCCCTGCTGAAAAACCATATATTCTTTTAACCTTCTTTCTGAGGCAATCTATCATATTCACAAATAAAAAACAAGCAAACAAGATAAAATACAAGCTAAAGCTTTGCAAAAATAGGGGATTGTGCTAAAATGTAATTAATCAACAGTATTTGGTCAATCACTTTGTTTTATCCAGTCTGATTATATCTTAAACTATTATTGTTAAATTGTCCACATATTTTTTGATTAATCACAAAATATTTTTATCTGATTTTTATTAAAGCTTGAAAGGGGTAAGAAATAATGAAAAAACTTATGCATAAGGACGGGCATGGCCCCGGTCACGCTTGCTGCGGCGGCAAAGACCCGGACTGCTGCACAGGCCACAAGCACGAGCACACACACGAGCACTGCTACGCTCACACTCATGAACACACGCAGCCCGGCCATATACATGAGCATGAGCACTGCTGTGAGCACAGCCATGAACATGTTCATCCGCACGGTCATGAGCACGGAACAGAGCATGCCCACGAGCACACACACGGTTCGGAGCTTCAGGCGGAGCAGATTTTAGTTCTCCTCGGCTACACTCTCGACCACAACCGCTCCCACTTGGGAGAGCTCTGCGAGATAGAAGCCGGCCTTCGCAAAATGGAAAAGAGCGCAGCGGCCGATGCCGTACACAACTCCGTCCACCATTTCGAGAAGGCTATAGCGGAGCTTGAAACTGCTCTCAACGCCGCAAAGGAGGAATAAGCATGTGCCTTTCGGATGTATTTGAGCTAAGAGAAGGAACAGAGCTTCCTTTGATGAAATATGTCGGCGGCATCAAGATTGAAGGAGACACAATAACCCTCACCGACATGATGGGAGCCAAGAAGATTATCAGCGGCACAATTAAGGACATAGACCTGCTGAAAAATGTAATTTTAATTGAGACCTGCTAGACGGTTTTTGCATAATGTGTTTTTGCTTGGGCGCCGGAATTTCATAAACTCCGGCGCTTGACAGTCCTGCAGCTCTGTGCTAATATCTTAGCGGCGTTGATGGGGAGAAGTATGAGGGATACCGCGAACAGAGAGCGCTTTTACTAGCTGGAAGAGAGCGCGCGTAAGGAACCTTCAGAAATGCGTCCCGGAGCCTGCGGAGAGGAAATGCTCCGCCGTGAAATCGCGTTAAGATTGTGTGCTTTTTGTACTGAGTAAAAAGCGAGAGTGGAACCGCGTAATTACGCCTCTCATGCCTTTCGGCATGAGAGGCTTTTTCTGCAAGAGAAATAGGAAACGGAGGACAAATAATAGATGTTCAAAGATCTCAAGGAAACGCTTGAGGCATACAAACAGAGAGATCCGGCTGCACGCTCCAGCTTCGAGATTTTTTTGCTCTATCCGGGCGTGAGAGCAGTAATTGACCACAGGATTGCCCAGTTCTTTTTGAAAAGAAAGATGAAATTTCTGGCCCGTACAGTGTCACAGATAAGCCGAAATGTAACCGGTATCGAAATACATCCCGGAGCCAAAATAGGTAAGAGGCTGGTGATTGACCATGGTATGGGGATAGTCATCGGCGAAACCGCCGAAATCGGCGACGACTGTCTTTTATATCAGGGTGTTACGCTGGGCGGCACCGGCAAGGACAGCGGCAAGAGACACCCCACACTGGGCGACAATGTCTTGGTTGGCGCAGGCGCCAAAATTTTGGGACCCCTTAACATAGGCTCCAACTCGCGAGTGGCTGCAAATGCTGTGGTTCTTTCCGAAGTGCCCGAGGGCAGCACGGCCGTCGGCATTCCCGCTCGCATTGTGAAAATGGAGGGCAAAAAAGTTGACTTCGCCAGTGAACTGGATCATTCCAGAGTTCCCGACCCGATTGTCAAAGCCATCTGCTCTATACAGAGGGAACTCAACGAACTCAGAATGTCGCATGAACTTATGGACGAAAACGAAAATATTGAAAATGAGGTGAAAAACTGCTTTGAAACTTTACAACTCACTGAGCAGAAAAAGGGAGAAAATTGAACCGCATGAACCCGGTGTAATCCGCATGTACACCTGCGGTCCCACGGTTTATCACTATGCTCACATAGGAAACTTGCGCTCTTATATAATGGAAGACGTCTTGGAACGACACCTGAGATTCATCGGCTATGACGTGATTAGAGTTATGAACATAACCGATGTCGGGCACCTTTCCTCAGATGCCGACACGGGTGAGGACAAGATGCTGGAGGGCGCAAAGCGCGAGCAGAAATCCGTTATGGAAATTGCAAGGTACTATACCGATGCCTTCTTCCAAGACAGCGAGAAGCTGAATATCAAAAAACCCGATATAGTCGAGAACGCCACAGACTGCATAGATACTTATATAGAGATAATAGATGGTCTGATTAAAAAGGACTATGCCTATTTTGAGGGTGGAAACGTATATTTCGACACATCCAAGCTTGATAAGTACTTCGTATTTCAGGATATTGAGGCCGATGACCTTGATGTAGCTGTCCGTGAAGGCGTTGTAGAGGACCCCAACAAGAAAAATCCGAACGACTTTGTCCTCTGGTTTACAAAGTCTAAATTCGAGGATCAGGCGCTTAAATGGGACTCGCCCTGGGGCGTCGGCTATCCGGGCTGGCATATAGAGTGCTCCGGTATAAGTCTTAAGCATCTTGGCGAGTATTTGGATATACACTGCGGCGGCGTGGACAACATGTTTCCCCACCACACCAACGAAATTGCCCAATCAGAGTCCTATCTGGGGCATAAATGGTGCAAATATTGGATGCATATTCACCACCTTAACACCACCGACGGCAAAATGTCGAAATCTTCGGGAGAGCTTTTGACCGTATCTCAGCTGATTGAAAAAGGCTATGACCCCCTTGCCTATCGCTTTTTCTGCCTGCAAAGCCACTATAGGAAAAATCTTGTATTCAGCTATGAGAATCTCGACAATGCCGTTCAGGCTTATGAAAAGCTGATAGGGCGCATTGCAAGACTTGAGGGTGAGCCCAAGCTGCATAAGGAATCCGAAGAAAAGGCGGAGCGTCTTATGGGTGAATTTATAGACGCCATGAATTCCGACCTGAACACCGCCTTGGCGATGAGCTCCCTCTATGATGTGCTGAAAGAGGATATCCATGACGAGAGCAAGCTCTATCTTTTAAATGAGTTCGACAAGGTTCTTGCCCTCGATCTTCTCAAAAAAGCTGAGGAAGAGAGGCAAAAAGCCGAAACACAGGAAGAAAATCCGGAGGTTGAGGCTTTAATCTTAAAAAGACATGATGCCAAGAAAAACAAAGACTGGGCTCTTGCCGATAAAATCAGAGATAATCTCAAGGCCAAGGGCATTATCCTGAAAGACACCCCTGAAGGCACCACTTGGGAATATGAATAAAGTTTAAGCTTATAAAAACACGGAGCGCTGCAAATTGTTATTTTGCGGCGCTTTGTGTTTTTTGATTTAAGTTTTAAAAAATTCCGACATTAATCATCAATCCCCATTCGCCGACTGCGTCGGCGCTTTCCCCTTGAAAAGAGGAAAGAACAAGGCGCTGTCAAAGTTTTAAGAACTAAGCGTTTTTGTTTACTGCTCTAAAAACCAGATATATAAATCTCGGTTTTGCACACTCCATTTCTTCCCCTGCGTCAGGGGAAGATGGCGCCGTTAGGCGTCAGATGGGGTCGTCGAAAAACAAGAAAACGTAAAAAAGGAGCATGTCGCAAAACCGATATGCTCCTTGGTTATTTTAATAAGAATGTTATTATGGCGTGGTTTCTTTAGGAATTGTTCTTGCGCCTTTTCTTCTCGAAATATGTAAGCACGAGACCTGCTGCCGAAAGAAGAGCTATTTCAAGCCAGAAGAAAACATCGTTGCTGTCTCCCGTCTTAGGCGACGGCGCATAAAATGCTGTTGCGGCTTTAATCTCGATATGACCCACGGAAGAGCCCGTTTTCGAGAGTATTTCCACCTTGTGCTTTCCGGGAGCCAAGGTCTTCAGATATGCCGCTTTAAGGGTGACTATAATCGAGCCCTCTTTAACATCGTAGTTCGCAGGGTCTAGGTCTTTATCGTCTACCTTAACGCCCACAAAGTCGGAGAACTCGGCATTGGAGGTAAATTCCGCATCCTTGCCGGAGCCCTGTGTCCATGCGGGCGGCTCTTTTGTCATTTTTAGCTCAACATATACGGGCTTTATTATCTTATCTTCGGTGATGTTCTTTCCGTCGTGGTCCCACTTGCCCGTAAACCCCGCTTTATCGGGGAAGGCTTCGGGCACGGCATCGTTGCCGTATATAACAATCTGCGGTGTGCCGATAACAGTGTCGGCCTCGTCTTTATAGGTGACGGTGAATTTTAAAGGCTCCCAAAGCGCCTTTACCTCTGTGTCCTTAGTGACGGTGAACTTATGTCCCTCCGGCTGCTCAACGCCTTCAAGCTCCCAAGACTTAAACTTTTTGCCAACAGGGGCGGTGAAAGCGCAGGCGGGCAAGGTGTATTCGCCGCCTTCTTCTACAGCAGTTACTGTTGGCGGGTCGATGCCGCCATTATCGGGATTTAAGCTAACATTAAGAAAAGCGGGGAATTTGAAGTAAACCGTTCTGTTTATACCATAATGAGCTTCTATCTTTGTTGCGGCTTCAGTGTTCTCTTCCGTTGTTTTCATATAGGCTGTCATTTCAGAAGGATCTTTAAAGCGGTAACCGAAGTCCGCATTAAAACACGTTCTCAGGTAATATGTTTTACCCGCCTCAAAAGGTTCATTTATCACATTTAGACTGGAATCTAGCCAACGACAAGTAGGGTTAAGTAAAAATTTAACTCCCTCGGTTGTTATGCCGATGCCTTCTACTGTTGGCAACTCTCCCGCCTTGGGCGGAGTTACTCCGACGATATCCACACGATCTATATCCTTCCAAACGCCCCACAGGGCTGTAAGGGTTATATCGCTATTGACCTGAATTTTGTCGCCGGCAGACTTTTGCTCGCCTCCTACTTCCCAGCCAAGGAAATGTTTTCCTTCGGGAGGGGTGAAGCCGTCGGCGTTAGGCAACTCATAGAACGAACGCTTTTCTACATCAACAGAATCCTTGGTTCCGCTGCCGCCCTCGCCCGGATTGAAAGACACAGTGCATTTTTCAATCTCTCCCGAAAGCGCAGCGAATTTCAACCTTATTCTTCTGTAAACACCGGCATCTATAACCTCTGCCGCTTTATTGTTCACAGTGACATTCATTGCGGAAGGCTCTGCAAAGCTGTACCCTGCCTCCGGATTAATTATTATATCTATACAATATTCTCTCCCTGCCTCAAACTTATCATCAAAACTCAAACGATGAGGAGATACCCCCCCTAAATATACTTTCCAATTTGTATTATTTGGATCCAAGTTAATTGTAACTCCCGCAGTGGCTGTTTCGATGCCATCTATTGTCGGGTCTTTGCCTACCGCAGGCTCAGTTACCCCGGTGATGACCACATTGGTGATTTCAGTGTCTGCAAGCGCGGGCGCGCTGACTGCCGGCAAAAGACCGAAGAGCATGACAAGCGCTAAGAAAAGCACCAATACCCTCTTAAATTTCTTTTCCATAATATTTCTCCTTATCTTATATCCTTTATCCTTTGTTTTCTTTATCTATCTGTTTGCGTTTTTATTCTTCGGGAAAATTTAAGATTGCGCCATTTGATTAAACCAAAACCATAAGACTGCAGAATCTTCACACAATAATTGCGGCGGGCTTATACTTTAAGTCCATTTTTAAAACATTTTAATGTGCTAAAAGCAGGCAGTTTGCCTCTGTCCGTCAAAAATTTTAATATTATCTTCTATATTTAAATTGAAATTTCTCAAATTTTAATACTCAAATATTTCTTGGCTAATCACTTGAGCAGACCATATCATACAAATTGTAATAAATCAAGGGCAATTCGCCTTATTCCGTGTAAAATTTAAGAATGACTGAAAGACTTTATTGTGAAAAACCGAAGCTTGTATTTTTAGTCGGATATAAATCCCCATTCGCCGACTTCGTCGGCACTTTCCCCTTGGTCTCAAGGGGAAAGAACAGCATGATGCAAATTCTAAAGCTATGAGCATTTTTCGTTTATATTAATCTAAAAATTAGGTACATTAAGTTTGGATTTCGCACACTCTATTTCTCCACCTTAGGCATAAGGAGAAAGAAAAGTTTGAAGTATATTCGTTATTTTTCCCTAGTAAAAGAGAAAAATGAAGAACAGGCGTTGCATTTTTTTGCAACGCCTGTTAATTTTATTTGCTTTTGTTTACTTAAAGAGAGGGTCAAGTTCCGCCTTTACGGCATCTTTGTGCTCTTCGCTTAAAATCATGTAGATAACATAGTTTCCGGCCACATAGAGCTCGGACTTTTCTATCTTCGGTCTTTGGTCGGGCAAGTACTCGGGCATCCAGCTCTCGATTCTGGCTTTGAGATAGGCATCGAGCTTAGTTTCTAAGTTTTTGCGCGCAGCCTCGTCTTTCGCCTTAAAAATTCCCCACTCGTCCATCGAGAGACTCGCTGCAGCCTTGCGGCAATTCATCTCGACATATTCATCGGAACTAATCTTAATTATAGTGCTGACATAGTCCGCATCGAGCTCTACAGTTTGACTGCCGTCGGAGGTCATGAGTTTCATGATTGCGCCGTCTATCGCCTCCATACCGGGGTCTTTTGCCTCTTTTTTTCCGCAGGCCGAAACTCCGAGGAGCAGCAGCGCTGCCATAAGAAAAATCAGTATTCTTTTCATTTTAATTACCTTTCTTTTTTAGGCGTGTTCTTAGGGATAGGCATGTGTCCTAAGGTACTCGAGAACCTTATTAAACCCGTCGGGCCCGAGATGTATTCCGTCTCCGTTGCCCAGCTCCGCCTTAAGTTTTCCGTTTTCGTCCATAAGTCCGAGATTTGTTTCGGCATACTTCGTACCGGTTTCGGCGGCAACCGCCTTGAGCCACTCGTTTGCGGCCGAAATTCTTTCGTTGTTTATGCCGTTGTTTTTGGCCTCATAAATCGCTTCGACCGGATACATTGAGTTTATGATTATCTTTGTTTCGGGGCTAGCTTCCTGCAAGGCCCTTACCATATCGGCATAAGTCTTCTTAAAGGCTGTTTCGTCGAGCATTGTTATGCCGTTTACACCGAGCGTTATGCAGAGTATCTCCGGCTTTGAAAGCGTTACCGCCTCTGTCATAACTATCTCCGTGCCCGTTTCGGGGTAGACAATGCCTGTGGTTTTCCAGAAGTTGAGAGTAAGCGTGCCGCTCTGGGGCGTCCACACCCGATTGGTATCCTTGCCTCCCGAGAGCATCCCATAGAACTTGAGTCCGTAGGTGGTACTGTCACCTAAGAACACTATCTTATCTATATATTCCTGCCCTGCATCCTCTGTGGGCTGCAGTATGGCACTGCCTTGAGCATCCGGTGCTTCCTGCCCACCCTGCTCCGGCCCTGCCGTTGCCGGAGCCTCTGTCACGGGCGCGTTGGTTGGCGGAACTCTGGTATCCTCAGCCCCTGTCTTTGAGCAGGACGAGAGAATTAAAGTCGCAAAAACCAAAATAAGTACAAGTATTATCGCTATAGACCAGAATATGTACATACCGTCTCTGAATTTTCTGCTCTTATTCATTTTTCGTTCTCCTTGATGAGAAAGGTGTTTTTTACTGCTCTTCCTCCAGCGCTGCCGCCTCTTCGATTATCTTCTGCTGAACCGCAGCGGGAGCCTCGCTGTAGCGTATGAACTCCAAGGTGAATGAGCCTCTCGCCTGTGTCATCGAGCGCAGATCTATGGCATAGCTGGACATCTCCGCCATGGGAACCTCTGCCTCGACCACCTGCATTCCGCCTTCGGCGTTCATGCCAAGAACTGTGCCGCGTCTCTTGGAGGAGATGTCGCTCATGATATCTCCCAAGTTGGTGTCGGGAATTCTTACCCTTAAAAGTCCGATGGGCTCGAGTATGGTGGGGGATGCCTTTGTGAGTTCTCTATATGCCAATGATGCCGCCATCTTGAAGGCCATTTCGGAAGAGTCTACGGCGTGGTAGGAGCCGTCATACAGGGTGGCCTTGAGATAGACCATGGGGTAGCCGGCTACTACGCCGCGCTGACAGCTCTCGATGAGGCCCTTTTCGACTGCGGGGAAGAAGTTCCTCGGCACAGCGCCGCCGAAAATCTTTTCTTCAAAAATGAGCTCTTCCTGCTCGTCTTGAGGCTCGAACTCTATCCAGACATCTCCGAACTGGCCGTGCCCGCCCGTCTGCTTCTTGTGTCTGCCCTGAGCCTTGATTGACTTTTTTATCTTCTCCCTATAGGGAACTCTGGCGGGCATAAGCTCTACCTCGACTCCGAACTTGTTCTTCAGTTTGGAGCAGAGGACGCCCAGATGTATATCACCCATACCGGAGAGCACGAGCTGTCTTGTTTCGGCATTGTTTTCAATCTTGAAGGTCATATCTTCCTCGCCGAGTTTTGCCAGACCCAGAGCAACCTTGTCTTCCTGACCCTTGACCTTCGGAACAATCGCCATGGAGTAGCAGGTCGGCGGGAAGTCGATGCCGGGAGCAGCTTCAACATTGCGGCTTAGGCCCAAGGTGTCGCCCGTGTTTGTGTCGGAGAGCTTTGAGGCGGCTCCGATATCGCCGCAGCAGAGTTCCTTTGTCTCTATGCTCTTTTTGCCCTGCATGAGAAATACTCTTCCGAGCTTTTCCTGCACTCCGCTGCGTGAGTTGTAGAGGTTCATGTCGGGGGTTATATTGCCCGAGATGACCTTGAATATCGAGAACTTGCCGAACTGGTCGGAAATTGTTTTAAATACTATAGCGCGGGGCTCGCCGTTTTCATCGACAGGCTCCCCCTGCTCCATGGGCGCGGGGAAGAAGGCCGCAACGGCGTTGAGGAATATTTCGGTTCCGAGACCGCTCATGATGTTGCCGCAGAATACGGGACAAATGTCATTTTCCTTTATGCCGTTTGCCATGGCTCCGTAAATATCCTCCGGGCTGAGCTCCATGGTTTCGAAGTACTTTTCCATGAGATCTTCGCAGGTGCCCGCCGCATTCTCGGCTATTTCGGCATAGCGGTCTTCAACTTCGCCGCTCATATTGTCGGGAAGCTTTATCTCTACCTGCTTGTTCTTATCTATGCTATAGGCCTTGCGCTCGATAATGTCGGCCACACCTATGAGCTTTTCGCCCTCCATGACGGGCACGACCATTGTGGTTATAGAATGGCCGAACTTCTCTCTGAGCTCCTCAACCGTCTTAGCAAAATCGGCATGATCCTCATCTATCTTGCTTACGAAGACAGCTCTGGGCTTTTGCTCTCTTTCGAGCAGCTCCCACGCTTTTTCGGCGCCGACATCCACACCGTCTTTGGCCGAGACAACAATAACGCAGGCATCCGCAGCTCTTAAGGCCTCGTGAACCTCTCCTTCAAAGTCGAAGTAGCCCGGCGCATCAAGAATATTTATCTTTTTGCCCTTGTAATCGGTGTGCATGACACCCATCTGTATGCTTATCTGGCGGCGAGTTTCCTCTGAATCGTAGTCCGAAACGGTATTTCCTTCTGCAACTTTTCCCTGACGGCTTGTTACGCCCGTGAGGAAAAGAATGTTCTCGGCCAGCGACGTTTTGCCGTTGCCGCCGTGGCCCAGGAATGCAATGTTGCGAATATTCTTGGTTTCGTAGCTCATACTATATCTCCTTAAATTTATCTTATTATATTAAACGCTTAAGCAAATAATTATATACTATTTCCTGCTGTCTTGGCAAGAACTATCTAGTTCATAAAAACTATGCTTCAATTGCAAGTTAAACTGAAATCGAATTCCGTACAATGTTTGTTACTTTGCTATGCTGCAGATGAGTGGAAATTTTCTGCACTCCTCCCTCCCAAAATTTTCCTAGGATAGTTATTTATAAATTCCTCTAACTTCTTTATTTCCTCTGTCGTGATGTCTTTGAGCTTTGTTCCTTTCGGTATGAAATACCTGATAAAGCCATTTAGATTCTCATTGCTGCCTCGTTCCCAAGCGGCATAGGCTCTCGCATAGTATATCTCTGTGCGTTCTGATTTAGTTAGGGCAGATTCTTCCAAACTCTTCCAATCCAGAAACTCAGAACCGTTATCTACTGTTATGCTTTTAAAATTCTCCTTAAAGACTCTACTTCCCATCTTGCGCTCTAAACCGTTAATCTTCCGTAGTACTGCCTTTTGAGTCTGGCGTCTCATTTTGAATATCCGGCACTTCCGGCTATGACGGTCTACCAAGGTTAGCAGGCAAGTCGGGTCTGACTTTAAGGATTCTATACAGTCCATCTCCCAATGCCCTGTTTCAATGCGCAGCGTGCTCCCTAATGGCCTTTCGTCGATTCTTTTCCTGCCCGGGGGCGACAGTCGTTTTTCGACCTGCCTGTTCTTTCGCTTGGATTTAGCCCCTTTACGAGGCAGATCTTTCATTGTTACGCTGAGAAAGATGTCTTTCTCAACATAGTTATAGATAGTACGGCCACATAGTCGGGTTTCCGTTGGCCAGCCTTTTTCATTGAAGTGCATCACGATTGCTTCAGGAGAATAGCGTAATCGCTTCATATTCGGCATCTCTTCTCCTATTAGCATTTTTTCTATCTGTTCGCATAACTTCCGATCCTTTCTTATCTTTAATGCAGGTCCTTTATTTGACCAGCTGTCTTGGATTTTGATATGCGCTGCGTATGAAGAATACGCCATGTAAGTCTCTAAATTACTTCTTTTTTGCTCAACCAGTCCTCGCTTTAATTCTCTGCTTAAAGTTGCCTCACTCCATCCTAGTTGCTTCGCTATTTCCTTTTGTGTGAGTCTATCTTTATTGGCACGTTTTAAATTTTCATTGTAGAGATACTCTAAAATTTCTCTATCTTTTAATTTTAAGTGCTGACCCGGACTCCTTTTGATGATACAATGTAATTGGCTCAAAACAATTCTCCCTTCTATGTTGTTTCTTCCAATAACATTGTACAGAATTGTGGCGAGCCTTTTCAAATTATTGCAGTTTATTTTACAACTCGCCTTCATAAAAACTATGTTGTGTATAGAAGTCAAACATTTGTGACACAAGCCCATAAAAAATAGTTTACAAAATCGCTTTAAATTTATCTCATTTCATCCGAGCATTTTGTCAAGGATTTAAGCAAGGCGTCCCTTGACGAAGGCGATAGATGAAATATAATCCTAAGAAGCGTTTTCAAAGTATTCTTGAATGACTTCTTCGGAACTTTTAAAATCAAGAACCTTACGATATGTTCCGTTACTAATGCTTTCATGACGTTTGACTGCTTTTATCATCTCTTCTTCACTGACAAATCGTCTTTTTCGGTAAAATCGTTCTTCATCTTCTCTATGACTTCTTTCAACATGACCATTTTCCCATGGACTGTATGGAGCTGTCCGGATGTGCTTAATCTCCAGTTTTTTCATCATCTTTTCAAATCGGGATTTCTTGTCGGTTTGTTCCGGATCATTGCAAAATTCTTTACCGTTATCCGTCTGAAGATGTTCTATCTTGAAGCCAATCTTATCTTCCAAAGTTTCTAAAAAGCTACTCGTTGTGTAAGTACTGTTCTCGTTAACTATACTTAAAACTCTTTTTCGTGAGAATACATCTATAGCTGTTATTTGATAGTACCGTGAATGATAACTTGCAAAACCGATGCATTCAACAGGTATATATTTAATATCCATTTGTACTAATTGACCCGGATATTCGGCTTCTCTGATTTTCTTGGATACCTTTTTCTTCCGACATGCTTTCTTTTTGGGCTTGTCAAGCTGCTTCTTCCTTATCTGTCTGCACATTGAGTCATACGAGCGGGTATAGCCTTCGTCGCAACACTTCCTATAAACATGAGCAAGACCACGATAGTTGTGATGACGATACATATGTCGAATAAGCGCAATTTCCGACTCTGTATGCTGATTTGGATGAGAACGAGGTCTCCTTGACTTTTTCCTTAGTGATTCAAGAGTACCATCGTAACGTTTTCTCCAATAGCTAACATATTGCCTTGTTGTGTGATACTTTCTCGCTGCCTGGGCAT
Organism: Candidatus Scatomorpha sp.; assembly: GCA_040765295.1. Classification (GTDB taxonomy): domain Bacteria; phylum Bacillota; class Clostridia; order Oscillospirales; family Oscillospiraceae; genus Scatomorpha. The sequence continues at coordinate 463,470 of JAXGSB010000001.1, read as the reverse complement.
TGTTATTGTGTCTGATTGCGTATGTTACAATACGCTTGCGGTGACGCATGCCTTCTGTTATACTTTTCATGAGAGAGCTCCTTTCTTTCTTGGTTAACGATTCTTGCAAATCTATTATACCAAAGGGCTCTCTTTTTCTTTTTTATTGTGTCACATATGTATTATCGCATTACATATCTAGTTCATAAAAACTATGTTGAGTATTATGACCGGCAGCAGTGAGAGCAGCATATAGAAAAGCACCGTCTTTACATCTGCAAGAGCGAAGGCTCCGGCTATCGGGTAGTAGGTAAGTAAAATCATACCCACAACCCCAATCAAAAGAGCAAAAACCAAAAGTACAAGGCTTATCGTATAGAGCTTGCGAACTCTCTCGGTGAGGAGAATGAAGCTCCCCAAGCCTTCTCTTGTCAGCACCGCCGAAACCTGGCTGTCTTGTCCCGGCTCTACGGAGCTTATCTCGTACCTTCTTTCAAAGGTCGGAAATTCGAAGCCGTCGGTGGAAATTTTAAACTTGTTGCGAATCATGAGAGGCGTGACTAAAAAATCTCTTATGGCAAAGTAGGGCTGTCTCTTTACTGTCATTATCTCGCTCAGAGCCGACTTAACAAGCGGCAGCGGTCTGTAATCGATTGTGAAGACCCCCATTATTGTCCTGTTTATGGCCAGATATACGCAGTTATCCAAATTCATTCGTTGGGGAATTCTTATCGACATAAGGTTCATAAAGGCGGCGGAGCCGCAGATTACCTCCATGCCGTTTATCCTCGCCGTGAGTCCGCCTCCCTCGTGGCAGTAGAAATCCTCTACCTCCTGCTTTTCGCAGTTGTTTTTCTTCATAAGGTCAATGAAGGCGGGAGCGAGACCGCTGCCCGAGGCACAGATGATGCTGCCCGCGGCCGAGATGATGCTCTCGGGCCACATCCCGTCTAAAATTCTGACAGCTTCTATGCTTATTGCGCTGGGCGGGAAAATGTCGCTGTCGGTCACTATCATGTGGCGGGACCTTCCGATGTCTCTGACTCCCTCCCAGCCCGCCACTGCGGCGCCTTGGTGGAAAAGAACTCTGGCCAGTCTGGCATAGCTGATCGGGAAGGCCACGAAGACCACAAAGGGCAGGCTTGCGCCGAGTATGCCCGAGAGATAATGTATGTATCCCTCGATGTCGCCCCTTTTCATGCTCACAAAGCCGGCCAGCAGTGCGGCAGAAATAACTATGGGGAATACAAGCTTTGTATAGAGCTCTTCCATAAAGCTCGGCGCCTCAGCCGTCTTTATAAAGCCGTCGGTTACTATCTGCGATTTTAAGACCGAACGGCCGTCTTCTATGACATCGGCCTCAGTGGTTACCGTGTAGGGAGCCTCTATTATCTCCAGCGCCTTGGCGGAATATCGCAGCGCCCTGGTTTGCTGAAGCGCCGAATACAGCGCCAAACTCATGCACAGACAGCCCAATGCGCAGTAGGGAAGTCCGTCTCCCTTGACACCCACAGATGCAGTTACCGCAGCGTCCAGCACCATGACCACCAGCGTGAGCGACAGTAAACTCCATATCCCCGGTCTTCCTCTGAAGATGGCGGTTACACCTGCCGTGAACACATCGAGCCCTACCATAATAACCGCGAGCTGTATTATGAGCAGAACCATCGACGCCGTTCTGAGGTCTGTTCTCAAGGCTCCGAATACGGGAAGTCCCAAAGAAATCCATGAGGCAATAATAGTGAGAAGCATTGCCATACGCACTCTGCTGCGCAGTGAGTGTATATGCGAGCCGTAGTATCTTGAGGCATCTTTAGGCGTGGCCTCGGGTCCGAGATCCTCCTCCTCGTCGAGCTTGCTGCCTGCCCTTTCGCTCTGTATGCGATCTCTGCGGAATTTTAGGCGAAGCATGGCCAAAAGAGAGGCAATCCCAACCATTCGGCTCTCTCGCCTTGCCTTTTTTTCTCTTTCCGCCTTTTGCTCGACCTTAAAACGCTCGAATTCTTTTTGGGCGCTCTCTCCGGGCGCATACGGCTTATAATCTTCGTCCGATTCACTTTGAAAATCCTTCGGGTCGTACTTGCGCCTGCCATATGAAATGTCCATATCCGGAGCGCCGTAGATTTTTACATCGTGGTCACCGTCGGGCTCATAAATCTTTATATCTTCATATATCTTTATATCGTCGTCTTCATCGTATGGCTCCTCGGATTCTGTATATTCATATCTGTGTCCGCGTCCATACTTTTCTCTTAAATCGGAGTTGAAGTCATATTTGACTCTCGAATCAAAGCCTTCAGTGTATCCCGAAAAATCATAGTGTGAAGTGTCATCTTCATCTATATGCGGCGCTTTATATCCGGCAGAGTCTCTCCCGAAGAAAATCGCGGCATCCTCTTCCGCATAGTCCTCGTAGTTATCGTAGTCATCGTAATCCTGTTCGTAGTCTTCATGTTCATCAAAGACAGATTTTGCTCTGCCCTCGTTTGCAAAATATTCCGAGGATGTCCCATGGCCGAAAAACTCTGACTCTCCCAGGGACCTCTGCGCATCGTGCTCGTAAAAGTATTTCTCGGCGGCCCTGTCTATCTCGCTGTTTACATGGGCAGTTTCCACGCTCGTCTCGGCGATGTGCTCGGCCAGGGTATCGCGAATCATTTGGCTCACATGCTCATCGTACTCGTCCCTGTAGACGCGTGGCTCGGAATATTCACTTAAAATCGAGGTTAGCGAAAACTCATCGTACGACAAATCCGCTATCTTCTCATTAAAATTCATCTGATTGTATTCGCCTTCGTATAATTTGCTGTCCTTTATACTCTAGTCAAGAGAATCCCTTTGTCTTCTGACTTCGTATATTAAAACGGCTGCCGCCACAGCGGCGTTGAGGGAATTTATTTTTCCCTTCATCGGTATATTTACAAGAAAATCACATTTTTCACGGAGAAGCTTTGATATACCCTTCCCCTCAGAGCCTATGACAAGACACAGAGGTCCCTTAAAATCGCTTTCCCAGTGATTTTTCTCGCCTTCCATATCGGCGCCGTAAACCCAGACTCCGTTCGCCTTGAGTTCTTCCAGCGCAATGCCCAAATTTGTGACGCGCGCAACAGGAAAGTGTGAGGCGGCCCCTGCGCTCGTTTTGTTCACAATGGCTGTTATGCCGGCGCTGCGGCGTTTGGGAATTATGAGGCCGTCGGCTCCCGCGCACTCGGCTGTCCTTATTATGGCACCCAGATTTTGCGGGTCGCTTACGCTGTCGCAGGCAATCAGGAAAGCTGGCTCCTTGCTCTGCTTAAAGAGCTCTATAAGTTCATCCAGCTCAAGATATTCGCTTGCGGCGGCGACGGCAATTACTCCCTGATGCGATTTTCGCACACTCATGGCATCAAGCTTTTTAGGCTCGCAGCTTACCACAGGAACATTTTTCTCTCTGGCAAGAGCCAGTATGTGAGCCGGCTTATTTTTTCCTGTCTTTGAAATATATATCTTCTCAAGTGGCGCAGAAGACCTTAGGGCTTCGAAAACCGCATTCTTGCCTTCTATTATGTCCCTTCTGCCTTTTTCCCCACTTACAGCAGTCCTTTCTTCTGTCTCTCTGTTCTTCAAACATGTTTCCTTCCGCAATCTTATTACAATCCCGAATAATATATCACAGCGCAGTGTAAACTTAAAGAGTAAAAATACTGTATTTCCTGAAAAACTGTGCTATACTTTGTGTTGATATTTAAGTTTTGCGGAACATTCGGAGGACAGCATGAACAGGCTCACGAAGAAAATTGACCTCTTTTGCTATAGGCATCCCAACTTCGGCATCCCAAACATGATGCTGTATATTGTTGCGGGGAACCTTATCGTGCGGCTTCTTGCTTCAATGGACAGTACAAACACCTTATATAGTCTGCTTCTTTTCTCTCCCTATCATCTTTTCAGGGGAGAGGTTTGGAGACTTTTTACCTTTATTTTTGTCTCGAATCAGAACGGCCTTTGGCTGCTTCTTTTCCTTTATCTTTACTACTGGATAGGTACCAGCCTCGAGCGGGAGTGGGGTCAGGCGCGCTTCACTCTCTACTATCTCAGCGGTATGCTGCTTACCGTAATATATGGTATCATAGTTTACTTTTTAGCGGGCGGCGCCGAAGCTGCCGCAAGAACCGGCGGCATTTTATTCACGGCAGACTACATAAACCTCTCGCTCTTTTTTGCCTTCGCCACGCTCTTTCCGGACATGCAGCTTCTGCTCTTCTTTTTCATACCGGTAAAGATAAAATGGATTGCACTTATAAATGCGGCGTTTTTCCTGCTTTCGATATTACAAGGCATCGTCGCCGGATATTGGTTTATAAGTCTTCTCCCCCTCGTTGCCATGCTGAATTATCTGATTTTCTGCTATGACGAGCTCCACAGAGCTCTCGCTCCGTATTTGAGAAAGAAGCCTCGAAAAACTGTGGACTTCAAAAAAGAGGCACAGAAGTTTAGAAAAAAGCAGGCTAAGAAAAACTATGGTAAAATGTGTGAGGTCTGCGGAAAAACAGACGTGGATTATCCGGATCTTGAGTTTAGATACTGCTCTAAGTGCGAGGGCATACACTGTTTTTGCATTGACCACATAAACAACCACATACATTTTAAGGAATAGAATCGAGAAGACAAAACAAGGTGAAGATGATGTCGGAACAAAAAGATAATAAAAAGAAAATCTCGCTGTCAAAGCCCCTGATAATACAGTCGGTTTTTTTTGCTGTCCTTATCCTTGCCCTGGCGATTTTGGTTTTTAAAAGCTCTGCAGCTGTTCAGAAAGTCTCGATCCCGGCGGAGAGCTCCACAGCTTCTTTAGAGGAAATCAAACCGCCCGAAGAACTTGAGCCTACCGCCACCCCCGAACCGACGCCCGAACCCACTCCGGAAGGGCCTCTCTTTAAACCGTACGCAACGGAGACGACAGATCCCGCCAGACTTTTAAAGCTTACCGGCATAAGTGTCGACGGAGTTGAGGTGGCCGTAGGCGAATATGCAGAGCCCGAGCCGATTGACTTTCCCCTCCCCGAAGAGTACTCGAGCCTGAAGGGCATTACTACCTTTAGAGGAAACAACTTCAGGGACGGAGGAAACTACGGCACAGCCGAGATTAATGAAAAGAAGCTGAATCTCGCCTGGACCTTGAACACCACATCTCTCGTATCTCCCGACGGAAATGTATGGTCCGGCATAGGCTGGACCGGCCAGCCTCTCATTGTCGAGTGGCCGAAGGAGACCAGAGCCCTTATGAATATGGAGGGCTGGGCAAAGGAAAAAGATGTTCTTATTGAAGTTATATCACCCACTATGGGCGGCAAAATACAGTTTTGCGAGCTTGAAAGCGGGAAAAAAACACGAGCCGACATCGATGTGGGCTTCCCTTTCAAGGGCACCGGCACATTGGACCCGAGGGGATATCCGCTGCTCTATATAGGCTCGGGCTATCACAGCTCGAAGGGCACCTCGAGAGTGTTTATTATCAGTCTTGTTGACGGCTCGATTCTCCACAGCTTCGGCACTGACGACCCCTTTGCCATAAGACCTTGGCCCATGTTTGACTCGGCCCCCCTCGTCGACGGCAAGACAGACAGACTTATATATCCCGGCGAAAACGGGCTTATATATATAATTAAGCTTAACGCCGCATTTGATAAAGAAACCGGCAAGGTGAGTGTAGCTCCCGGAAGAACCGTAAAATGGAAATACAACACCCACCGCATGAGCCTTGCCTCGTTCTGGTTGGGCTTTGAGGCCTCGCCGGTTATATGGGAGGGTCAGCTCATAATCTCGGATAACGGCGGCATGCTAATCTGCTTGGACCTCAACACCCTGCAGGTCAACTGGGTTCAGGATATACTTGACGACTCAAACTGCACGCCTGTTTTGGAAATTGAGGACGGCAAACCCTATCTATATATAAGCACCTCTTTCCACGGCGGATGGCGCGCTCCCATGAACTCCAAGTGCGATGTCCCCCTATTTAAAATCGACGCCACGACCGGCGAAGTTGTGTGGAGAAAGGACTATGCCTGCTATACGGAGTCCGCTGTTTCGGGCGGCGTTCAGGGCAGCGTTGCCTCGGGCCGGCACAATGTTTCGGATCTGGTTTTCTTCCCCGTCGCAAGAACTCCCAAGGCCGGAAGCGGTGTGCTTGCGGCTCTTGACAAAAAGACGGGTGATGTTGTTTGGGAGTTTGAAACCAAGGCATATTCCTGGTCGTCTCCAACCATGATTTATGACCGGAACGGCGACGGCTATATCATATATCCGACCTTCTTCGGCATGACCTATCTTTTAGACGCGAGAACGGGCTCTGTCTTGGACAAGTACGACATAAACGGCCACACGGAAGCCTCGCCCGCGGTGTATGGTAAGTATGCCATAATCGGCCACAGGAACGAAAAGACATTCTGTTTCAGGATAAGCTGAAAAAAGCTCAATGTAAAAATCTGTCCGAAGGAAGACGCTCTGTAAGGAGCTTGTCTTCTTTCGGCTTTTGCGGGAAGTCCGAATTATTGAATTGCGGGATATTTAATTGATACATAATATTCATTTGACCATCTAAGTCGGCAGAATGATTCTGCCGACGTTTCTTTTTACTCATTATTTACACAAATACCGATATAATTGTTACACATCTGTTGTATAATAATTCTGCGAATATTTACGATTTACTTTTAGTCTGATTGAAATATATTCACTGCTCTATGGATATGCAAATTATATAATCTATACGGTTTATTTAAAGTGATTTTATGGAGGAATAGGCAATGCTGCTTGAACTTAGGAACATCGAAAAATCTTTTGGTGAAAAGAAAGTTCTAAAGAATATAAGTCTTTCTGCCGAGGGCGGAAAAGCATTCGGTCTGCTCGGCAGAAACGGCGCAGGTAAGACGACAACAATCCGTATTTTGATGGATGTTTTTCCTGCGGACAGCGGAAGCATATTTATTGACGGAAAGCCCATCGACTACAAGCATGTGCAGTTTGGATACCTTCCGGAAGAAAGAGGTCTTTATCAAAAAAAGAAAATAATCGATCAGCTTGTTTATTTTGCCGAATTAAAGGGCATGAGCCGGAGCGACGCGGTTTCCTCGATTGATTATTGGCTTTCCAGGCTCGATATGACTGAATATCGAAACAAAAAACTTGACACCTTATCGAAAGGTAATCAGCAGAAAATTCAGATGATTACGGCGCTGGCGCACAACCCGGAAATAGTGGTGCTTGATGAGCCTTTTTCGGGCTTGGACCCGGTGAATGCGATGCTTCTTAAAGACGTTGTTAAAGAGACAATTGCAAAAGGGAGAATTGTCATTTTCTCGAGCCATCAAATGAATTATATCGAGGAGTTTTGCGACAGCATTGCCATTATTAATGACGGCAATATTGTTCTTGACGGAGATTTGAACGATATTAAACGCAATTATCCGCGCAATCGTATTGTTGTTCGCTCTTTGCAAAATGATAAAATCGCAGACGAATACAAGGAAGTATCCGAATTCGAGGAAGATGGAGACTTAATTATCTCGCTTTCCAATCCCGAAGATAAGAAAGCTCTTATGAAAAATTTGGTTGAAAGCTATGATATTGATGAAATCAAAGTATATGAACCGTCGCTCAATGATGTATTCGTTGAATACGCCGGAGACCGGATATAAGGGGTGATTTTTAATGAAACAATTCGGAAAAATTTTTAAATATGAGATTAAAAACTATTTTGCAAGCAAAGCCTTTGTGGGAGTAACGCTTTTTCTTGTTGCAGCCATTGCTCTGGTAATGTTTTTTCCCCGTATTGTTGAACTGTTTGACAGCGGAGATAAAGCTTCAAGCGACGAGCTGCCTATAATGCTTATTGTAAGCAACAATGAAGAAACCTCTGACTTGGCGGAAAAAGCTTTTTCTGCCGCGTTTGCAGACTATAATGTTAAAAAAGCAGGCAGCGATATCGAAGATCTTAAGCAGCAAATTACGGATGGCAAGGCAGAATGCGCCTTTGTGATGAACAGCCTGACCTCGTATACCTACTATGTGAACAATCTTTCCATGTATGATATGAACAGCTCTATCGCAAATGAGGTGCTTTCAAGTATTAACCGCATGATTGCAATGATGGAGTTCGGGCTTTCACAGGATGAAGCAAGCGCTATTCTTACGGCAAATATAGAGGGGAACACTGAGAAACTCGGTAAAGATCAGATGCAAAACTTCTTCTATACCTACATTATGATTTTTGCATTGTATATGGTCATTTTGCTTTACGGACAGATGGTTGCGACTAATGTTGCCACCGAGAAAAGCTCCAGGGCAATGGAGCTGCTCATCACGAGCGCCAAGCCGGTGGCAATGATGTTCGGCAAGGTGATAGCTTCCTGCATTGCCGGACTTCTTCAGCTGACTGCTATTTTCGGCTCTGCGCTCTTGTTTTATAAGATGAACACATCCTATTGGGGCGACAATGCCATTGTTAAATCGATATTTGATATGCCTGTGGACTTGCTCCTCTATATGCTGCTGTTTTTTGTCTTGGGCTTCTTCATTTATGCATTTATGTATGGCGCGGTGGGCTCCACAGTATCCAGAATGGAAGACGTCAACGTCTCTGTAATGCCGATTACGATGCTCTTTGTTATTGCATTTATGGTGGTAATGTTCTCTATGAGCAGCGGAGATGTCGACAATATCGTCATGAAAATATGTTCATATATTCCGTTTACTTCGCCTATGGCAATGTTTACCCGCCTTGCAATGAGCACGGTTGCGCCGATTAAGATTATAATCTCTATCGCAATATTGATTGTGTCTACAATTGGCGTGGGCGTCCTTTCTTCGAAAATTTACCGTGTCGGCGTGCTTCTTTACGGGACGAAGCCGAATTTAATTTCGCTTATAAAATCGCTTCGAAGCGCCTGATTTTTGTTCTTTTGCACTTACACACATTAATTTTTACTTGTTTATCAAATGTAGGCGTTGCAAACTTTTTTTGCAACGCCTACATGGTTTTTTATTTTTATAAGCTATTTTATGTTCTTTAAGTATTCTTCGGCATCTTTGGTATCTTGCTTTATGCGCTCGGTGAGCTCATTTAGATCTGCAAACCGCTGCTCGGGCCTTATAAACTTATAAAATTCTATTTTGACCCTCTTATCATACAAATCTCCGGAAAAGTTGATTAGGTGCGTTTCAATACTGACGGAGTTTCCCTCGGAGACTGTCGGCTTGACGCCCACATTGGTTACAGCCATATAGGAAGTGTGCTCGTCGGTATATGCCCTTGTGGCATATACGCCGTGGCGCGGCACAACCACTTGCGAGGGCATTACCATGTTGATTGTGGGAATTCCCATTTTCCTTCCCAACCTAAGCCCGTATATGACGCTTCCCGTGAGGCTGTGGGGGTAGCCAAGCAGGAGATTTGCCTTTTCTATCTCTCCCTTTTTTATATGCTCTCTGATTCGGCTTGAGCTGACCGGCGCGCCCTCGTACATGACCTCGGGAATTATATCACAGTCAAAACCCTTCTCCGCGGCGTATGCCTTCAACTTTTCGGCGCTGCCCTCCCCTCTATGGCCGAAAACAAAATCTTCTCCCACAACGAACTGTGTTACATTCAGCTGCTCTCTTATATCGTCTATAAACTGCTGCCATTTCATCCTCATCATGGTTTCGGAAAAGTGGAGATAGATGACACTCTCTATCATAAAGCGCTTTTTTATGAGCTCTGTTCTGCCTTCGAGATCGCAGATGAGTTCCACCTGCTCTTTTTTTACCAGCAGATCCGGATGGAGATCGAAGCTGAGAACTGTGGAGCGCAAGCCTTTACTCTCGGCAATCTCTTTAGTTTTCCTGAAAAGCTCGGCATGTCCTATGTGCGCGCCGTCGAAAACTCCCAGTGCCGCAACTCTCGCCTTTTTTTCCATTCTACACCTCGTAAAAACTTTTTATTATCTTTAAGCTTCCATCTTTAAACTCGCTGAAAGCCAAAAACTCTTTTTCCTCAGAGTAAATTCTGCATTGTCCCTCGGGAAGCTCTTTTTTAATCTCGTTTCCGTTTTTAACCTTTCTTGTTTCTTCGGGGTTCAGTATGACTTCGGGATATTCGGAAAAGAGCGTATCCACAGGCAGAATTCTTTTTAGGAGGGCCTCTCTGCCAATCTTAGAGGCCTCGTTTATATCTATGGCGTCCTTGACGCTAAATTTTCCGATACTCTCGCGCCTGAGCTTTGTCACTGCGGCAACGGTGCCCAGGCTTCTGCCTATATCCATGGCCAAAGACCTTATATAGCTGCCCTTGGAGCAGGAAACTCGGATTTTATAGTCTTCATCTTCTTTTCCGAGCAGCTCTATCTTATTTATAAAGATTTTTCGGGGTTTAACTTCGACATTAAGACCTGCTCTTGCGTATTTATAGAGCGGTTTGCCTTCTACTTTTATTGCCGAGAAAATCGGAGGAGTCTGCTCGCTCTCGCCCAAGAAGCCATCTATCGCCTTTTTAACCTCGCTCTCGCTTAGCGAGACTTTTTCTTCTTTTATAGTTTTGCCCGCCAAGTCATAACTGTCGGTTTCCAAACCAAAGCGAATGGAGAAGACATAGCTCTTCTCCTCTTTTTCGGCAAACTGCGAGGCTCTTGTTCCCCTTCTTATCAGGCAGAGCAGAAGTCCGCTCGCCATAGGGTCCAGTGTTCCGGCATGGCCTATCTTTCTTTCTTTTAATATGCCCCTGAGCTTGGCCACAATGTCATGGCTTGTAAAACCCAAGGGCTTGTCTATAAGCAGGATTCCGCTTATTGCTTCCATATTCTTTCTATCTCGCTCACGAGCATATCTATTATTTTTTCCGGCGCCAAATCTGATTTGAAGCCCGCCGCTCCGGGGTGGCCTCCGCCGCCATAGAGCCTTGCAAGACGCGACACATCAAAGCCCGGCCTGGCTCTGAGTGAAACCTTCATTCTGCCGCCGGAAAGCTCCCGTACGAATATCGCAACTTCCGCGATATCCACCGAGCCCGGGATATGGGCTATGTCTTCCAGATCATCCTCCGTGGCTCCCACAGAGGATATGAGCTCCGCCGTCAGAATCGAGCTTGTCACCCTTCCGTCCAAATGATAGCCTATCTCGGAGTACATACGAGCATAAATGGCTATTCTTGCCCTGCTGTTGGATCTGAAAAACTTGACATTTATGCCCTTCTGGTCGGCGCCCGCAACTACGAGCTCCGCCGCAGTGCTCAGGCAGGATGCGTTTGTATTCGTATATCTGAAGCAGCCCGTGTCGGTTGTTACCGCGATATAGAGAAGGTTTGCCTCCTCCTCGGTAAGAGAGCAGCCCAGCTCAAGAATAAGCCTGTATACAAGCTCTCCGCAGGCGGCATTTTCGGCATTGAGCAAAAGCCTTTTGCCATATCCCGTGTTTGAGCCGTGGTGGTCTATGACGAGATCAATGTCAATATCCCTGTGATAGGGAAGCATTTTTTGGTCGGCTACATCGACCGAGATGTAGCAAATATCGCCTTCTTCGGGCTCGCCGAGATAATTCTCGACATAGCTTAAGTATCTTTCGCTTATCTCGGGATTATTATGACAGCAGGCCCGCTTACCTGTTCGGCGAAGAGCAGAGCAGAGCGCCGCTCCGCTGCACAGAGTATCGCCATCCGGGTGCTCGTGGCTGAGTATTAAAAAGTTGTCCCGCTCTTTTATAAATTCGGCGGTCTCTTTTAGGCTGAGTCTCTTACTCATTCTCGGCCTCTTCATCTTCGTCTTGCTTTATATCCAATTTGTTTAAGAGGCTCTGTATGTGAGCGCCGTACTCCAGAGAGCGGTCTATTTCAAAAATAAGCTCGGGAGTGTAGCGAAGGTCGAGCGAGGCTCCAAGCTCGCGACGGAGCCAAGATGAACCGGACTGCAGCCCTTTGAGCAGGCTTTCTTCCTTATCGTTTTTCATGGTTGAAACCATCACCTTGGCATAGCGGAGGTCGCCCGTGACACTGACCTTGCTCACACTGAGAAGATCATGCTCGGTAATCCTCGGGTCCTTGACTTTTCGGAGGAGCTCCGAAAGTATGATTTGTATCTCGTCGTTAATGCGTTCGAGTCTTTTTCCTCTGGGCAAGCTTTACTCCTTTATCTGCTTCATGGAAAACACTTCTATGATATCTCCCTCGTGAATATCGTTGTATTTTTCCACCTGAAGTCCGCATTCGTAGCCCGCAAGCACTTCCCTTACGTCGTCCTTGAAGCGCTTGAGCGAGGCGAGTTCTCCTTCGTGTATGACTATATCGTCTCTCAAGATTCTGACATTGCTGTTTCTTGTGATTTTGCCGTCCTGCACATAGCAACCGCAGATTGTGCCGAGTCTTGAGACCTTGTATATCTTTCGGACCTCGAGATGTCCGTCGATGACCTCTTTAAAGGTCGGGTCAAGCATGCCCTTCATGGCCGCTTCTATCTCGTTTATGCAGTCGTAAATGACTCTGTAGGTGCGGATTTCAACATCCTCGCGCTCTGCCCGATCCTTGGCAAGCTTGTTCGGTCTTACATTAAAGCCGACTATGATAGCATCTGTTGCTGAAGCGAGCATTACATCCGACTCGGAGATTGCGCCCACTCCGCCGTGAACCACCTTTACCTTGACCTCTTCGTTGGAGAGTTTCTCCAAAGAGTTTGTGACCGCCTCGACAGAGCCCTGAACATCGGCTTTGACGATGATGGCAAGCTCTTTCATCTCGCCGCCCTTGATGTGGGCAAAGAGATTGTCCAGCGTTATCCTTCCGCTTGAGGCCGCCGCCTTGTCGCGCTCCTCCTGCTTTCTCTCTTCGACAAGCTCCCTGGCCAGACGCTCGTCTTCGACAACATAGAAGCTGTCGCCCGCTTCGGGAACATCGCTGAGACCCGAAATTTCAACGGGTATTGAGGGCCCTGCGCTCTTTACGCTCCTGCCCTTATCGTTGGTCATTGTTCTTATTTTACCGACGGTGGTGCCCGCAATGATGACATCTCCGTGATTCAGGGTGCCGTTTTGTACGAGCACTGTAGTGAGCGGGCCTCTGCCTCTATCGAGCTTGCCCTCTATGACAACACCGCTGGCAAGTCTGTCGGGATTTGCCTTGAGATCCTCCATCTCGGCGACGAGAGCGAGGTTTTGCAGGAGCTCATCTATGCCCTCACCTGTCTTGGCCGAAATGTTGCAGATTATCGTATCTCCGCCCCACTCCTCACTGACCAAGCCGCGCTCGGCGAGCTGCTGCTTAACTCTGTCGGGGTTTGTGCCCGGGATATCTATCTTATTTACCGCAACTACTATCGGAATTTTGGCCGCCTTGGCGTGGTTTATGGATTCTATTGTCTGGGGCTTGACGCCGTCGTTTGCGGCAACCACCAAAATCGCTATGTCCGTTATTCCCGCACCCCTGGCTCTCATCGAAGTAAAAGCCTCGTGCCCCGGGGTATCGAGGAAGGTAATCTTTTTATCTTCAATTCTGACCGTGTAGGCGCCTATATGCTGAGTGATGCCGCCGGCCTCGCCGGCCGCAACATTGGCCTTTCTTATTCTATCGAGAAGGCTTGTCTTGCCGTGGTCGACATGTCCCATGACAACAACGACCGGCGCTCTGGGCCTCAAGTCCTTTTCTTCGTCGTCCGTCTGGTCGATGAGAATTTCTTCTTTGCTAACTATTACCTCTTTTTCTACGAGGCAGCCGAGCTCATTGGCCACGAATTCTGCCGTATCGAAGTCTATCATGTCTGAAAGCGAAGCCATGACGCCGCCTTTTACAAGTGTGCGCACTACCTCGGCTCCCGTTTTCTTCATGCGTGAAGCGAGCTCTCCGACATTGATGTAATCGGGTATCATTACAGTGAGCTGCTGCTGTTTGGCAAGCTCGAGCTGTTTTCTCTGCTTTTTGTTCTGCTCTGCGAGTCTCTTTTGAGCCTCGCTCATCATCTGATTTTTGAGACTGCTTTTCTGTCTCCTGCGGGATTTTCTTCCGCCTTCTCCGCCTTTACCTGCCAGCCTGTCGTACTTCTCATCATACTTTTGGGGATTGTAGTCGGCCTGCCGCATATCGACTACGCGGCGCTCGGGTGTGCGGCGCGCAGGAGGGGCGCTTTGTCTCTGCGGCTTTGCTGCTGCGGGTTTTATATCCTCAGCCTTTCTGACAATTTTGGCGCGCGGCTGGCCCTTGGCGGGCTCTTTTCTTTCGCTCGCCGCGGCAGTATCTGCCTTCTTAGTCTCGGTCTTCCCTGCCGCCGTCTTCTTTTCCTTAGCGGGCTTCTCATCGGGCTTTTTAAAGGGCAAGTACAGCTCTTCCTCCGTCCTTCTCCCTTGCTTATCTATAAGATACTCAAAGACAATGGAGAGTTCTTCATCCTCCAAAACCTTCATATGGTTTTTGGGTTTTTCGGCGTAGTTTTCCAGAATCTCGGAAATCTTCTTTGATGTTGTTCCGAAATCCTTTGCCACTTCATGTACCCTGTATTTAATTCGAAGCATAATATTCCTCCCCGTTAAGTCCGGTTTGTCTGTTTTCTTTATCTTCCCGCCCAGCAAGGGGCAAAGTTTAACTTTCTTCTATCCTTCTTAAAAAGAGCTCTGCAAGCCCTTTGTCGCAAATTGCGGCTATCGCCGTGTTTTTTCCCAGTCCTAGGGCGTGAGCCAGCTCCGACATGGAAAACGGAGCGCAAATTGTCCTGATATTCTGCTCGGCTGCAAGTCTTTCGATTCGGCCTTTTGTTTTTTCACTGGTATCCGATGCAAAAACAAGAAGATTTGCTTCTTTTTTTCTTAGCGCTTCTTTCACCGAATCGAAGCCGTACTTGAGTCTGCCGGCCTTTTTGCAAAGGCCTAAAATCGACAGCAGCCTATTCGTCTTCATCTTCCTCCGCCTGCTCCTTGAGCTCGTCCAAAAGATTCTCTTCTATCTTCACCTCAAGCGCACGCTCGATTGCGCGGCTCTTTAATGCCTTGGACAGACAGTCCTTATTCGGACAGACATAGGCTCCTCTGCCGGGCTTTTTACCCTTAAGGTCGAGGCTCACCTCGCCCTCTGGGCTTCTTACCACCCTCATGAGCTCTTTTTTGGGCTTCATTTCTCTGCAGCCCAGACATTGACGCAGGACTTGCCTCTTAGCCATCTCGACTCCTTATCTCAAAGGTTCTCATCGGGTCTAATGTCTATCTTGTAGCCCGTAAGCTTCGCCGCCAATCTTGCGTTCTGGCCCTCCTTGCCTATTGCAAGAGAGAGCTGTGAGGCGGGCACTACCACCTGGCAGGCCTTGCTGCCGTCCTCGGCTAAAGTTACGCTGACAACCTCGGAGGGCGCAAGAGCCGAGGCCACATATTCCGCCGGATCCTCGCTGTATTTTATAATGTCTATCTTCTCGCCGTAGAGCTCGTCCACGACTGCCGATACTCTGCCGCCTCTGGGGCCTACACAGGCGCCTATCGGATCGAGATCGGGGTCGTTCGTGTGAACTGCCATCTTGGTGCGGCTTCCCGCCTCGCGGGCGATGGACTTTATTTCTACCTCTCCGTCGAAAATCTCGGGAACTTCCACCTCGAAAAGGCGCTTTACAAGATTCGGATGCGTGCGGCTTATCATCACTTGCGGGCCCTTTGAAAGCTTTTTGACCTCGACGACATAGACCTTTATCCTGTCGCCCTCGCGCAAAATCTCATCTTTGATGCGCTCGGCAGGGGGGAGCATGGTCTCGGTGAACTCGTTGTTTGAGCTGAGTCTCACAAATACTGCGCCTGTTCTCGGCTCCACACGGCTGACCACAGCGGAGAGAATCTCTCCCTCTTTGGAATTGAACTCTTCATATATAATTCCGCGCTCGGCTTCTCTGATGCCTTGAATTATTACCTGCTTGGCTGTTTGAGCCGCTATTCTGCCGAATTTTTTGACCTCGACGGGAATGGCGATTTCGTCTCCCAGCTTTATGCGCTTTCTTATCTTTTTCGCATTTTCCAGGCTTATTTCGGTGGTCTCGCTTTCGACCTCTTCGACAACCTGCTTGATTACATTCATTTCCACACGCTTCTTCACGGGGTCTATATTTACCCTCACATTGTCACCGAAGCGCGGGTTGTCCTTGCGGAAGGCTGCCAAGAGCGCCTGCTCTATTTTCTCGAAAATATAGTTTGAAGGTATTCCCTTCTCTTTTTCGAGCTCTTCAATTGCGGCAAAAAAATCTGCGTTCATTTCTACTTCCTTTTCTCATATGCTTATACGCAGCCTGACCTGCGATATTTCTTTCTTATCTATGCTCTTCTCACTGCCGTTAGCTTCGATAACAAGCTTGCCGTCACCGTGGCTTATGAGCTTTCCTATGTGAGACTTGCTTCCGTCGAGATTCTTAAAGAGACGTACTTCGACGGTGTGACCCAGAAAACTCTGAAAATCGCTGTCTCTTTTGAGCTCTCTTTCAGCTCCGGCCGAGCTGACCTCGAAGATATATGACTCGGCTATCGGATCCTCCTTATCCAAGATGGGGTCGAAAGCCCTTGAGAAATGCTCGCAGTCTGAAATGCCTATGCCGCCTTCTTTATCAAGGTAGATTCTGAGGAAGGACTTTCCTCCCTCTTTTTGGAATTCCACATCCCAGAGCTCATATCCCATTTTCTCGGCAAGAGGCCGAGCCAGCTCGCTTATTCTTTCTGTAAGTTTGCTCATTTGAGTCCCCTTAAGTCCCCTTCTTTTCTCAAAGAAAGGAGTGGGCGGCGCCCACTCCTATCATTCTTATGCTTACCTTGTTAATTGTAGCACATATTCCGCAGATTTGCAAGCTTTTACTTCATATTCAGCTCGGTTTTCGGACTGTGCAGGAGGCAGGCGCCGTATCTTGCTCCTGCCTCCCTTGATTTTTATGAGTTAAATCACATTCGTGCGGCTTACCAATACCGAAAGATCGACATATTCATCCGATTCGGACCCGATACTCTCGTCTGTTTCGGCCTCGAATTTCTGATAGAGGCCGAGACCTGTTCCCGCGGGGATAAGCTTCCCTATGATGACGTTCTCCTTGAGGCCAACCAATTTATCCACCTTGCCCTTGATTGCGGCATCGGTGAGAACCTTTGTCGTCTCTTGGAAGGAGGCGGCCGAAAGGAAGGATTCCGTTGCCAACGATGCCTTTGTGATACCCATTAGAAGCTGAGTGTAGCCGGCCTCCTTCAAAGGCTCGCCCATTTCGTCGCACTCGCCGTGGGCATTTCTCTGCCTTACTTTCTCGTTGGCCCTTCTTACGGCAGTCATATCTACCGTGGAACCTGTGAGAAGGCCGGTTGCACCCGGATCTTCGACTCTGACTTTCTTGAGCATCTGCCTGACGACAATTTCTATGTGCTTGTCGTTGATCTCGACACCCTGCTGGCGATAGACCTTCTGCACCTCGTGCAGGAGATAGTTGCGAACTCCGGGCCTGCCGAATTCGTCGTCGTCGACACCGCGGATTCTGAGTATGTCCTGAGGATTGAGAGCGCCGGATGTGAGCTCTTCTCCCTTGTCGACATGCTGCCCGTTCTTAACCAGTATGCCGGCGGAATGGGGCACTGTGTAAACCTTTGTTTCGCCTCCTTCTTCGTCCTGAACACTGATGGAGATCATCTGATTTCTCTTTGCCTCTTCCATGTATACGTTGCCGGAGATTTCGCTGAGAGTGGCTACCTTCTTGGGTTTCCTGGCCTCGAAGAGCTCCTCGACTCTGGGAAGACCCTGTGTAATGTCGCCGCCTGCGACACCGCCGGTGTGGAAGGTTCTCATCGTAAGCTGTGTGCCCGGCTCGCCTATAGACTGGGCGGCTATTACGCCGACAGCCTCACCCGGATTTACCGGTTTGCCCGAGGCCAGGTTTACGCCGTAGCATCTGGCGCAGACGCCGTATTCGGCATCGCAGCAGGTGACGGAGCGCACCAAGACAGAGTGTATATCGTGGGCCTCCAGTACTTCGGCATCCTCGAACTCGAACAGATGCTCCTCTCCAAAAAGGAGCTCTCCCGTCTTCGGGTCGGTGACAGGCTTGGCCGGATATCTGCCCTCTATGCCGGTTCCGAAGGACTGAACCTCGCTGCCCATTTCATAAACTGCTGAAGCAATGACGCCCTCTTTTGTACCGCAATCGTGCTCGCGTATGATGACATCCTGAGACACATCGACGAGCCTTCTGGTGAGGTAGCCCGAGTCGGCAGTTCTGAGAGCCGTATCGGCAAGACCTTTTCTTGCGCCACGGCTGGATGTGAAGTATTCGAGAACCGTAAGTCCTTCGCGGAAGTTTGACTTGACCGGTATCTCGATTGTCTTACCCGCAGTATTGGCCATAAGGCCGCGCATACCGGCAAGCTGTCTTATCTGATTCATCGAGCCTCTGGCCCCGGAATCGGCCATCATATAGATGGGGTTGTGCTTCTCGAGGCAGTTTTCCAGAGCGCCCGTGACTTCTTTTGTGGTTTTTTCCCACTCGTGAATGACGGAACGATAGCGCTCGTCGTCAGTCATGAGTCCCTTTTTATAGATATTCTCAATATCGATGACCTTTCGCTCGGTCTCCTCGATGAGTGTCCTCTTCGCATCGGGGACTGTCATGTCCGCTATCGAAATGGTGATGGCGCCCTTGGTGCTGTAGTGGAAACCAAGGTCCTTTATGTTGTCGAGCACTTCGGCGGAAATCGTAAACCCGTGCTTTTTGATGCACCTGTCGATTATCTTTCCGAGCTTTTTCTTATCGACTCTGAAGTTTATCTCCAGGTCAAAGGCCTGCTCGGGGTCTGTCCTGTCTACAAAGCCGAGGTCCTGGGGAATCGGCTCGTTGAAGATGATTCTGCCCACGGTTGTTGTTATGAGTCTGTACTCTCTCTTTTCGCCCACGATTTTATATGAGCGGAGAAGGATGGGAGCGTGCAGTCCCAAGTCTCCTGCGCTGTAGGCCATTATGGCCTCGGCCGCTGTGGAATAGGCATAGCGCGGCCTGAAGTAGGGGGCTTTGAGACCCTTTTCCTCGGCCTCGTCTCTCTTCTCTACATAGAGATCTCCGTCAACCAGCTCGCCTACCGGCAAATCCGTGTCGCCGGCATCCTCAACATAAACAAACTCCGCGCCCTTTTCCATCTTGCCTATGCGCATTACCGTGAGGTAGTAGGAGCCCAGTATCATGTCCTGTGTGGGCACGTTTACGGGCTTGCCGTCCTGCGGGCGGAGAAGATTGTTGGCAGATAGCATCAGTATTCTGGCCTCGGCCTGAGCCTCGGCCGAAAGCGGCACGTGAATGGCCATCTGGTCGCCGTCGAAGTCGGCGTTATAGGCCGTGCAGACCAAGGGGTGAAGCCTGAGAGCTCTGCCCTCCACGAGTATGGGCTCGAATGCCTGTATTCCCAGTCTGTGCAGTGTGGGCGCGCGGTTTAAGAGCACGGGGTGCTCGGTGATGACCACATCGAGGGCGTCCCAAACCTTTGTCTCCTGACGGCTTATCATCTTTTTTGCGGATTTAATGTTGATGGCCGCTCCGTCATTGACCAGCTTTTTTATGATAAAGGGGCTGAATAGCTCGAGCGCCATCTCCTTGGGCACGCCGCACTGGTATATCTTGAGGTCGGGCCCGACGACTATAACCGAACGGCCGGAGTAGTCGACGCGCTTGCCGAGAAGGTTTTGACGGAACCTGCCCTGCTTGCCCTTGAGTATATCGGAAAGACTCTTTAAATTTCGCGAGTTTGCGCCTGTTACGGCTCTGCCGCGTCTGCCGTTGTCGATGAGGGCGTCGACGCATTCCTGAAGCATGCGCTTTTCGTTTTTCACTATGATTTCGGGCGCATTTATCGAGAGCAGGTGCTTTAATCTGTTATTGCGGTTTATTACTCTTCTGTAGAGGTCGTTTAGGTCGCTTGTGGCAAAGCGGCCGCCGTCGAGCTGCACCATCGGGCGAAGCTCGGGGGGAATTACGGGCAGAGACTCGATTATCATCCACTCGGGCCTGTTGCCGCTGCTGCGGAAGGCCTCGACAACTTCCAAACGCTTTAGAAGCTTGGCTTTTTTCTGACCTCTTGCGTCCTTGAGCTCCTCATTTATCTCGAGGAAGAGCTTGTCGCAGTCGATGTTCATGAGAAGCTGCTTGACCGCTGCGGCGCCCATGCCGGCATCGAAGTCGTCCTCAAACTTCTCGCGCATGTCTCTGTATTCGTCCTCTTCGAGAACTTGGCAATATTCGAGGGGTGTGGTGCCCGGATCGGTAACTATATATGCGCTGTAATAGAGCACCCTGTCGAGAATTTTGGGTGAGATGTTCAGAAGTATACCCATCCTCGAAGGTATCCCCTTGAAATACCAGATGTGTGACACGGGGGCTGCAAGCTCTATGTGACCCATGCGGGTGCGGCGCACCTTGGATTTGGTGACCTCGACACCGCAGCGGTCGCAGATTTTACCCCTGTAGCTTATCTTTTTATATTTTCCGCAGCTGCATTCCCAGTCCTTAGCAGGCCCGAAAATTCTTTCACAGAAAAGACCTTCTTTTTCCGGCTTGAGCGTGCGGTAGTTGATTGTTTCGGGTTTTAAAACCTCGCCATAGGACCAGCGGCGAACCATATCGGGCGAAGCAAGTCCTATCCTAATGGCTTCAAAGGCTGTATATTCCATTATTCCACCTCCGAATCGGAATATTGATCGTCATTGTCCTCGTCGTCGAACTCCTCTTCGTACTCGTCCTCCTCGGACTCGGAATAAATTCCGCCGCTAAAAGAGAATCCGCCCCGGCTCAGCTCCCTGTCCTCGGTAACATATTCCGCTTCGAGGTTGGAAACCATTTCCTCATCGCCGTCGGTTTCTTTGAACTGAATCTCTTCTCCGTCTTCGTCCAGTATGCGGACATCGAGACAGAGCGACTGGAGCTCTTTAACCAGAACCTTGAAGGACTCGGGAACTCCGGGCTGCGGTATGTTCCGGCCCTTTACTATGCTTTCGTATGTTTTAACTCTGCCGTTCACGTCGTCGGACTTGACGGTGAGTATCTCCTGCAGGGTGTGGGCGGCGCCGTAGGCCTCGAGCGCCCAGACTTCCATCTCGCCGAAACGCTGGCCGCCGAACTGGGCCTTTCCTCCGAGAGGCTGCTGGGTAACTAGCGAATAGGGGCCCGTGGATCTGGCGTGAATCTTATCGTCCACAAGGTGGTGGAGCTTTAGGAAGTAGATGTAGCCGACAGTTACATCGTTGTCGAACTTTTCTCCCGTTCTTCCGTCGCGAAGCTCTATCTTGCCGTCTTCTCTGAGACCGGCAAGTTTTAGGGTTTCGGCAATGGCATCCTCATCGGCGCCGTTGAAAACGGGAGTGACAACTTTCCAGCCGAGAGCCTGTGCAGCGTAGCCCAAGTGGACCTCGAGCACCTGACCTATGTTCATTCGGGAGGGTACGCCCAGGGGGTTTAGAACTATGTCGAGCGGTGTGCCGTCGGGCATGTAGGGCATATCCTCCTGCGGAAGAACAAGTGAAACAACACCCTTGTTTCCGTGGCGGCCTGCCATCTTGTCGCCGACCGAAATCTTGCGCTTCTTGGCAACATAGACTCGGACAACCTGATTTACGCCGGGTCCCATCTCGTCGCCGTTCTTTCTGTAAAACACCTTTACATCGACTACAATGCCGCTCTCTCCGTGAGGCACCTTGAGCGAGGTATCTCTCACCTCTCTGGCCTTCTCTCCGAAGATTGAGCGCAGAAGCCTCTCTTCGGGCGAGAGGTCCGTCTCACCCTTGGGAGTTACCTTGCCGACGAGTATATCGCCCGAGCGGACCTCGGAGCCTATGCTTATAATTCCTCTTTCGTCGAGGTATTTGAGGGCATCGTCGCCGACGCCGGGTATGTCGCGGGTTATATCTTCGGGTCCGAGCTTTGTGTCTCTGGCATCGCACTCATATTCTTCAATATGGATGGATGTGAAGACATCGTCTTTGACGAGACGCTCGTTTATGAGGATGGCGTCCTCATAGTTGTAGCCTTCCCAGGTCATGAAGCCGACAAGAACGTTCTTGCCGAGAGAAATCTCACCGTTATAGGTGGAGGGGCCGTCCGCTATGACATCGCCCTTATCTATCTTCTCGCCAATTTCGACATTGGGTTTTTGGTTGATGCAGGTGCCCTGGTTGGACCTTGCAAACTTGGTGAGTTTATACTGTCTCTCTTTTCCGCCGGCTTCGGCAACGGTTATATCCGTGGCGGAAACGCCCTTTACAACGCCGGGTTCATCGGCAATGACGGTTACACCGGAGTCGACCGCGCACTTGTGCTCGATTCCGGTTGCCACTATGGGAGCCTCTGTCATAATCAGAGGCACCGCCTGACGCTGCATGTTGGCGCCCATGAGCGCGCGGTTGGCGTCGTCGTTTTCCAGGAAGGGTATCATCGCGGTGGCTACCGAGACCATCATGTGCGGGGAAACGTCCATGTAGTCGACTCTGTGTTTCTCGACTTCGATAATCTCGTCTTTCCATCTGCAGATAATACGCTCGTTCTTTAGACAGCCGTTTTCGTCGATGGGCTCTGTGGCCTGAGCAACTATGTATTTGTCTTCGTAATCGGCGGTCATATATTCAATTTCGTCGGTTACAAAGCTGTCTTCATGGCGAACTCTCCTGAAGGGCGTGCTCAAAAAACCGAACTTATCTACCTTGGCATAGGTGGCCAGGTAGCTTATAAGGCCTATGTTGGGACCTTCGGGAGTTTCTATGGGACACATTCTGCCGTAGTGTGTGTAGTGCACGTCGCGGACATCGAAGTTGGCTCTGTCGCGGCTGAGACCGCCGGGACCCAGAGCCGATATGCGGCGCTTGTGTGTGAGCTCGGCCAGCGGGTTGGTCTGATCCATAAACTGGGAGAGCGGACTTGAGCCGAAGAATTCTCTTATCGCCGCCGTGACGGGCCTTATGTTCACAAGGCTCTGAGGGGTGACCGCATCGAGGTCCTGCAGAGTCATGCGCTCTCTTATGAAACGCTCCATCCTTGCAAAGCCTATTCTGAACTGATTCTGCAGAAGCTCCCCGACAGAGCGGACTCTTCTGTTTCCGAGGTGGTCTATCTCGTCCTTTTTGCCTATACCGTATTTCAGGTTGAGCAGATAGCTGACCGAAGCGAAAATATCATCGGAGATGAGGTGCATAGGCGCAAGCTGTTCTTTAAACTCGATTATCTTTTCCCTGAGCTCATCGCCCTTGTACTGCTCCATGAGTCTTTTGAGGACGACATATCTGACCTTACCCTCAACGCCTACATCTTCGGGAACATCCTCGACATAGGCGTCGATTGAAACCATACCGTTGGAGACAACCCTGACTTCTTCATTGCTTACCGCAAGGTACAGGGCTGCCACACCGGCATTTTCGATGCGCTCAGTGAGTTCTGCGTTGAGTATCTCTCCATCCTCGGCCAAAAGCTCGCCCGTATTCGGGTCTGCAACGGGGCGGGTGAGCGTGAAGCCCTCGACTCTGTCGACAAAAGAGAGTTTCTTATTTATTTTATAGCGCCCCACCTTGAAGAGGTCGTATCTTCTTCTCTCGAAGAACATGTCCTCGAGGAGTTTTTCGGCGCTTTCGATAGTGGGAGGATCCGACGGACGCATCTTTCTGTATATCTCCAGAAGAGACTCGTTGCGGTCGAGTCCGCCGTCTTTAACTATGGTATCGGAAATCGTGGAGTCGTTTCCGAAGTACTCGAGCAGAAGTTCGTCCGTGTTGCAGCCGGCCGCTATATCGTCTGCGGCGCTCAGCCATGTGTGAGGCATGTCCGCATCGTAGTTGCCCACGGCCTTAAGGAAGAGAGTCATGGGTATCTTCCTGTTTTTATCTATTCTCACATAGACGATGTTGTTGGCATCCGTTTCGCTCTCGAGCCATGCGCCGTGATAGGGTATCGTGGTGCTTCCATAGATGGGGTTATAGGTCTTCTTATCTATATCTTGGCTGAAATAAACTCCGGGGGAGCGGACTATCTGCGAGACGACAACTCTTTCGGCTCCGTTTATGATAAACGAGCCACCCGCTGTCATCAGCGGGAAATCGCCCAGGAAGAGTTCCTGCTCTTTTATCTCGCCTGTCTCCTTATTCAGGAGGTGAACCATAACTTTAATGGGCGCAGAGTATGTGGCATCCCTGGCTCTGCACTCATCCTCCGTATATTTCGGGGCCTCATCCATATTGAAGTCTAAGAACTTGAGCTCCAGAGTTCCCGAAAAGTCGCTTATAGTGCCGATATCTCTAAAGACCTCTCTGAGCCCCTCTTCCAGGAACCAGTTGTAGGATTCTTTCTGAATTTCCAAAAGGTTCAGCATCTCTTGAACCTCTCCGGTTCTCGCAAAGGTCTTTCTCGCTGTTTTTCCGCAGTAAATGTCTCTTGGCATTAACGCATCTCCTTAGCTGTATTCATAAACCGCACGGGTGGGTTTGCTCTTATTCCAAAATTCTTCTTGATTAGTCTTTTTACTTGTGTTAGAATCAGGTCAAGAGAAGTGATGGACAGAGTTCCGCTATTTTAGGGCATAGCGGGATATTATATCATTTCTTTTTTTATAATGTCAAGTAATTATTTTAATATTTATCAGGAGGCTAAAAATGCCCCTTTTTGTCCGGCTTTCAATGCTCTTTTTGTTCGCGCTCTCTCTGTTAATCCTGTTTTCAGAGGGTTTTTTGAGCGGCACAAGAAGAGTTTTTTTTGCTTTTTTGGCGCTCTGCCTTGCTTTTGCGGCAAGGCTCATATTTATGGGGCACGAAACCTTGGATTATCAAAATTTTCTGCTGCCCTGGGTGCAGTTTTTCAGGAAAAGCGGCGGACTTAAGGCTCTGGCCGATTTTTTCGGCAACTACAACGCGCCCTACACCTATCTTTTGGCAGTTTTTTCATATATCGACGCGGGCCCTCTTTATCTCATTAAGCTGAGCTCCATATTTTTTGACATTATTTTAGCTTGGGCGGTTTTAAAAATCGTCCTGCACCTTACAGAGGATGAAAATTGCGCGCTTGTTTCTTTTTTGAGCGCCATGCTGCTCCCGACGGTCATGTTAAATTCCGCCTGCTGGGCCCAGTGCGACGGCATATACGCCGCTTTCTCGCTTTGGGCGCTTTGTTTCGGACTTAAAGAAAAATTCTTGCCCTCTATGATATGCATGGCAATCGGCTTTTCATTTAAACTTCAGGCCATTTTCATGCTGCCCGTTTTCGGAATCTTTCTATTTTCGGGCAAGATGAAGTTTAGATATGTTTTCGTTTTTCCCCTCGCCTATATCGCCATGATGCTCCCCGTTATATTTGCGGGTAGGGGGATAAAGGACGCGCTCATTTATTATTTTACAAGTATGGGCACCACCGGAAGCGGCATAAACTATAACTCGGTTTCGATTTTTGCCCTGCTGAAAGTGCCTTTTATGGACTATAACCCGATTATTCCGGCGGCGTTTATAACTCTGGCTTTTCTTTTGACGCTTGCAATTGTGTTTGCAGGCGCTTCTCTGAGAAAAAAGCTCTCTTCAAAAACTCAGGTTTTGGCAGCCGCCCTTTTGGTGACCGTTATCCCCTTTTTGCTGCCGCACATGCACGACAGATATTTCTATCTCTCGGAAGTCATGCTTTTGATATTGGGCTTCAGCTTCAGGAACTTATTTTATTTCCCGTTTTTCTCACAGTTTGCCTCCCTGCTTTCGTATTATGCCTATCTTATGCAGAGGTATCTGCTCCCGCTATCATTAGGCTCGGCTGTTCTTCTCCTGCTGCTGATTATACTCATATACTATTTTATAAGGCAGATTGTCTTAGACCACCGTTCAAATATTGCCGTAGAAACGAAGGAAGCCGAAATCGCGGAAAATTAGATTTTTATTATTGACAAGAATTAAGTATCTGTTATAATATCTCTCACGCCACAGCAAAGAAATGCGAGAGTGCTGGAATTGGTAGACAGGCAGGCTTGAGGTGCCTGTGTCTGATTAGGGCGTGTGGGTTCGACTCCCATCTCTCGCACCAAAATTTAAAGCCCCGCAGGCTTGAGCCTGCGGGGTTTTGCTGTATAATATATTGCTTTTAGCTTAACTTTCTGTCCAATTTTGTTTTACAGTTCAAGCAAATGCTGTTTTACTGCTCACCGGCTCAACCGGCTTATCCGTTTTTTCTATTGTTTCATGCCTTCCCTTTCTTCATAATCAGGATTACTATCAATGTAATTAATCCTCCCGCTAATATGCCTATAATTATCCATATAAAGAAAGGCACAGTTCTCAATTCCTGTTGTGCAGGTTCTACAGCAGGATCTGAATTTTCGGCGGATTGTGCAGGCTCTACAGCAGGATTTGAATTATCGACGGCTTGTGCAGGCTCTGCAGCTGGAGTTGCATTATCGACGGGTTGTGTGGGATTAGCGGAAGGAGCCTCAGAAGGTACGGAAGGTGTGCTGCCTGTTTCGGGAGTCGCGGTTGCCGGAGGAGTAGCCGTAATGTTGCTTGCAGTTACAACGGCATCTCTATAACCGCTTGCTATAACAGTAATAGAATATTCTTTTTGTAGCTGAAAGCAATAAGAATCAATATAAAGATTCCCGTTTATAACTTGGCAAAGTTCATCAAAGGCGGAAGGTAAGGATTTGCCGTTAATCTTAACATTAGTTATTTTCTGCGCATATGTGTTGTCGTTTATCATAACCACCACGCTGCCGTCAGCCTGAAAAGCAGCTGCCATTACCGGAGGATTAGCCGGAATGTTGCTTACAGTTACAGTGGCATTTCTATAACCGGTTGCTATAATAGTTATAGAATATTCTCTTTGCTGCTGAAAGCAATAAGAATCAATATAAAGACTCCCGCTTGTTGTAACTTGGCATAGTTCATCAAAGGCGTTAGGCAAGGGCTCGCCGTTAATCTTAACATTAGTTATTTTCTGCGCATATGTGCTGTCGTTTGTCTTGACCTCTACGCTACCGTCAACCTTAAAAGAAGCTGTCATTGCCGGAGGATTAACCGGAATTAACGTTGTCGACATGGGAGGCCAAGCGGCAAAGGCAGTAGCGGGGAATACAGTTAAAAGCAACAATACCGCCAATAAAAGAAAAACAGTTTTTAAAGCATTTGATTCTTTTTTCATTGTTTTATCCTCTCTTTCTGAAAAACATGAGAACTTTTCTGTAAATTCGTTGCCTATGGCAAATTAACTGAATTGCTGAAGACTTAAACCGTTAATATTGAGTTTTTTCTCAACCGTTTATACTTCAATAAAATGCAACAAAAAGATGTCAATGAGCGCAGCTTGCATCAATGAAGCTGCCGACCGCGGGAGACAGTGAGGCATCTTCCGCCGGCTACGGGCAGTGACGCAAAACGAGCGGTCTATTCGATTATTGCAATCTGGCTCTTGTTCGCCGGATTATAGCGGATATTGATTCGGTCTCCCTTGCGCGGAATGGCGATTTTCGGGGCGATGACCTGCGCGTATGTTTCAAACGGCGCTTCCGTTTCGGGAGTTACGCTGAGCTGCAGCACCACGACCGGATCATAGTTCACCATCTGGCCGGTATCCGTGACGCTGATTACTTCCGCCGTTGCCGGAATTCCGGTTTGCGCAATGTTTTGTGCGGATTTTTGCATATCGATGGCATCCTGGCCTTTTGCCAGCATATCGTTCACGTTATTCATAAAGTCTTTGCCCAAGAACGCCTTGCTTGCAAACCCGGTAAGACCGGTGTTCAAGCTCTTTTGGGCATGTTCGATAGCCTTTTGCGGATCGTTGCATATTTCCTTTTGGATTTTACTGATTTTTTTGTTTCCAAACATGTTCATTACCTCCTTTAGAAAGTGAGTTGTTGGGTTGATTGTAATAATATTAGATATAAAGCTTGGTAGGGATAGAATTTTAAAGTCAGGATAAGAACAAAACAGCTGTTAAAGATAAGTTAACGAGCCTCAGCATGGACGGATTCTTGTGCATGCATATTTCTCTTTTTTTGCACACTGTTTATGTAAAATAATTGTAGAACATCAAAATAAAATATTTCTAAAATTTATCGATTATATTATAATTAAAACAGGTATTTTACGTATTTCCCCATAGATGGGAGTATTCCCAAAGTGGAGGTGACATACAGTGGAGCATAAGCTGATTATAAAGAGCAAATTCATTGTGCCTCAGCTGCCGGAAGGCGTGCTGATCACAAATCGGATTCGGGAGCTTGGAATAGAAAAGTATCGGGTTGTCTCTGTCGTTGCGCCTGCCGGATATGGAAAAACCACAGCTATCTTGGCGTCTCTCTGCCGCCGAGAAAATCTGCACTGGTACAGAATGGACAAAGAAGACAGCAGGCTGCCCATCTTCTACGCCCATTTTTTGGAAGCCTTATTCGGAAGAGTCAGAAAGCAGGAGCCGGAATCGTTACAATATTTCCGCAGTTTATCTGACCTTTCGCAAACTTATGACCTTTTAAATGCCGCTGTTTGTCAGGATGCTTGGGCTTTGTTTGGTAAGAGGATTAAAAAAACACGATACTTCGTTTTAGATGATTTTCATTATGCGTCGGAGAGCGAACATATTGTTCAGACCGTACGCTATTTTCTTGCCAATATGCCCCCGAATCTGCACTTCATTCTTATTTCCCGGACTGAAACAGGTGTATTGGACGGCGTACAGGGGCTTAAGGGAGATGCTCTTTGCCTAAGCGCAAAGGAACTCAGCTTCAGTGAGGCGGAAATCGGGACATATATGAAGCAGCACGGTCTGAGACTGTCGCCCGAAATGGCATCCGCAATCTATCAAAATACGGAGGGCTGGATTTCAGGCGTCGTACTGATCGGCAGCATGGCGACCAGGCTCGGACCGGAGGAGATCGGAGAGCTTTTGAGACCGTTCGGAAGTGAAAATACCCTAGCCCGCTTTTTTAAAGCAGAGGTGCTACGCGGCCTTTCCGCTGAAACCATACGCTGTATTTCCATCATGGCAACCCTCGAGGAATTTACCGTCTCGGATCTGGAGACGGTCTTTAAGATGCCGGAGGCGCGAACAGTCGTGAGTTATTGTGAAAAAACAAACCTTTTCTTGCAGAAGACCGTTTCCGACAGTGAGACCTATCGCTTTCATTCCCTGTTCCGGAGTTTTCTTCTCGGTCTTCGGAATGAACACTTTTGCAGAGAGGAAGTAGAAGACCTTCATATCAAGGCCTGCAAGCTTTGCCTTGCCTCGGGCAACTATGGCGGCGCCGTCCGGCATCTTTTATCGGCAAACCGCATGGAAGACGCCGTGCGGTTACTGTGCCTTCACGGGAGGAACATGCTGGACGCCGGAATGGGCGAGCACTTAAAAATGCTCATTGAAGAACTGCCCGAATCGGTCGTGGTGCAAAACCCGTATCTTTCGTTTTATTACGGTTTTGTCATTGTAAGCACTGATTTTGAGCAATCCTGCGCCTGCCTGCGCCGCGCAATCCGTATTTTTGAGAAAATGGAAAATGCGGACATGCAGGTACAGGTTATGGGCGTTTTGTTCACAGCGTACGCACAGCGCAACGATGTTGTTATGATTCGACAGCTTGTATCCGAATTCGGACAGCTGGACGAGAAAATTAAAAGCGATGAGGTGCGCGGAACATTGCTGGCCTGCAGACTTGGAATGGCGGCCTTTGACGAAAACTTTCAGGAGGGACTCGTTCTTTCGCAGGAGCTCGAGAGCTATATTCTCAGCGATATCTGGCGCTATGGCATCAATAATTTTCGAACTATGATCCATTATCGCCTCGGCAATCTTGCTAAGGGGAAAAGGATGATTGAGAAAAACCTCGCAATGCCCATCGTCAGGAACAATGACCAGTGGAAAATACTGAGCCTGGTGTTTTGCCAGAATATTGCCTACTACATGGGTGACTGGGCATGGTCAGCCTGGGTTCGAAACGAACTGCTGAGTCTCGGCGAGAAATACGGCTCCGGATACGCACTGGGCTTTGGTAAAAAGGATGCGGCTTTGGCAAGGTATATCGCTCACGATATTGACCAAGCCGTAGAACTGATAAATGCGTCCGCCGCACATTTTCGCGACTACAGCAACGATGCTCATATCTGCCGAAGCGTGCTTTATAAAAATCTGTGGCTGCTAGAAAAGCACTCCGCCTTGGTGAACCCCAGCGAAGTGCTGGAAGCCTGTGATTTTCTTGTAAACGCGCCTGTCGGCCAAGGCTTTGCGGAAACCGCCCAGAGCTTTGCCGGGGTTATACTGCGCGAGACGGGCGATTATGAACGTGCGGAGACGCTGCTCTTGGCTTCTTTCGAGACAAGCAGACGGAAACAAACCCTTCAGTCTATGGCGGGAACCGCCATGCACTTGGCCAAGCTGTATTATGACCTGAATGATCACGACAAGGGCGACCTGTATCTGAGAACCTTCATAACCATCACTTCTTCCAATCGCTATGTCGCTTTCTACGACTTGTTTTTCCCCACGCTGATCGAGACGGCCGCTTATTGCGTAGTCAAGGACATGTACGCGGATTACGCTGCCGAACTGATTGAACGGTATTATGGGGAAAAAGCAAAACGGTATCTGCTCCAAAAGGCAGCGAAGCTCTGCACTTCGAAAGAGGCAAAGCTGTTTGCCTCAAAATTCGGCGGCACGACAAAAAGCGGGACGATTATAAGAGTCAGCATACTCGGCGGTTTTAGGGTTCAAATCGGCTGCAATGAGATTCCGGACACCGAGTGGAAAACGCGGAAAATCCAAGGAATTCTAAAATATCTTCTGCTCAATCGGGACCGCTTTGTACATAAGGAGTTCCTAACAGAGCTTTTCTGGCCGGATACTGACGGCAAAGCCGCAATGGCCTCTATGAATGTTGCCATGTATGAACTTCGGCGCGTACTGTCCGCTTACGGCCTTGCACTTGACGACAAATCCACGCTGATACGCGACCACGGGAACGGGTATGAAATTGTCTCCTCCGACTGCCTTGAAATTGACGCAGACAAATTTGTGCGGCTTTATGATGTATATAAGCTTTACAGCTCCGGCGGCGGAGATGTCCGGTCTGTTTTGACGCAGCTTGTCGATCTGTACGCAGGAGAGCTGCTGCCGCAGGATATATACGAAGACTGGACAATGGTGGAGAGGGAACGCATCAAATCCATGTTTCTGAGCGCCGCGCACAGGCTGACGAAAATATACATGGACGAGGGCTCTTTCGGCGATGCCGAAACACTCCTTTCCAAAGCCCTCACAGCCGATGTCTATAACGAGCATACCCGCCGCATGCTCACAGATTTGTATCGGCAAACCGGCCGCACAAATGCGGCGCAGGGGATTATAAATGCTTTTGGTCGAGGAGTTGAGAAATAGTCTCAATAAAGCAGTGACTATTACCTAGTAATATAATTTTAACGTTTGTATTAACTGACCCTTTTATTATGAGTGTAAAACAAAAACCGCAGCAATTTCTCGCTGCGGCAAAAGTCTGACTTTTGGAGGTCACCTCAAAAAAAGAGGACGCTTTTATAAGCGGCAAGCCTCTTCGAAATCAAAAATTCGTTTCATCAGGTCTTTGTCATAGTCAACAAACTTACCCTTGCTAAGCATATCCATAATGTCCTCGGCGGGAAAGTATTTCACCTCGGAAAGTTCCTGAGACTGTATGTTCAATGCGGAAGGATCGAGGTCAGCTCGGGCAAAAAAGAAATCGTCGAACACATAAGAAAAGGGCTCGCACAGCATGAATCTAAGTTCCGAAGGTTTGAGACAGAGCCCCAGTTCCTCTTTCGCCTCGCGGATTACGGCGGACTCGGAACTCTCTCCGCTTTGTACAAAACCTCCGGCGGAAACATCCCAGCAGCTGGGAAATCTGTCTTTTTCAAGGCTGCGCTTTTGTATAAGCATCTCGCCTTTTAAGTTGAAAATACACAAGTGCGTAATCAGTAAGCGTTCGTTAGAGCGCAGCTTTTCTCCGCGGCAAATTTTTTTGCCGGTTTTTCTTTTATTTATATCATATACATCTAAAAGTTCCACAATATCTCCTCAACCGGCAGGCGCAGAGTTTAGATACTGCTGCGCCCGCTTTTACTTGTATGCTTTGAATTAAAAACTCAAAATTAAAATATTTCGTCTCCGCTTTTGCACTCTAGTCCCGGATGAAGGTCGAAGCGAACTGCGCCGATTCTCGCTTTGCCGGAAACGGTCTGCTCGACAAGATAGGTTCCGCGGATACCGAAGCCGCCGCAGAGCTCTATGGCGGTGCAACCTTCATTTGCCATCTCGAGAGCGGCATCTGCCCCCTCTTCATAGCTGCTCACACCTATTGAGGTGAGCCTTACTCCCGGAGTTTCGACTGTGCCGCGGTGCTTTTTCGGGTCTGCGCCGGGCGCTATAAAAATAAACGCTGCATTAAGCATAATTTAACCTCACTTTTTATTCGGAATATGGATTGCCTTTCCGTCAGTTGCGAGGCACGCCTCTCGGACTGCCTCGGCAACGGTCGGGTGGCAGTGAATGGTGTCGGTAAATTCCTCGAGCGTCGCCTCAAGGCGGATTGCAAGGGCAGCTTCTTCAATAAGCTCCGTTGCACTTGGGGCAAGAATATGAACACCCAGAATTTCGCCGTACTTTGTTCCTGATAGGACCTTTATCATCCCGTCCGTGCATCCGGCAACAAGGCTTCTTCCGTTGCCGCTTGTCGGGAAACGACCGACCTTATAGTCTATGCCCAGTTCCTTCAGTTTTTCCTCGGTGTAACCTACGCCGGCAAATTCGGGACCGACATAGGCGCAGCTGGGACTTTGCTCGGGTTTGAAAATGCGTTCGGCGCCCAGTGCGTTTTCGGCAGCTATCTCGCCCATAGCCATGGCAGCGTGAGCGAGCATTAATTTTCCTGTACAGTCGCCTATGGCATAGATGCCTGAGACATTGGTTTCGAGCTTTCCGTCTGCACAGATAAAGCCGCCTTCAGTTTTTATACCTGCCGCATTGAGATTCAGACTGTCGGTTAGAGGACCTCTGCCTACGCTGATAAGCACCTTTTCGACTTCGAAGGTCTTTTCGCCATCGGGGCATTTGACTTTTACTTC
Source organism: Candidatus Scatomorpha sp. (assembly GCA_040765295.1). Taxonomy (GTDB): domain Bacteria; phylum Bacillota; class Clostridia; order Oscillospirales; family Oscillospiraceae; genus Scatomorpha. Next base: position 430,436 of record JAXGSB010000001.1, on the reverse strand, counting down.
CGCTCCGTTTTCGATGTCTTTTACAGAGACAACTTGGGAGTTTGTATGGATATCCATACCCTCATTTATCAGCTTGGCCTCGAGCAAATCGGTGAGTTCTTTGTCCATCAGGGGAAGCAGACGCTCAGTCATCTCGACGACGACGACTTTAGTTCCGTAACGGCGATATATCGTGCCGAGTTCGAGACCGATAACTCCTCCCCCTATAACCAACATACTTTCGGGGATATGGTCCAGCTCGAGGCAAGCCGTTGAGTCTATACAGGCTTTACTCCCTTTTACTCCGGGTATGCCCGGGATAATCGGATATGAGCCTGCGGCAATAATTGTCTTGTCGGCGCTGTATTCCTTGTCCCCAACGCTGACTTTTTTGGGACATATGAATTTTGCCTCTCCCTCCACCAAAGTGATTTTATTCAGCCTGATGAGGGCTCTTACGCCGGAGGTGAGTTTTTCGACTATAGAGGCGCGGAACGCCTGAACTTTTTCCCAGTCGACATGTACCTCGGGGCATAAAATGCCGATATCGGCGCTGCCCGTTGCGGTTTCATATACTTCCGAGCTGTGCAGCATCGCCTTTGTCGGCATACAGCCGCGGTTGAGACAGGTCCCGCCGACCTCTGCCTTTTCGATAAGCGTGACCTTCGCGCCGAGCTGCGCCGCTCTTATTGCGGCAGTGTATCCGCCGGGACCGCCGCCTATTACAAGAACGCTGCCACTCTCGGCGGGAACGGCAGATGCCGGTTTTTCGGGAGCGGAAGTCGGCGCGCTTTCCGTGCCGAGATCGAAAGTTTCCCCCGGCTCGCCAATGAATGCAATGGGGGTGAGACAGGGGACCGTCTCACCTGCCCCTACTGCAATTTTAAGAAGCGTGCCGGACGCAGCGACTTCGACATCGTTGGTCAGTTTGTCAGTGGAAACGGAGAATAAAACTTCGCCCTCTTGGACCGCATCTCCCTCTTTTTTCTTCCACTCTTCTATGGTGCCCTCGGTCATGGTCAGACCGAGCTTCGGCATTACGATTATTTTACCCATTTATTCCTCCCTGTCAGGTCAGCATGAGCGCGGGGTTTTCCATCAGGTTTTTAAGCCTCTGCAGGAAGCTTGCCGCAACCGCCCCATCGATAACGCGGTGGTCGGCAGTGAGACTGAAGGTCATCATCGGACGAATGACGATTTCGCCATTGCGCACAACGGCTTTGTCCTCAATGGTCGTGACGCCCAAAATTGCCACCTCGGGCTGATTGATAATCGGCGTAAAACTTTCGATACCGTATGCGCCGAGGTTGGTGATTGTAAAGGTTCCGCCGCGGAGCTGATCCATTGAAAGTCCGCCCTCGCGAGCAAGACTTGCCAGTTCTTTAATCTCGACGGAGATTTCCGTCAGGCTCTTCTTATCGGCATCCGTGACATTGGGAACGACCAGTCCGTCGTCGAGCGCCACAGCCACGCCCATATTGACATAGTGTTTATAAATTATTTTATTGTCTTCAACGGAACAGTTGAGAAGCGGAAACTCGGTGAGCACTTTGGCTGTAAACTTGACAAGCAGGTCTGTGTAGCTGACCTTTATGTCATATTTTTTGAGCTGCTCACGATAGAGTTTCATTTCAGACATGTCCACAGACAGATTTAAGGTGACGGTGGGAGAAGTCAGGTGAGAGTTGAGCATATTTTTCGCAATCGCCCTGCGCATACCGTTCATCGGAACGACTTCCTCACGCACTTCCTCACTCGTCTTTTCCCGTGAGTTTTCAAGATATTTCAGAATGTCCTCGGCAAGGATTCGGTCTTTACCGCCCAAGTCCTCAAGCTTAAGCCCGATATCCGCCGCAACTTTAGCCGCAAGCGGAGAGGCCTTTACCGCCGGTTCCGCTGCTGCGGGCGGCGCCGCTTTATAGTTTTTTACATCGTCTTCGGTGATTCGCCCTTTGGGACCGGTGCCGCTGACAAGGGCGATATCTATGCCCAGTTCTTTGGCGAGCTTTTTAGCCGCAGGCGATGCAATCACACGGACTGCCGGAGCGCCTGAAGGTGAGGCTGCTGCGGGGCTTTGGACCGCTGCCGACGCTGCCGCTTCCGCAGGCGCCGCAGCGCCTTCTTGCGCGGGTACAAGATCGCTTATATCCTCATTGGCTCCGGCGATGACAGCGACGGGTTCCAGACACGCAGCCGTCTCTCCCTCGGCTAAGATTATACGGCGAAGAATGCCGCTTGCCGGAGCATCTATTGTATTGGTAAGTTTGTCGGTTTCAACATCGAAGAGAGGCTCGCCCTCCTTGACGGCTTCCCCTTCTTTTTTCTTCCACGCACTGAGCGTACCCTCGGTCATTGTAAGACCGAGCTTGGGCATTACTACTAATTTTGCCATTGCATATCTCCTTTGCAAAATGTATTGTCTTCAGCGTCTGTACATTCCCAGCCGCTGAGCTTCCTCGAGCGCTTTTCTCGGCAGCACCCGCCACGGACCGTCTTCCGTCACGATTATTTTCACTTTGCTGCCTGCAGCGACCGGTACTTCTCTCTCTCCGTCAAGCGCAATCATGCACCGCTCGGCGGCAATAAACTCATAAGCTTCGCCAAGCTCCAGTATTTGAGGGGTGCCTAATTCCACTTCAGTCAGCACACCCGCCGCAATAGAGGCAAGAACTCTTTCTCCTCCACCCCACAGCTTGACCGCCATACCGCAGGGGTCTGTGTCTTTGATGATGCGATAGGCTCCGGGAATTGCCGAAAAGCCTATGGTCGCCGGATGGCAGCGCGAAACAATTATGCGTTCTATGCGGGCAGGATCCCATATTGCGCGCGCGCCGGCAAAAAAATCAGCGGAAACGACCGCATCTATAAGCGCAATATCACGAAATTCCCCGTTAACGAAGACTTCGATCCTCTTGTCGTGTATGCAGCACAAATAAGGAGACGGCATACGGCTCACGGCTGCTGCCGCCATACCTATGACCGTTCCCTCCACGAGCGAAGGATAGACATTGTTGGTGCCTGTGGACACGGGCAATATCGGCGTGCGTTTTATCGCCTTTGCCGCGGCGCGGGAAGTTCCGTCTCCGCCGAGAACCACAACACAGCCGACACCCATATTCTCCAGCATGCCGGCGGCGGTTATGCTGTCCTGCAGGGAGGCATCGATTTCAAAGTCGAGAACGCTTATTTTTGACTTAAGAACACCGTCACGCTCAAGGTTGTCCTCTACTTTGGGTCCAATCATAAAGGTTTCGGGCATGAAGATGAACTCTTCTACGCCCAATTCCTGGGCTGCCAGCACTATGCGCTGACAGATATTCACTTTTTCGTTGTTGTCGATTATTGTGGCATAGGATACAAGACGACGTATATCCTTGCCGGATGCGGGATTGGCAATTATGCCTATAGAAGCCATAGACATCCCTCCTATATGTCAGAGCTTCCGGAGCGAGCTCCGGAAGCCCTTTGATTTTTGCCGTAAACCGATATATCAGAACATCTTTCTTGCCGCAATGATGACATCCTGCTCATTGGGCATATAGAACTGTTCCAGATTGGGGGCGAAAGGAACAGGGGTATTGAGTGCGCCTATTCGAGCCACGGGGGCATCGAGATAGTCGAACATCTCTTCGCCGATTATGGCGCTAAGTTCCCCGCCGAAGCCTCCGCGCTTTACTTCCTCAGTGAAAACAATGGCTTTATGCGTCTTGCTGATTGACTTCTCCATAAGCTCTTTATCCAGCGGATAGAGGCTGCGAAGGTCAACAATCTCGGCATTTATTCCCTCAGCCGCAAGAACATCCGCGGCCTTAATCGCATCAAATACCTGACGACCGTAGGTAATTATTGAAAGGTCTGTGCCTTCACGCACGATTTTGCCCTTGCCCAGAGGAATGGGTTCCATGCTCTTGACTTCGGATTTCACACCCATGAGTAGCTTGTTTTCAAAATATACAACGGGGTTATCGTCATCTATGGCGCTTAGCATAAGCCCCAGCGCATCCTCCGCAGTGGAAGGATAGACCACCTTGAGACCGGGAACATGGGTTACCCATGCTTCAAGAGACTGGGAGTGCTGGGCGGCAGCGCCGGTGCCTGCGCCGGCAGGCATGCGCAAAACCATGGGCATGGATATTTTCCCGCCGAACATGTATCTCATTTTAGCCGCCTGGTTTACGAGCTGGTCCATACCGACGGTAAGAAAGTCGCAGAACATCAGCTCTGCAATGGGTCGCAGACCAGTTGCAGCCGCGCCGACTGCGCAGCCGACAATGGCGCCTTCGGAAATGGGTGTGTCTCGTACTCTTTCCGCTCCGAATTCGTTGAACATTCCGGCGCTGACACCGAAGCATCCTCCAAACGCGCCTACGTCCTCGCCGAACAAAACAACGTTGGGGTCTTCGCGCATCCGTATGCTCATGCCCTCACGAATACCTTCACCATAAGTCATCATCTTCATCTTACACGCACCTCCTCAACTATATCTGAATAGACATCTACAACGCAGCTCTCCAGAGACGGTATCGGTTGTGCCTCGGCAAAGGCGATTGCATCCTCAATCTCCTTCTCAACCTGTTTGTCGACTTCTGCAATCTCCTCGGCGGTCATCACGCCGTTGTCGGTCAGGAACTTTGCAAACATCGGCAGCGGATCCTTGTCCATCCACGCATCCTGCTCCTCTTGAGGTTTGTATGTAGCGGGGTCGCCTTCAAAGTGCCCATGCTGGCGGTAAGTCTTGCACTCGAGAAGAGTCGGGCCTCTGCCCGCTCTCGCTCTGGCGACTGCCTCAGAGGCAGCCTCGTATACGGCGAGAGGATCATTTCCGTCAACACTGAGACCGGGCATATCGTATGATGCTGCTCTGTCGGCCACGTCCTTGATTGCCTGATGCCTTTCTTGACTCATGGAAATACCGTAGTGGTTGTTCTCGCAGACAAAGACTACCGGCAGTTTCCAAATTGAGGCTAAGTTGAGTGACTCATGAAAAGTGCCTTGGTTGGTGGAGCCGTCACCGAAAAAGCATACGCATACCTGATCGGTGCCTCTTATTTTGCTGGAAAGTCCGGCACCGGTGGATATACAGTGCCCCGCGCCGACTATACCGTTGGCGCCAAGAATGCCCTTGTCGCGGTCGGCGATGTGCATCGACCCCCCCTTGCCCTTGCAGTAGCCGGTTTTCCGGCCGAAAAGCTCGGCCATCATAAGGTTCAGGTCTCCGCCCTTTGCAATGATGTGTCCGTGGCCGCGGTGAGTGCTGGTGATAAAGTCATCGTCACGCAGGCACTCGCATACTGCAGTCGCGATGGCTTCCTCACCTATATAAAGGTGAACGAAGCCGGGTACCTTGCCCTCTGCAAACTGCTTAGATGCGGCTTTCTCGAAATCACGTATGCGTCTCATAGTCGCATACATGTCCTTCATCAGTTCGTTGCTGATTGCCATTAAATAACCTCCTTTTGCTTACTTTTTTTGTACACTCCAAGATATATGGCCTCAGGAGCTTTCCCGACTGCCGTATATTTGAGCGCCGCTTCAGTACATGCCAAATTACTGCAACACTTTGTCGAATGCGCATTTTGTGCAGTACAATGCCTCTAAATAAATTTCTTTTACCATACTTTAGTATATACTTTTCTCACTTGATTATCAATAAAAACCGCGTTAATCGATATATTTCGGAACTTTTTACAGAAAAGTCAAGAAAAAATGTATCATTTGCACTATTAATTAAATAAAAAACAAAGTGAACTTGAGATATTCTCAGAAAAAGTCTCAAGAACATGAAATAAACCCGAAAAAGTGAGATAAAACATTGATAAAATGATAACAAATAGGCAGGGCGAGAAATTGTCTCATGTTAAGACGATTTTTGTGAGAAAAACGTGTTGCTTTTAAATGCGTTTAAAAGCAACACGTTTAGATTATAAGAATTTCTTTGAATCCTTGGTATCTATATTGTATTTTTTCAGCCGTCGATACAAGGTTGCGCGGCTCATTCCCAACAGCTCAGCCGCGGCGCCGACATTGCCTCTGCATTGTTCCAGAGCCTCCGTAATCTTCGATATTTCATCAGCTTCGCCGCGAAGCAGTGAGGTGCCGCTTTCGGAGAGCTCGCTGAATATATATTTTAGGCTTGCCTCTGTAAGACTTTCCCCTGTTTCGGAATAAAATGCGCGTTCGATCCAATTCTGCAACTGGCGCACATTTCCGGGCCAGTCGTAGTTCAGCAAACCTGCCATAAACTCCTGCGTAGGTGTTTTCTTTAGCTCCGGATATCTGGAATTGAGCCGGTCGATTGTATTCTGCGCACAAAGAATGATGTCGCACCTGCGCTCGCGCAGCGGCCGTATATCCAGCCGCAGCACATCGAGCCGATGATACAGGTCGCTTCTGAAACTGCCGGACTTGACGAGCGGAGCGGTGGGGCGCCCTGAGGCTGCAATGATTCGGATATTTAAGTGGATATCCCGTGTACTTCCAAGCCTTCTCACCGTGTGAGTTTCGACGGTCTGAAGAATCTTTGCCTGCAGTTCCATGGGCATTTCCGAGACATCCTTTAAATAGGCCGTGCCGTTCTTTGCCAGTTCGAAGCGGCCCGGGCTTCCTTCGCTTATCTTCCCGCCGAAGGCTCCTACTTCACAGCCAAAGAGCTCGGATTCAAGCATTTCTCTCGGTACGGAGCTGCAGTTTATCGTGACAAAGGGGCCGTCGCGCTGAGGTCCGGCGTTGTGTATTGCCTGGGCAATCATCTCTTTGCCGGTGCCGCTTTCTCCTTCGATCAGAACATTTCCCTCATATTCGGCATAGCGTTTGGCAAGCGCGAGCATTTTCCTGGTCGCCGCATCATTGGTCAAAAAGTCCTCAAAGCGATAGCTTGCCTTGTTTCGGACAAGGCGGTTGACCGCATTGAGCATATGCTTCTGCTTTCTAAGCGTGATGCTGTATGCATCAGTTTCGAGACCTTCAAGACGGTGAATGTCTACCCCGCAGTAGATTAACTTTTCTCCCAAAATAAAACGGGTGTCATCGGAGAAATAGTCCGAAGCGACTTGCCAGTTGACATCGGGGAGAATTTTGCGAAAATCGTATTGGGGCATATTATCGGCTTCGGGACCGGCCACCCTTCGGGCAGTTGCGTTCATCCAAAAGGTTATATAATTTCCATCGACCAGGAATACCGCATCATTGCTTGCATCAAGCGCAGAGTTAAGCAGCTGCGCACTGTGCTTTGTTTTTATCTGGCCTTCAATGCCGTATGCCGCAGCCAGCGCAAGGGCGAGCGTATGCTCATGAGCGCTTTCAACCACACCCGAGAAGTTGATACAGCCTATAATCTCTCCGTTTACACCGTGTATGGGTGCTGCCGAGCATGTCCAGGCGTGGTGAGAACGGCAGTAATGTTCGGCGCCTCGAAGCTGTATTGCCCGACCATATTCAAGGGCAATGCTTATGGCATTGGTGCCGACCTCATAGCTGCTCCACCGCCGGCCTTTACTAAACCGCATATCTCCGCTTTTCTTGAGTATATTTTCATCGCCCATGGTCTCGAGGATGTAGCCTGCGCTGTCGGTAAGCACCATCAGGTAGCTTGTGTCCCTTACGATCTTGAATACGGACTGCATTATGGGAAGGGCCGTTTCAATAAGCATGCGGTTTGCGCTGTAGATACTTTGGAACACCTTTTCGTCGACATATCTTCCCTTACCGCCGGCCGGGTCTATCCCTGCCCGACGACATTTTTTCCAAGAGTCAGCTATATCCGGGCGTATTCTGGGGTCGAGCTTTCCCTCATAAATAAAGTCCGCCCAAAGTTCTTTGCCGAGTTCGATATCAATACTTTTATCCATTCTCACTGCCTTCCAATCCGCTATTCGCGCATAAATATTGTCCCGACAATTTCATCAACTGTTATACCTCCGAAAGCTGCCGCTATATCGGTGCCTGCCAGGGCCTTGCGTACATCGCATTCTCTGAGCTTTTGTCCGATGACAGCCGCTACTGCCTCATCATTATCTTTAACTGCCATAAAATCGCCGAAGAAAGAAATATTTTTGATAATGCCATGCTCCACATTCAAACGTACTTCGAGAGTGCCTCCCGGATATCTTACACGGTTTTTAAAGCTGTATTCCGGGCTTTTGCCGTAAGTCCAGTCCCATGAGCGGTATTTGGCAGAGGCTTGCGCTTCTATCTGCCGCTGTTCTTCCGGCGCAAGAACGCCCGGGATGCTTCCGTCACGGCTAAGCTCAATACGGAGACGATTCCAAAACTCGTTCATGCTTAAGTCTTCTTTGAGAAAGTCTTTGATATTTCCGATTCTGGCACTGACGGACTTTGCACTTTTCGATTCAAATTTCTCTTTGTCTGCATTCAGCGCTCCGGAAACCATCATCGGGTCTGAATTAAAGAGTAGCGTACCGTGGTGCAGGATACGATCTTTGTATATGCGCTGCGCCACCCCAGAGACTTTCTTCCCGCTGACCACAATGTCATTGCGGCCGCTGACTTCGGCGGCAACGCCCATGGAAGCAAGCGCGCGGCAGACAGGCAGAGAAAACTGAGAAATGCTCATACTTGCTGCATCACCAAGGTCGGTGATAAAAGAATAGTTCAGGTTGCCAAGGTCATGGTACACCGCGCCTCCGCCGGTGGTTCTGCGCACAACAGTGATGTCGTGCTTCTTCACGAAGGCTGAATTGATCTCTTCCGCCGTGTTTTGATTTAGCCCGACAACGACAGTATTTGCATTTTGCCAAAGCATGAGAATATTTCTTTCGCGTCGATTTTTTAAAAGGTGTTCTTCATAGGCAAGATTATAACAGGGATCAGTACTCTCCGTTTCAAAATAGAATACAGCCATTCTCGATTTACTCCCTTTTTTCGCACTTTTCTCAAGTATATTGACAAAACTATGTGCTGTCAATGAACTATATCAAGTATTCTCATTTATTGAGACAAACGGGAGCGAGCAGGTCGGATTATCCTCGACGAAAAGATTTTGTTTTTTGTGTTTTTAAGAATAATAGACAAATCTGTTTTATAACTACCGACAAAAAACATAAAAATAAGTTGGCTGTGGCAATTTGTACTTGCCACAGCCTTTTTTTATCGTTTTTCTTTTATGAGGCTCCAAGGGCTTTTAGCGTCAAGTCCATTACCCTGTCAATCTCGCGCTCTTCCTTAAGCCCCAAAACCGAACCGCTTTCAAACTCCCGCACCTCGAGGGACTCAAGCCTTGGAAGATAGGCCGTCTGCTCGGGCAGCTCATAGCCCGATTCGCTTATGGGCAAAGCTCTGCCCGCTTTGTTTATGAGCAGAAGCTGTTTGCTAAGCCCCATATCCAACGCCAGCTTGTGTATTTCGGAAGCCGTTTTGAGACCTCGCATACTGGGCTCGGAGACAATTATAAGGGCTTCGACATCCTTGACGGTTCCCCGCCCCAAATGCTCGACCCCCGCTTCCATATCCACAATCACATAGTCGTTCTCGTTTGTGAGAATATGGGCAAGCAGCGCCTTTAAAAGCGCATTTTGTCTGCATGCGCAGCCGCCCTCCGCCGAGGAGGGGCCGCCCATTATGAGCAGTTTTCTGACTCCCTCGCTCTTGTCATCGGGATTTAACTTTGGAAGCTTTATGGCGAGCCTTTCGGGCAAGTCGGCAACATTCGGGTTAAGGCTCAGTATATTGCTGCCGACCCGCTCTTCTATTATTTCTTCCATTTTCGAAAGCGGCACCGGCTCCTCCTCGGGTCTGATCCCAAGGGCAGACCCGAGGCTGGTGGCTGTATCGGCATCGATAAGCAGCACATTTTTGCCGGTTTTGGCAAGGTATGATGAAAGGAAAACGGTCAGGCTGGTTTTGCCGGAGCCTCCCTTTCCCGAAATTGCAATTTTCAATGCGGCACCTAGATTCCCAGGCCCGCTCTACGCTTTTTGATTATATCGAGAAGTATCTCGGCCGTTTTCTCCATGTCTCCTTCAACAATAAAGGCGGCGCCCACAAGATCGTTGAGGACATTCAGAGCTATATCGGTCACCAAGGAGCTGCCGAGTATCATGGGCGGATGTCCCAGATGTGTGGGTATTCCGCTCGCCACGGCATAGAGTCCTATGGACGCGGCTTTCTCGGAGTACCACTCGGGAGCCGATGCCACTATGGGAAGGTCTTTAATATCGACATTGAGTTCGTTGGCGATAAGAGCCGCTAAGTGCAGTATTCTGGAGTTATCCACACAGCTTCCCACATGAAGCACGGGAGGAATCCCAAGCGCCTTGCAAACTGCCTTTAGTCCCTCGCCCGCAAACTCGGCGCCTTCCGGTACCATGAGCCCAGCCTTCCCGGCGCCCACCGTTACGCAGCCCGTTACAACTACCAGAACATCCTTTGCGATAAGTTCTTTTATTAGGGAAACGGTTGCGCTGTCGTGCAGTATTTTCGGGTTGTTGCAGCCGACAACTCCCGCCACTCCGACTATGGAGCCTGCTACAATGGCGTCCAGCAGAGGCTTGAGGCTTCCGCCCAAGGCTTTCAAAATGGCCTCGTTCGAAAATCCCGACATAAGCTCAACAGGCTCGACCGGTATAAGCACTCTTGCGGGGTCTCTGTGCGTGTATGCCTCAATTGCCATTTCGACTATCTCGCGGCATGCTTCGGTGGCGTTCCGAGGCGTGACCTCCATGTGTATCGCTTCGGGGAAACGGCCCTTGGGCGAAGTGGTGATAAACTTTGTATGGTAGCACTGGGCTACTCTGGGCATACTCGGCATAATGCACTGATAGTCCGCCACAACAACATCCGCAGCGCCCGTTACTATTACCAGCTCTGTCATGAGGTGGTTGCCCGCCAGAGGCACTCCACGCCTCATTAAAAGCTCGTTGCCCGTGCAACACAGTCCCGCAACATTTATTCCCTTGGCTCCCTTGGACTGAGCCAAGGCTATCATTTCGGGGTCTCGGGCGGCTGCCAAAACCATTTCCGAAACAAGGGGATTGTGTCCGTGTACAAGGACATTTACCATGTCCTCCTTCAAAACTCCGAGGTTGACCTTGGCTCTTCCCGGCATGGGAGTGCCGAAGATTACATCGGAGAGTTCGGTGCCTATCATTGAGCCGCCCCAGCCGTCGGAGAGTGATGTTCTGGCTGTTTGCAGCAGTATGCTGGGCACATCGTTGTCACAGCCCATGTGGGTGCGGTGCATTGTTTCGCATATCTCTCTGTCGATACCTCTCGGTACGATTCCCAGATTTTCCCAAAGCTCCATCCTCTTTTCGGGCACTCTCTTTAAAAACTTGAGTCCGGAGCCGAAGGTTGAATAATCTTCAAACAAAAGCTTTGAAAGCTTTATGGCTATAGACTTTGCATCCTCGTCTTCTGAAAATTCAAGTCCTAGTTCCTTTGACAGAGCTTTGAGCTTTTCTTCATCGCGGATGCTGTATCCCGGCGCCTCGTCATTTGCAACAAGATAGAGTGTTTCTAAAACATCTCTGCCGTGATCGGAGTGCGCAGCTGCTCCTCCGGAAACAAAACGCGCGAAATTGCGAGCCACTATGACTCCCGCATCCGCGCCGCACACACCGTATTCCCATTTTCCTTTTCTACCCTCGATAACTCTGCAGGGTCCCATGCTGCAATTTCGGCAGCTTGTTCCGTTTTCACAAAAATTACATGGCGGATTCTGGTAATCAAATCTGTCCCAAACAGTTTCTATTTCTTCCTTTTTTGCCTTTTCGATCATAATGTTGGCGTCTTCCCAAATTGATCTCTTTCTGCTTTCTTCCATTTGGTCTTTCCTCCTTTATTAAATTTTTCTTTGATTCGTTAGAATCCCCCAAAATATTTTACCATTTGCTGAATTTCCAGTCAATAATATACAAAGACGAAAATGAAATGTATAGTATAGAAGTCAAACATTTGTGACACAAGCCCATAAAAAATAGTTTACAAAATCGCTTTAAATTTATCTCATTTCATCCGAGCATTTTGTCAAGGATTTAAGCAAGGCGTCCCTTGACGAAGGCGATAGATGAAATATAATCCTAAGAAGCGTTTTCAAAGTATTCTTGAATGACTTCTTCGGAACTTTTAAAATCAAGAACCTTACGATATGTTCCGTTACTAATGCTTTCATGACGTTTGACTGCTTTTATCATCTCTTCTTCACTGACAAATCGTCTTTTTCGGTAAAATCGTTCTTCATCTTCTCTATGACTTCTTTCAACATGACCATTTTCCCATGGACTGTATGGAGCTGTCCGGATGTGCTTAATCTCCAGTTTTTTCATCATCTTTTCAAATCGGGATTTCTTGTCGGTTTGTTCCGGATCATTGCAAAATTCTTTACCGTTATCCGTCTGAAGATGTTCTATCTTGAAGCCAATCTTATCTTCCAAAGTTTCTAAAAAGCTACTCGTTGTGTAAGTACTGTTCTCGTTAACTATACTTAAAACTCTTTTTCGTGAGAATACATCTATAGCTGTTATTTGATAGTACCGTGAATGATAACTTGCAAAACCGATGCATTCAACAGGTATATATTTAATATCCATTTGTACTAATTGACCCGGATATTCGGCTTCTCTGATTTTCTTGGATACCTTTTTCTTCCGACATGCTTTCTTTTTGGGCTTGTCAAGCTGCTTCTTCCTTATCTGTCTGCACATTGAGTCATACGAGCGGGTATAGCCTTCGTCGCAACACTTCCTATAAACATGAGCAAGACCACGATAGTTGTGATGACGATACATATGTCGAATAAGCGCAATTTCCGACTCTGTATGCTGATTTGGATGAGAACGAGGTCTCCTTGACTTTTTCCTTAGTGATTCAAGAGTACCATCGTAACGTTTTCTCCAATAGCTAACATATTGCCTTGTTGTGTGATACTTTCTCGCTGCCTGGGCATTGTTATTGTGTCTGATTGCGTATGTTACAATACGCTTGCGGTGACGCATGCCTTCTGTTATACTTTTCATGAGAGAGCTCCTTTCTTTCTTGGTTAACGATTCTTGCAAATCTATTATACCAAAGGGCTCTCTTTTTCTTTTTTATTGTGTCACATATGTATTATCGCATTACAATAATATACAAAGACGAAAATGAAAATATTATAAAAAAACTATGAGAAAATATAAATTTTTGATATAATTTTATTGGCTCAGATAAAATCCAAAGATTTTCGGGAACTTTTTTTAAGCCTCATCGTCTATAAGGGCAAAGAGACTCGATATTCTGAAAGGAGCTTATTAATATGAATAATTTTAAATTTAATGCAAAGCTGCTTATCCCTGTTTTAATCCTTGCGCTTCTGCTTTCAGGCTGCGGAGCAAGCTACAAAGCGGCATCGGCGCCCGAAGCCGAAGAGGCCGGCTACGGCAATGCAAAGTATGAAATGGCAACAGACCAAACGGCTTTCAGCTACGGAAGCAGCACAGAGGACACCGCTACTGAAGAGCTCACCGCTCCCGCGGGTGCCCCAAGAGGGGAGTCAAGTCTTCCCCAAAATACCAAAATAATTAAAAGCGCCAACATTGAGCTTCGGACCAAGGACTATGACAAGTTCACCGAGGAGCTGCGCGCCCTTGTCAGCTCCATGGGCGGTTACTTTGAATATGAAGAGACCAGCAATTACGGCAGAGGAAGAAACGGGAATTTCACGGTTAGAGTTAAATCCGAGAAGTTCGATGAGTTTTGCAGCGGCACCGGCGATCTTGCCGAGATTAGAAGCCTGAGCAAAAACTCCGAGGATGTGGGAGAGCAGTACTTTGACCTTGAATCGAGACTGAAGACTCAGAAAACCAAGCTCGAGCGCCTGCAGGAGCTTCTCAAAAAGGCGGATAAGATGGAGGATATCATAACTCTGGAGAACGCCATTTCGGAGACCGAACGCTCCATTGAAAACATGAGCGGAAACCTGCAGCGCTATGACTCTCTTATAAGCTACTCCAGGATTCACCTCTATGTGAGCGAGATTTACTTATCGAGCAACGACCCCGCTCCCGAGCTCTCGTTTTCGGAGCGCCTTGTAAACGCCTTTGGCGAGGGCTTTAGGGACTTTGCTTACGGACTCGAAGATTTTGCTGTCTACATGGCCTACAGCTGGCTGAGCTGGCTGCTCGTCATCGTTATCCTTGTCATAGTATTTATCATTATTCGCGCAATTTTCCGTAAAATAAGAAAGGCAAGAGCGCAGAAGCGCGAAAAAAAGCTTGAAGAGAGCGCAAAGCTCGAGACTAAAAAAGAAGAAACAACTGAGAATAAAAACGAATAGGATGGGGTAAAATGTTTTCGCCCCCGACCGATGCGGTCGGGGGCGTTTTCTTGTTTTGCGGCGGCTTAGCTTAAAAAGTCGCTCAGTTTTTTGCTGCGGCTCGGGTGACGAAGCTTTCTGATTGCCTTTGCCTCTATTTGACGGATTCTCTCTCTCGTCACTCCGAACTCCCTGCCCACTTCTTCGAGTGTGCGGGACTTTCCGTCGTTCATGCCGAAGCGAAGCTCTATCACCCTTCTCTCCCTCGGCGTGAGGGTGTCCAAAACATCGGATATCTGCTCTTTGAGCATCGAAAAGCTGGCGGCCTCGGCCGGCTCTTCGGCATCTTCATCGGGTATGAAGTCGCCGAGGTGTGAGTCTTCCTCTTCGCCTATCGGGGTTTCGAGAGAAACGGGCTCCTGCGCAATCTTTAGTATCTCCCGCACCTTCTCGACGGGCATTCCCATCTCGTCGGCAATCTCTTCTGCGGAGGGATCATGCCCGAGTTCCTGCAGGAGCTGACGCGAAACTCTGATTACCTTATTTATTGTTTCGACCATGTGCACGGGTATTCTTATAGTCCTCGCCTGGTCGGCTATGGCACGGGTTATGGCCTGGCGTATCCACCATGTCGCATAGGTTGAGAACTTATAGCCCTTGGTATGGTCGAACTTTTCAACCGCCTTCATAAGACCCAGATTTCCCTCTTGAATGAGGTCTAAAAAGAGCATGCCGCGGCCCACATAGCGCTTGGCGATGGAGACCACAAGCCTGAGGTTCGCCTCAGCCATCTTATGCTTGGCGCGCTCGGAACCCTCCGCTATCTGCTTTGCAAGCTCTACCTCTTCTTCCGCTGTAAGCAGAGGGATGCTGCCTATCTCTTTGAGATAGGTGCAGACGGGGTCGTCGTTGGCGGTGTATTCCCGAACCTTTTTTACTTTCTTCTTTTTTTCTAAAGCCGGGCTCCCGTCGTCGTCTTCTTCGTCTTCCAGCTCATCTATGTCTTCATCGATGTCTTCGAAATCGTCGAGATCCTCGTCATCGTCTTCGTCCAAGTCTTCGTCTTGGTCCATGAACGAAAGATCCTCGGGGAATTCCACGCCCAAATCCTCCAGCTTGTCGCAGAAGCTGTCCATGATGTCATCGCTGAGATCCACGTCCTCTAAAAGCGCGAAATCGCGGCGCGTAAGTCTGCCCTGTCTTCTGCCCTTTTCAAGCAGCGCCGCCAGATGTTCAGCTATTTCTTCTTCGCTGAGCGGCTCTTCCTCGTCATCGGCAAGACTTTCCCAATCGAGGTCATCGTCTTCCTCGACTTCGAGATCCTCGTCTTCGGAGAATTCATCTTCTTCAAATTCCTCTTCGGGAAGCAAAAAATCTTTATCCTTATTTTTTGACATCGGCTTCATACCCCTTCTTATTTTTAAATAGCTCGGCCATATTTCTAAGGCCTTCTCCGCTTAAATCTCTTGCGGCGTTTTCGCTTATTATTGTTTGCATATAATCACCCAGAGCCTTTTCTCTGCCCTCGGCAGACTCGGGTTTTTTAAGTATCGAGACCAGCAGGGCCGACTCATCCGGCTCTAAATGCTGCCCCAAAACACTTAAGTTAGGCGTCTGCTCACGCCTTATCTCGTCGGTAATAAGCTCGTATATCTTTCTCAGACACGGAGAGGAGAACTTTTCGGGGCTTAAATCCGCACACTTTTCATAGAGAAAAGGATAGAGATAGAGAAGTCTTATAAGCCCCTCTTCCGCCGCCGCGCTGCGTGAGTTTTCGTATCTGAGTTCTCGGCTTTTCGGCTGAATCCGCTCTGTCGGTCGGTTTTTCCGCTCGTCTTCTCTTGCCCTTGTGCGCGCCTTCCGCCTTATTATCCTCTTGACCTCGACGGCCAGAGCCTCGGGACGGACACCCGCTCTCTCTGCCACTCTCTGCAAGTAGATTTCTCTTTCAAGCGGTGAGCCGAGACTCGCGATGAAATTGCCCGCCTCGTCCAGAAACTTAAGTCGGCTCGTCTCGCTCTTCATATCGTACTTTTCCTCAATTTTTTTGAGCCTGAAATCCTGCTGGGTATCGGAGGCGTCGATAAGATTGAGCATGGCGTCTCTGCCGTATTTTTTTATGTATTCATCCGGGTCTTTGGCATCGCCCAGTTCCAGAATTCTGACCTCGAGCTCCAGTTTTTGTAAAAGCCCCATGGCTCTCTCGGCGGCGGCTCTGCCGGCGCTGTCCATGTCGTAGGCGATTATCAGCTCTTTTTTATATCTCGAGATGAGCCTCGCCTGCTCGTCGCTTAGGGCTGTGCCCAAGGACGCGACAGCCGAGTCGATTCCGGCCTGATGCAGAGAGCAGACATCCATATTGCCCTCTACAAGCACAAAATACCTGAGTTTAGACTTTTTTGCAAGGTTCATTCCGAAGAGATGGCGGCCCTTGTTGAATATAATGGTCTCAGGACTGTTGAGGTATTTGGCTCTGTCGTCTACAACGGTGCGCCCTGAAAAGCCCAGAACATTGCCCCTCACATCTATTATGGGGAAAACTATTCTGCCCCTGAAGGTGTCGTAATAGCCGCCCGACTCGGAGCGTTTAACAAGCCCGCTGTCGTAGAGCTCGAAGTCGCTGTAGCCCTTTTCTCTCATGTGTCTTAAGAGCAAGTCCCAAGCGTCAGGAGCGTAGCCAAGGCCGAAATTCCTTATGGTGGGGAGCCTCATTCCCCTCTCGCTCAAGTAATTCATGGCTTCCTTGCCGCCGGCTGCCATAAGCTCGGAGTGGAAGAAGCGGGCGGCCTCGGTATTGGCCTCGATGGCTTTTTTGCGCTTTATTGCACTTCTGCCATCTCCGCCCTTTTCGGGCAAGGGCATATTCACCCTCTTTGCCAAAAACTCAACCGCCTCGGGGAAGCTCATATTCTCCATATCCATAATGAAGTTTATGACATCTCCGCCCTTGCCGCAGCCGAAACAGTGATAGAACTGTTTTGAAGGGTTGACGGCAAACGAGGGCGTTTTTTCACTGTGGAACGGGCAGAGCCCGAACACGTTCTGACCGCTGCGCTTTGTGAGCGCAACATAGTCGGAAACAACGCTCTCTATATCGTTTCTTTCGGCAAGCTCTCTAAGGAAGCTCTCCGGAAATTGCATCTTTCTACCTTGCTTTCCTTACTTATAAGACCAGTATGAGGGGATAAAGAGGCGATGGTAGACGCTCATGGCAAAGCTGTCTGTCATGCCGCTGATGAAGTCTGCAACCGCTCTCTCGATGCCCTCTTTTTCGAGAATTTCGAGATATAGAGGCGGAAGCTCTTGGGGATTTAGTATATAGTAATTCCAAAGTCCTTCTAAAATTCCGTCAACTTTCTCTTCTTCGGACTTGGCTATCGGATTTACATAGATGTTTCCATACATGAAGTCGCGAAACTCATATATTGCTTCGTGAATATCGGGCGAAAACGAAACCGCCGCGCCGCTGTGGCTGACAATGTCGCTCACTGCGGTGTCTATCCTCTCGGACCTTGTTTTGCCGAGGCGGGAGCGGACTATGTAGGGCAAATCATCCTCTGCGCTTATGCCGGCCCTTATCGCATCGTCGATATCGTGATTTATATAGGCTATTAAATCGGAGGTCCTCACAACATCGGCCTCGAGCGTTCCGCGCGGAAAGCCCGTTGTGTGATTTAGTATGCCCATTCGGGTTTCATAGCAGAGGTTTAGGCCTTTGCCTTCGTTCTCCAGCTTGTCGCAGACTCGGAGGCTCTGTTCATAGTGCCTGAAGCCCTCGGACATAAGTCGATTCAGAACCCTTTCTCCGGCGTGGCCGAAGGGAGTGTGCCCGATGTCGTGCCCCAGGGCTATTGCTTCGGTGAGGTCCTCGTTGAGCATGAGCGCCCTCGAGATTGTACGCGCTATGCGCGAAACTTCGAGAGTGTGGGTAAGCCTTGTTCTGTAGTGATCTCCCTCGGGGAGGAGGAAAACCTGAGTTTTGTGCTTAAGTCTTCTGAAAGCCTTGGAGTGAGAAATTCTGTCGACATCCCGCTGAAAATCGGTGCGGATAGGACACTTCTCCTCCTCGCGCTCACGGCCTAAACTCTCTTTGGAGAGCGCGCCGTATTCGGATATGAGGTGTCTTTCAGCCTCTTCTCTTTTTTCTCTGAATGTGAGCACTAAAACACCTCTCTCCCGAAATTTTATATCTATATATTATATCACAAAAGCCGCTTTAACAAATAGTCCTTTTCCAGATACTTGGGGTTTACTTTGCCTGAACTGAGCTCCTGCAGGCTTTTTTCGAACTTATCTATCTTTTCGGGCTCGAGAAAGAAGGAGACTTCCACCTCTTCAAGAAAAATGCTCTCGGGTTCTCTTACAGGCTCATATTCTCCGATGAGCTTTATTATGGGTTCATAAAGATTATAGGGAGTAATAAGCGAGATTTTTTGAGCCTCGAGCATGGTGCCTAAGCCTGCCTCTTTGAGCACTTCGCTTGTCGCATCGGAATATGCCCTTATAAGTCCGCCCGTGCCGAGCAGAGTCCCGCCGAAATAGCGTGTGACAACGCAGGCCGTATCAAAAACCCCGTTTCCGCTGAGTACATTCAGTATGGGCTGACCCGCAGTGCCTGTGGGCTCGCCGTCGTCGGAGCGGCGGCTTTCGCCGTTTCTGAGATTATATGCCCAGCAGTTGTGCGTGGCATCGTAGAACTCCTTGGAAATTTCCGATATGAATTCCATGGCCTCTTCGCTTGTACTCACAGGCCTTATACTCGCTATAAACTTTGAGCGCTTTACCGTAATCTCGCTCCTCGCTTCCCCAAGAGGGACCAAGAAAGATTCGCCGTTACTCATCTTATTACATATTCCTCGAAGGCGCCTCTTTTATTATTTTTTATAAGAACATCGGCAACTATGCCGTCGTCGGCATAGTCGAGAGAATAGAGCTTGCTTCCCGAGTGCAGGTTTTCTATAAGTCCCGCCTTTTCGTATGGAATTCTGACCTTTATGCGCTCGGAATCTTCCTCGAGCTTCTCGCTTATCTTCGCCTTGAGCTCCTCAAGTCCCTTGCCGTAGAGAGCCGAGATGCAGACCGTGTCGGCATCGCGCGGCATTATATCGCAGAGCCTGTCGCACTTATTGTAAACCGTAATTCTGGGCTTTTTGGAAATTCCCAGAGTTTTTATCATGTCCTCGACAATCTCCATCTGACTGAGCCTATAGGGGTTAGAAATATCGACCACATGCAGAAGCAAGTCCGCCCATGTGAGCTCTTCGAGGGTGGCTTTGAAAGCCTCGATAAGGTCTGTCGGAAGTTTGCGTATGAAACCTACGGTGTCGGTGAGGATTACCTCGCTCGTTGCGCTGAGCCGCAGTTTCTTGGCCTTGGTGTCGAGGGTATCGAAGAGTCTGTCGTTGGCCGAGACTTCCGCATCCGTGAGACTGTTCATGAGTGTGGACTTTCCGGAGTTTGTGTAGCCTATGAGCGCCACCTGCGGAATCTCGTTTTTAAGTCTTGTGGCGCGGGAAACAGAGCGCACTCTCCTGAGCTCCGTAATTGATTTTTTAAGAGCTGATATGCGTCTTCTTATAGTTCTCCTGTCGGTTTCGAGCTGTGTTTCTCCGGGACCTCTGGTTCCGACGGGCGATGAGCCGCCCGAGGCAGTCTGGCTTGCAAGGTGCGCCCACATGCCGGAAAGGCGGGGAAGCAGGTATTCGTACTGCGCAAGCTCCACTTGAAGCTGTCCCTCTCGGCTCATGGCTCTTTCGGAGAAGATATCCAATATGAGACCCGACCTGTCGAGGACTCTGATTTTAAGCATATCCTCTATGTTCTTGGCCTGCGAGGGACTGAGCTCGTTGTCGAAAACCAGAAGATCGGCCTCTAAATTTTGGGCAAGTTCCCTCACCTCAAGCAGCTTGCCCAAGCCTACGAAGGTTTTGGGCTCGGGGCTTGGTCTTGACTGTATTACTTCGGAGAGCACCTCTATACCCGCTGTTTCGCAGAGCGCTGAAAGCTCTGCCATCGAGCCCGTATCGGAGCGCTCCTTTTCTTCCATAGACGCCGCCGAAAGCCCTATAAGCACAGCTTTTTCTCTTATTTTTTCTATCTCGTGTATTTAAATCACCTTTACTGTTTTTTATAAATGAAAACCGCCAGGCTCGGAGCATGGCGGCATGTTTTTTATTCTAGACCGTATTTCCTATTGAACTTCTCCACACGGCCGCTTGTATCGACCAGTTTCTGCTTGCCAGTGTAGAACGGATGGCAGTTGGAGCAAATTTCAATGCTGATGTCCTTCTTTGTTGAGCCTGTTTCTATAACATTGCCGCAGGCGCATCTTATCGTTGTTTGATAGTATTTAGGATGAATATTCTCTCTCATTTTAATCACCTTCTGAACAGTGCTGTTTTGAGTATGCTTGGCATGGTTACAAAACGCAAAGAGAATTTTAGCACAGCTCCTTAGATATTGCAAGGGCTCGGACTTAAATATCTTTTAAATTCACAAGCTGGCCGGCTTCGAGGAAGTAAAGCAGCTTTCCGCTCACTTTTTCCTCGAAGAGCTCCTCTGCGGCGAGGCCGTAGATATAGAGCTGAGGCTCGTAGTCTTTTACTCTCTGCTTAAGCTTATCGCCCCTTACTCTATCGGTTTTGTAGTCTAAAACGCTTATGTCGTCGGATTCTTTTAAAATAAGGTCGAAGCGGCCCTGAACAAGGATTTTGTCGGAACTTTCGATATCTTTATACAGCTTTTCAGCGTCTATCAGCACTCTGAACGGCTGCTCTCGCAAAACCTCTTCGGCGGTTTTTATCCTCTCGCCCAGTGGCGAAGAGAAAAATTTGAAAACTTTATCGAAGTCTATGAGCGAAAGCGCCGTGGGCTCGAGCAGATTTTGCGCTATAAGTCTTTCGGCCTCTTGCTTTAAACTATCAATTGAACCGGTTTTGTCAAAGTCTAAAAGTCCCAAGAAATCGTGTGTGACTATGCCGCGCTCGAGCGCCGTGCTTTTCTCTTGCGGCTCCTCTGAAAAATCGGCATCGGAAAAATCGAAGACCATCTCGAAGCTATCGATGTCTTCCTCCTCGCGCATATCTCTTGCGTAATCGCTTACCGAGAGCTTTGCGGGAAGAGAGCGAGAGCTTTGATAGGGGTATACAAAGTCGAAGCGCTCTTTGAGCTCCTCGGGGCTTAGAGTTTCTATTACTTTGGGAATGCTCTCCTCTGTCTCGACGCTTTCTTTAGTGTCTTCCGCCGCACTCTTGGGAGGGCTCATATCGTCGGAATAAATTCTAAAATCTGCAAGTCCCTTGCAGTCCTTTTCTTCGAGAAGGAATCCGAGCCAATCGGCATAGGAATTTTTCTGCAAGAGCTCGGCGTTCGGCACGGGGTTTCCTTTTGGGCCGAAGTTTTTAAGGGCCTTATAGGAAGAATTTCCCGGCTCGGGAAGAGAGTTGCCGGCGAAGCTGAGATAGAGCCTTTCGGAGGCTCTTGTGAGCGCAACATATAAAACTCTCATCTCTTCGCTCAGCTCCTCCCTGTCTTTTCGCAGGGTGATGGCTTTTTTGGCAAAGTCGGGGTATCTTATGCCCCTCACCGCATCCACAACATCGGCGCCCAGACCGAGTTCGGGGTGTATTTGCACCGAGCTTTTGCCGCCGCCTTTGTTAAAGCCTCTGCCGAGATCCGAGACAAACACTACCGGAAATTGCAGTCCCTTGGACTTGTGCACGCTCATGAGCTTCACACAGTCGGAATCTTCGCGTCTTTGGGATGCGGGCGGCTCTTCTTTTTTCCTGATTTCGTCGAGCTTTTTTATGAAGCTCCGAAGTCCCATAAAGCCGGATTTTTCGAAATCTTCCGCCATGGCCAGAAGCTGAATAAGCTTGCCGTATGCTCGCTCACCGCCCCTGAGCCGTGAGATTGTTAGATAGTCCATATCGCTCATGATATAGTCGAGCAGCTCATACACCGTGCTGTCGCGGGCAAAATCGCGGAGAAAACTCAGTTTTTCGGTGAAATCTCTGAATTTTTCATCGCTTTCAGCTTTTTTCTGAATTAGCTCGAAGAGGGGAGTTTTTCTGTTTTCCGCCTTGAGCGCGGCTATCTCGTCCATCTTAAAGTTAAAAAGCGGCGAGAGCAGTGCCGAGAGCAGTGGTATCTCGTTGAGCGGATTGTCGATTATCCTGAGCAGTGAGCAAAGCTGCTTAATCTCGGCGGCCTCATAGAAGTTTTCGGCCGTATCGGAGCCCGAATAGGGTATGCCGAGTTTTTGAAGCTCCGCCTTATAATAGTTTGAGGCGTTTTTGAAGCTTCGAAGAAGTATGCAAATATCACCATAGCGTATGGGGCGTTTTTTCTCGCCCTCTCCAATATATTCTCCGCTGTGGACAAGTCCGAAGATTTTGCGCGCGACGATTGATGCCTCTATTGCATATTTATCTTTAGTTTTCCCCTCTTCCTTAGCTATTTCGATAGCCATTATCTCGGGAATATGCCCTTTCTCCTCGCAAATTCTGCCGGGCTTTAGGCTCATCTGCTCATCGTAGTCTATGCCGCCCAAGTATTCGCGCATGAGATTTCCGAACACGAAGTTTGCGAAATTAAGTATCTCGGGCCGAGACCTGAAGTTCTCGTTGAGGAGTATTTTGGCGCCCTCTTTGCTATTAAGCTCTTTAAGCTCTGCGTAGCTCTCGAAGCGCCTGAGGAAAAGCTCGGGCGCGGCAAGGCGGAAACCGTAGATAGACTGTTTTATATCTCCCACGAAGAAGAGATTTTTTTCGTCTTTGCTAGTCGCTTTGATTATCTCCTCCTGTACGGGGTTTACATCCTGATATTCATCTACAAGTATTTCTTTAAATTCTTCGGCTACTCTTTTAGAGAGCGCTGTCCTGCCGCCCTTATCATCCAGCAAAAGCTCCAGGCTTAGCTGTTCCAAGTCGTTAAAGGTCAGACTGCTTCTGCGAATTTTTTCGGCTCTGTAGCTTGTGTGCAGTTTTGAGAGAATATCTAAAAGGCTTATGAGCACCTCGGAGGTTTTTTGTCTGTCGCCGAGCATTTTTTCGGATTTTTCGTTAAGGCTTTTTCTTAAGTTTTCAACAGCTTTTTTACAGCTGTTGCGCCTTTTGATTACATAGTCTTTAAGCTCGGGGTCTTCGGGATTTCTCAGCGGCTTAAAGCGGGGAAAGCTGATATCTAAATTTTCTACCACGGCATCGAAGGATGTTTCGGTTGCCGCTTTCAGACATTTTAGCTCTTCATAACTCTGCCTGAGACTCTCGCCATAGGCTCTCTCTATGTCGCTCCCTTCTATTAGGCAGAGAATTTCCCTGAAGACCTCGCAGTAGAAAGCCGCATCCGTCTCGGCGCTCTTCATGAGTTCGCGTCCCCACGGAGTTTCCGAGGCATCTTTATGCTTTCTTTTTAGCTCTTCTTTTTGCTCTTTTATCCAAGCGGAGATATTGGGCTGTGAGAGCAGGGAATTGTAGCTCTCCTGTATTGCGCTGACAAGGCTCCTGTCGTCCTTGCCGGCGCCCACGCTCTCGACCAGATTCAGGAAATTTTCGTTCCCCTTTTCGTACTCTTCCTCCAAAAGCGTATTGAGGCAGCCTTCCATAATGGCTCCGGCCTCCATGTCGTCGGCTATGCGAAAAGCGGGGCTTATGCCGAGTTCATGGGCGTTTTGCCTTATGAGCCTTGAGCAGAAAGAGTGAATTGTGCCTATCTGCGCCTTGCCGGAAAGCGCAAGAGAGCGCCTTATCGCTTTTTTTGTGTTTTCGTCTTCGCTTTCGGCAAGGCGCTCTCTGAGCGCCTCGAATATCTTGTAGCGAAGGTTTGATGCCGCCGCCCTGGTATAGGTTATTATGAGAAAATCCCGAAGCTCCGCTCCGTTCGAGACTATATAATCGACAACTCTTTGAACAAGCACAAAGGTCTTGCCCGAGCCTGCGCCTGCCGAGACAAGTCTGGCGCCGTTTCTTGTTTTTATTGCCTTAAGCTGGCTATCGGTGAGTACTATCTCACTCACTTTGCTCTCCTCCCTTCACCTTTTCGGCCATGAGCAGGCTGAGCTTTTCTCTTAAGCTCCCGCCCTCGACAGCGGAAAATCGCCTGAATGAGCCGGTCTCGCCGTCTTTAAAATTGCAGGCCTCTTTGAAGTCGCAGTAGGTGCAGGCGTTTAAGTTTTGATTGCGGAAATAGGGCTCGGGCTCTATCTCTCCTCTAAGCAGTGTTTCGGCAAATTCTTTGAGAAGCTCGATTATATATTCCGAAAGCTGCTTGAGCTCTTCCGCGCTCGCGAGGGACTTTAGGTCTGATTTTTTGCTCCCTTCAATTTCGGATATGGGGAGGAAAACAAGCGGCTCCTGCTTCTCCATTGCCTCGAGCACTTTGCTGTTATCCAGCAGAAGGCCGCTTCTTTGAAGAGCCTTGCTTTTTTGCGCTTCGAGCTCATCATCCTCCAAGTCGGATTTTGCCGATATTATCACATCTCTTGCGGGAAGATAGAGGACTCCCGCGGGCTCGACCTCGCTCTTGAAGACCTCGACTCCGCCCTTAGAGAGAACAAAGAGATAGATGAGCATTTGCAGATAGCGGCCGTATAAAACCTCTTCGAGAGAGAATTTTACATTACCTGTTTTATAGTCGTAAACTCTGAGGTAGAGCTTTTCTTCATGTATCCAGCCGTCTATTCTGTCGGCCTTGCCCGAGAGGAAGAGCTTTGCTCCCTCGGAGAGGTCTATGGGCATTTTGCGCGCAAGCTCGCCTATGTCGAACTCGAAGCCTATAGGCTCGAAGCTTGACACTCGAAGCTCGGAGATTATATCCGTTGTTATGCGCTTGGACTGCTCCTTGGCGCGGGCGAAAATATAGGAAAATCTGTAACTCAGCTCGAGCTGCTCCTTGAGATTGCTTTCTCCATATCTATCGGCGTATTTTCCCGCAATTTCTATGATTTCGTCGTCGGCGCAGATTTTGAGCGTGTCCTTCTTTTTCAGCTCTTTGACTGTATTTTCAACAACATCATGTATGAAACTGCCGTACTCAAACTTACCGAACTCCTCCTTGCCGTCGGGCTTAAGCCTGAGACTGTGGCGCAGGAAGTGCTTGTATTTACAGTCGTAAAATGTGTCGGCCTGAGAGGGCGAGAGCCTGAGCTTATCGCCATAGAGTTTTATGACCGTTTCCCTCGAGATTTCGAGATCATTAGACTCGGCCGCGGCTTTCAGCCTTGATACCTCTTCGGGCTCGTATTTTTCGAAATATGCCCTTGCCGCAACGGAGTTCGGCTCATCTGTGAAAAAGAGGGTCTCGGAGGCGAGCGAGAGGGCGGGTTTTCTTGCAAAGAGGGCAAGTTCCGAGGGCTTTGGAACAATTTCCTTGGCGCCCGTGAGTTTTTCTATTCTGCTGAAAATTTCGGAAGGTACGGGCTCTTCGCTCTCTTCGTCTCCCGCCCCATAGCACATGACAAGGCTTTCGGATGGGAGAGTGAGCGTGCTGTAGATTCGGGCATATTCTTCATAAAGTTCGTTCTCGCCGCCGGGAAGTTCGAAACCCAGTTCACCCAGTCTTTCGCGCTCTCTGTCTCTTATAAGTCCCTCGTCGGCATTTTTTTGTGGAAGACGCTCCTCGGAGGCGCCGAGGACAATGAGATGTCTTAAGTTTCTGCGGCGCATCCTGTCGAAATCGCCCGCCATGGGGCTATCTAAACTGACGGGCAGTATGCCGACGGGGTACTCGGAAAGCGCGATTAATAAAAGCTTTGAAAATGCCGCCGTGTCCATCTCGGCATCTTTCAGCAGCTCTTCTATCTGGGAAAGCGCGAGCATGAGCTGAGACCAAAGGCGCTTAAACTCCGCCGCCTCGCTTAAAAGTCCGCGGTCTTTAAGCTCCGTCGCCCGCTCGGAGAGTCTTTCACCGAGAGATATGCTCTTAAAAAAGCCCCGGAGCGCCGAGCAGTGCTCTCCCGCCGTTTTGGTTTTTTTGGCAGAGTCGGAAAGTGCCCGAAGCGGGGCGACCGCTCTGTCTCGGCAGCTGTTAAGTTCTTCGAGCTTTTTGTTGCTCTCGTCGCTCTCCTCGCCGCCGAAACCTTCGGGGTGCATCTTCCAAGGGGATTTTCTCAAAAGACTTCTGCCGCCTATATCCCACATTATGCAGTAGTTTTGAAGCCTGTCGATTTCGGAGTCGGTAAGACCGGAGTAGCCCAGTCGGAGATAGCGGAAAAACTCCTCGAAACTAAAGTTAGAAAGTATTGTTTCGTAAATAAGCTCTAAGAGTCTGAAAAGCGGCATCTCTTCCATCTCCGCTTTTCTGGCGGAAAAGAGCGGAAGCTCGTATTTTTTGAAGACGGATTCCAGCAGCGGCCTATAGCTCTCGTAGCCCCTTACCGCTATCGCTATGTCCCTGTATCTCTCGCCATCTCTTACGAGCCTTTTAACCTCGGCTGCTGCCAAAGAGCACTCTGTGAGCTTGCTGTCGGCCGAGTATAGTCTGATTTTGCCCCCGAGAGCGGAAAACTCGCCCTCGTTTTTGATGTGCTCTAAACCCATGGCTTTTTCTATTAGCTCCGAGAGCTCTTTTTTTTCTTCATCTTCATCGAATCTTTTAATTTCATACTTTATATTATTTTCTTCGGCGTAGGCTTTAAGCCTGCGCAAGAGGCGAGATGCCAGAGCGTGCGCCTCGGAGCCGTTGTTTTCGTCTTCTGTTCCCAGTGAAATTGTGAGCTTTTCGGCCTTTTTCATGAGCTCGAAGACTATTTTGAGCTGAGCGCCCGAAAAGTGCAAAAAGCCGTCGATATACACATTCTTAAAGCTTTTTGCGGGAAGTGCGGAGATTTTCGAGGCTATGTATTCCTGAGTATCGAGCGGGTCTTTTTTGCCGCCTCTTTCCAGAATTTCGTTGTATTTTTCGGATATGAGCCTGAGGTCTTTGAGCTTTGTTTTGAGCTCCGTTTCGCGCTCGGGGTCTAGGCCCGATTCTATTTTTTCAAAATCTTCGGGACTGATGCCTGCATTTTTGAATTCTCCCAAAGTATCGAGAATCGAAGACAGTATCTGAGGCATCGAAAGCGCACCGCCGAAAAGTTTAAGCTCGCTACCGAGCTCGCCTACGGCGCAGGCAAGACTTATGAGCCTGCCCGCCCTATCGACATAGTTTCCGAAGTCAGAGCCTATGCGCTCTGTGAGTTTATCTTTGAGGGCTGAAAATCCTATTATCTCGGCATAGAGGCTGGCAGTATTTCCGCAGGAGAGCAAAAGTTCGCGCTCGGCCTCGAAGCTGAACTGGTCGGGCACTATGATTATATTGCCCCCTCTTTTCAGCCTGACTTCCTCACCGACCTCGCGCATAACTGCGCTTGTTTTGCCGCTGCCGGCTCTGCCTATAAATAATCTGAGCAAGCCG
The DNA here is from genome assembly GCA_040765295.1 of Candidatus Scatomorpha sp. Taxonomy (GTDB): domain Bacteria; phylum Bacillota; class Clostridia; order Oscillospirales; family Oscillospiraceae; genus Scatomorpha. The sequence goes on along the minus strand of JAXGSB010000001.1, from coordinate 402,820 downwards.
CAAGGCCTCCTTCTCTTATGTTTTAAAAATTATATCAGTTTGCCGGAAAAATTAAAAGTCAATTAGTCCGCTCGGACTCCAAGCATTTACCCTCAAACATTTTGAGAACCGCTGCAAATTATCAGGTGAACCGAAACCGCCTCACTCCGCAAAACTCTTGAAAATATGATTTTTTGCTGTATAATCACAGAGGTCAAAAAGATTTGAAAGGATGCTTTATTTTGGAAGAAAAGAAGACTTTTTTTGGCGAATTTAAGGAGTTTATATCCAAGGGCAGCGTGCTGGATCTCGCAGTCGGCGTTATAGTCGGCGGAGCTTTCACAGCTATTGTGAACTCTCTTGTCAACGATGTTATTATGCCGCTTGTCGGTCTTTTGCTTGCCGGCGTGGACTTTACCGCTTTAAAAATAACACTGAAAGCGGCCGCCGATGACGGCACGGGCGGAGTTTTCCTCGCCTATGGCAACTTCCTTCAGGCAACGGTCAACTTCCTCTTGGTCGCCTTCGTACTTTTCCTTGTGATAAAGGGGATTAACAGCTTAAGGCGCAAGGAGGAAGAGGAAGAAAAGGCTCCCGAAGAGCCCCCTAAGCCTTCGGAAGAAGTTTTGCTTCTCCGCGAGATTAGGGACAGCTTGAAAAAGTAAGAGCTGAGCTATAAACGAAAAGAGAAACGCATTTTTCAGCGTTTCTCTTTTTCTTTTTAGTTGTACCAGAAAAGATAATCGTAATAGTTTGAATAATCTTTTTCCCAGTTTTTGCGCTCAATACAGAGCGTCGGTTCTATTCCCTGCTCTTTGAGCCAAGCCATAGTATATTCCGAGTTTCTTTCGGGCCTTATGCTCCAGTGTCTATAGAATTTTTGGGAAACGCCGCGTTCATCCTCTTCATTTATCATATAAGAAAACCATATAGAGCAGTCATAGTAATTTCCGAGAGCTTTTTCATCATGCAGTATGCTCAAGTGGCCTATATTGCCGTTTTCGGCATCCTTCATAACAGCGTTCTCGTAGAAGTCTCTAAAGCGCTTCATGCCCCATTCTTCCGAATATTGCTCATGTTTTTCAATGCGATTTTCGAACAGAAAATCGAGTTCGATGTAAGCGTATGTCTCCTGCATGTTTTTAAAATCAAGCTTGAGCCGCTCCAACACAAGCGGTTTTAGATTAATGAAGCGTTCCGTGGCCTTCAGCGACTCGGGCAATTCTTCATAGCTGCCGTTTGGATCGTAGTAAAATCTATATTCACGAGCCAGTTTTGAGCCGTCTTTAAGTTCATAGTTTATATCTATGTAAAACTGTATCCAGTCGTCCTTTTCAAGGCTTTCGGCTTCGCTTTCTATCAAAATTTTGTGCAGCTCTATCGCTTCGTTTATGACTTCGACATCTTCGCATTCATTAAGTTCGGGCCCTCTTGCGGAAATGCTGAACGACTTTACATTCTCGGGCGCGGGTATTCTTTTTTCGTAGCCGAAGACATCGAGCTTTAAGCATAGAACAAAGGCGATGATTACAAGCGAAACTCCCAAAAACATGAGATTCGACTTTTTGTTTTTAAAGCAGTCCAGCTTCTTTTCGAGCAGGGCCTCTCCGACATAGTAGCCGACAGCCGCCGATATCAGCGCGCAAAGCAAAAAGAGTGTGAAGCTCGCACCGCCTCTGAGATTTCCGAAGAAGATGGAATAGAGTATGACTCCGAGGACGAGAGCCGAGCCAAGTCCCATGCATACCCTGAACACGGGCCTTAGGCAGCTCTGGGAGATAAATTCCCCCGCCGTTTCCATTTTTCTTTTTTTGAAAAAGAGGGCTGAAATGAGTATGAAAGCTATTGCGACAAGCGCGAAGATTATAAGATAGCTTTGGTTTGAAGTATACTCTTCTCTAAAGCCAAAAAGCGGATCCAAGATGAACATTACCGGCGGAGAGAGCTTTGTTATAAAAGTTTCGGGAAGTCTTTCGGCCGCGAAACCGAAGAGGAAAAGCTGTGCCACAAAACTATAGGCGGCGTAGACAACAACCGTTACAAAGTTGAATATTGCATAGAGTATTATCGAAGCTATAGCGTTTCCGCTCACATTGCAGCAGAGAACCGCCAAACCGTAGTAACCCACGCTTATGAGCGAGCTCACCTTGAGCCAGTGCAGCAAAACTCCGGCTATTTTAAGTTCCATGGAGAGCGAGAGCAGCAGCATGAGCAGGAAGATTAGAACGTTTGCAATAATTATCGGGATTATTCCCGAGGCAACCGTGGTCCAAAACACATTCTCACGCTTTAGGGGCAGTGAGCTAATAAAAACCGTGCTGTTTTCGCTATACATGAACGAAAACACCAAAAACGCCGAAAGCATCATAAAGACAAAGCTTATGGCGCCCGAGCCGCCCTGAGAGACCGCCTTCATAAGCTCAACAAAGCTTGAAAAGGACGACTGTGTCTCGAACGAAAGTTTGGACATGCCCAAATTTATTATATTGCCCGAAAGTATTAAAATCCAAATGAAGAAGTAGGACAGCCAAAGCGGCATGAACCTTCGCAGATTCTTTTTAAAGATTGTCGGCTCAAATATTGAGGCTCTCATGCTTTAATTCCTCTCCTTTCACTTCGTATATGAATATCTCCTCAAGACTGAGGGGCAGAGCATCGAGAAAAATGGGATTTAAGGCCTTGAGCTCCTCTTCTATTTTTTCTCGCTTTCCTCTGACTATGAGTACCTGCATTCTGCCCTGCCGAGACTCGTTTAAAATGTTCAGGGATTTGGGAAGGGCCGAGCCCTCGCTCAGGACAAGCTGCACCTTGGCAATGTTCTCCTGCAAGTCGCTCAGGTTTCTCTCGACGAGCATCTTCCCGCGGCTTATTATGCCGACATGGTCGCAGACATCCTCGAGCTCTCTGAGGTTGTGAGAAGAGCTTATAATAGTGGTGCCGTTTTCGGCCACATCGTCCATAAGGAGCGACCAAACCTCGCGGCGCATGAGGGGATCGAGTCCGTCGAAGGGTTCGTCGAGCACGAGAAGCTCGGGGCGCAGAGAGAGCGCCAGCCAGAAGGCCACCTGCTTTTTTTTGCCCTTCGAGAGCTTGCGCACAAGCTGTTTCGGGTCTATATCGAAGGACTCGGAAAGCTTTTTAAAACGCTCTTCGTCGAAGCTTTTATATATGCCCTTATAGAATTTCATCATATCTAAAGTTGAGGCCGTCGGGAAAGCGTAGACCTCGTCGGAGATGAAGGCGATTTTAGATTTTCGCATCACATTCTCGTAAACCTCTTCGCCGTTCATGAGAACTTGTCCCGAATCGGCCTTATATGTGCCGCTTATGTGCTTCATACAGGTTGTTTTGCCCGAGCCGTTGGGGCCGACAAGTCCGTAGACGCTGCCCCGCTCTGCCTTCATATTGAGTCCGTTTAGGGCCTGCACCTCTCCGAAGCTTTTATAAATTTCGAGTATTTCAATCATTGAATTCTTTCTCCTTTGCGCCTATAAGTTTACGCAAGTCCTCGGGCTTTTCTCCGAGGAATATGAGCTCCGTGGCAATTTCGACGAAGTTTCGGAGCAAACGCTCTTTTCTGTCGCCGCTGACATACTCCCGCACAGAGACATAGTTTCCCTTGCCCTGTATGGAATATATGTAGCCCTCTGCCTCGAGCTCTGTATAGGCCCTTTGTATGGTGTTGGGATTTAGCGAGAGCTCGCTTGCTAGCTCCCTCACCGAGGGGAGCTTTTCATCGGGCTGCATGACGCCGCCTATTATGAGCTCGCGAAATGAGTTTTTTATCTGCTCGTAGATTGGTGTTGAATCTCTGAAATTGAGCGAGATCACGCCTTTCACCTCTCTCTGTATTCAAGCGCAACTGTACTAGTTGTGCTAGTACGATTATATTAAAGCAGAAGACTTGAGTTTGTCAAGTAATTTTTTCTTGTGAATACTTTATTTGCATGGATATAAGCACTCGACAATACAATCCCTCAGTCAAAAAATCACTTGATTTTTTGACAGCTCCCTTTACACAAAGGAGCCATTGGGATTGCACAAGTCGCACTGTAATTTTTATTTTTTAAGCGAATATTACTTACTAAAAATTAAAGTATAAACCCGCCGCCGAGGAGCTCATTTTCACAATAAATGGCGGCTGTCTGCATTTTGGCGGGCGCTCGGAGTTCTTTTTCGAAGAGGAGTCTGCCCCCCGTATTTTCTAGGGGCGTGAACTCGGCATCTAAAAATTCTACGGAGTGGCGCACGCGGACTTTTACTTTTTTGGGCTCGTTTATCCCCTCGTTTATCCACGAAATATCGCCAATCTCGATTTCTCTTGTCATAAGTTCCTCGGGGTCGGCAAGATAAACCGTATTTGTTTCGGGGTCTATGTCCGAGACAAAGACTCTTTTACCCACAGCAACATTAATGCCCCTTCTCTGTCCGCGGGTGAAGTGATAGGCGCCCTCATGCTTTCCGACAATCTTTCCCATATATATCATGTCGCCGGAAGTTTTTTGGGGAATTCTTTTCTCTATCCACTTGGCATAGTCGCCGTCGGGCACAAAGCAGACCTCCATGCTGTCGGGCTTTTCGGCGGATTTAAGCCCCAGCTCCTTGGCCATTGCTCTTGTCTCGCCCTTTGCAAAGTCTCCCAGAGGCAAGACCAGCCTTGAGCTTTGCTCCTTAGAAAGCCGCGCGAGCATATAGCTTTGGTCGTTGGGCGCCTCGCCGCAAAAAATTCTGCCGTCTCTCGCCTTTGCATAGTGGCCTGTGGCGATAAAATCGGCTCCAATAGAGTTTGCCTTTTCGATAAGATTTTTAAACTTAAACTCCCTGTTGCAGATTATGCAGGGATTGGGAGTCATGCCCTTTAGGTAGGCCTGCAAAAAGGGTTTTTTTACCTTTTCGCAGAACTCTTCAGGCTTTTCGTCATAGGAAAAGGTGAAGCCTCGGGAGAGCGCCTCTTTTTCGATTTTCTTAGCATCATCGCCCTTGTTTGTGACGAGATAGTGGCAGTGCACATTAAAGCCCATTTTTTTAAGAAGTTCTGCCGAAAGAGCCGAATCGACACCGCCGGAGTAGCCGAGAACAACTTTCATATGCCTCGCGCTCTCTTTTCCAAGTGCAGCATGAGCGCCGCCATATCTGCCGGAGAAACGCCCGAAACACGGGAGGCCATGCCGATGTTATTAGGCCTTATATGGCTGAGCTTTTCTATCGCCTCGGTGCGCATCCCTTTAATTTCGCTGTAGTCGAGATTTTCGGGAAGCGCTCTCCCTTCGGACTTTTTGAACTCCTCTATCTGCTTGAGCTGTCTTTTTATATAGCCCTCGTATTTAATGTTTATCTCTACCTGCTCTATGATTTCTTTACTCAGCTGCGGTCTTTCGGGGTCGAAGGGGGCTAGGCTTTCGTAAGTTACACGAGGCCTGCGGATAAGGCTTGCAAGGGAGATTCCCGAAGGCGGGAGCTTTTCATCGAAAGTATCTAAAAGTTCCTCGAGCTCCTTTGTCGGGCCGATGTGAAATTTTTCGAGACGGGCTATCTCTTCATCCACCTGCTTGTACTTTTCCAGAGTTTCGTTAAGCTCCTCTAAACTAACAAGTCCCAGCTTATATCCCTTTTCTCTCATGCGTATGTCGGCATTGTCCTGCCTGTGTATGAGCCTGTATTCCGAGCGCGAGGTGAGCATTCTGTAAGGCTCGGGAGTTCCCTTGGTGCATAGATCGTCTATTAGTATGCCGATGTAGCCGTCGGAGCGCTCGAGGACAAAGGGCTCTTCACCCTTGAGTTTTCTTGCGGCGTTTACTCCGGCCACAAAGCCCTGCACGGCCGCTTCCTCATATCCCGAGGAGCCGTTGAACTGACCTGCGCCGTATATGTTCTCTATACTTTTAAGCTCCATTGTGGGATATAGCTCCCTCGGGTCGATGCAGTCGTATTCTATGGCATAGCCGAAGCGGCTGATTTCCACCTGCTCCAAGCCCCTTATGCTCTTCATAGCCCTAAGCTGAACTTCTTCGGGCATGGACGAGCTCATCCCCTGAACATAGAGTTCTTCGGTGTTCTCGCCCATGGGCTCCAAAAACACCTGGTGTCTCTTTTTATCGGGGAAAACCATTATCTTTGTTTCGATGCTGGGGCAGTAGCGCGGGCCGACGCCTTCTATAACTCCGGAATATATCGGAGAGAGGGAAATGTTTTCTCTTAGAATTTCGTGCGTTTTTTCGTTTGTGTAGGTGAGATGGCAGAGGGCTGTATTGTTCGGCTCGAAATCTGTGGAATAGGAAAAAGGAATGGGGTCGCTGTCGCCCTCTTGAACTTCCATGAGCTCGAAGTTTACGCTCCTTCTGTTTATCCTCGGAGGCGTACCTGTCTTGAAACGCCGCATCGGAAGTCCCAAAGACTCTAAACTTTTAGAGAGCTCTGTCGCGGGCTTTAGCCCGTCGGGTCCGGATTCTATCCTGTTCTCGCCCACGGTTATAATTCCGCCGAGGAAGGTTCCGCTTGCGATTATGAGCGCGCGGCAGCTGTAAACTCCGCCGCCCGAGGATATTACGGCGCTGAGCTTTCCGTCTTGGCACTCGACCTCGACTATTTCCGTTTGAATGAGCCTGAGATTTTCCTGCTGTTCCAGTTCATGTTTCATGAGCTCTTGGTAACGGCGCCTGTCGGTCTGCGTCCTTGTTGAGCGGACCGCCGGCCCCTTGCCGGTGTTGAGCGCCCTGTATTGTATGGCGGCTCTGTCGGCAATTTTGGCCATGCGCCCTCCGAGGGCATCGAGTTCTCTGACGAGCTGCGCCTTTGCCGTGCCGCCTATTGAGGGATTGCAGGGAAGATTCCCGACACTGTCGAGATTTATTGAAAAGCAGATAACGCTCATGCCGAGTCTCGCCGCCGCTATTGCGGCCTCTATCCCGGCATGGCCTGCTCCGATAACAGCTATATCACATTTTCCGGCTTCGTATTTTTTCATGCTCTCTCATCGTTTCCATATATTTTGCCATTTGATTATACATTTAACGGCGCTTTCAATCAAATAAATTTATCTCCTAAAGCTGCTTTAGGGGCGCGGATTTCCTGACCTTATTTAAGCTAAAAAATATTTTTAAAAATTTTTAAAAAAGGGCTTGCTTTATTTCGCTAATGTGTTATCATACTAATGTACTAAATTTTTGGCGAGTAAATCTCGCGGTGAAAGTCACCGAAAGGAGCAGAACAATGAAAAGGTTTATCTACACTCTACTTGTATTAGTTTTGATTTTCTCTTTGGCAGCTTGCGGGGCAAAACCTGCCGAGCCCAAGGCCGAGGCAAGCGCAGAGCCTGCCGCAGAAGTATTTGTCTTTAAGCACGGTTATGACAAGGATTATCCCCCCTATTCCTTTATCCAAGAGGACGGCACGGACGGAGGTTTCGACGTTGAGCTTGCAAAGGCCGTTTGCGAGAAGCTTGGCTGGGAATATGAGGGTGTGGCTTTTAACTGGGACGCAAAGGACATGGAGCTTAACTCCGGCGCCTGCGACTGCATTTGGTCGGGCTTTACTATAAACGGCCGTGAGGACTTGTATCTCTGGTCAAAGCCCTATTCCGACAACACCCAGAAGGTTCTCGTTCCCAAAGACAGCGAGATTAAAACTCTGGCAGACCTCGCAGGCAAGCAAGTAGCCGTTCAGGGAGCCACCTCGGCCTATGATATGCTGACAAATGCGAAAGAGGGCAGTAAGCTGAAGGAGCTGAAAGACAGCTTTGCGGGACTCTCGACTTATGAAACATACACGGCTGCCATTGCGGATATGAACGCCGGAGCCATGGATGCAGTTGTTATTGACGTTACACAGGGCAACTTCCAGATCAGCAAAAATCCCAATCTCGTATTCTTAGACGAGGATCTGGCCACCGAGCAGTATGGCATAGGCTTTAGACTCGGCGATACGGAGCTCAGGGACAGCGTTGAAAAAGCCATAGCCGAGCTAAAGAAAGACGGCACCTTCGAGGCGATTGGCAAAAAATATCCCGACATATACGACTATTTGATTATGGAGCCCTAAAGCTCGAAAAACGCGACGCGGCTGCGCTCTTCCGCAGCCGCGTTTTTTTCTGTGAGGTATAAAATGTCTTTAGAAAACATGCTTATTACAATAGGGGTGGGAATTCCCCGCACGCTTTCGATATTCTTTTTTACAATAACGCTCTCATTGCCGCTGGGCTTTGTGGTATACTTCATGAGAGCTTCGAAGTTCGCCTTAATTAGGGTTCCAACCCGAGTTTTTATTTCGGTAATGCGCGGCACTCCGCTTATGCTTCAGCTTTTGGCTTGGTATTTCGGGCCTTTTTTCCTTTTCGGCATGAACATCAGAGGCTACCGCTTCACCGCTCTTATGCTGGCCTTTGTATTAAACTATGCGGCATATTTTGCCGAGATTTACAGAAGCGGCTTTTTATCAATACCTCAGGGACAATATGAGGCGGCCGCCGTTTTGGGATATAGCAAGTTTCAGACCTTTTTTAAGATTGTTCTGCCTCAGCTAACCAAGATAGTCCTGCCCTCGGTGACAAACGAGGTTATAACACTTGTTAAGGACACATCCTTGGCATACACGCTGGCCTATCAGGAGGTTTTCTCCATCTCGAAGCTGATTTCGGCATCGCACAGCACCTTTATGCCTTTTATTATAGCCGGTACATTCTATTACATATTCAACTATCTGGTCTCTTATATTATGGAAAGAATCGAGCTCAGATATGCTTATTACAGGTGAGCTATGAATGTTTTTGAGATAACGAACTGCAAAAAAAGCTTTGGCGATCTTGAGGTGCTGAAAGGCATCACCGTAAAGGTTAAGAAGGGGGAGGTCTGCTCTATTATAGGACCTTCGGGCTCGGGAAAGTCCACCCTTCTCCGCTGCGCCACCCTCTTGGAACGGATGGATTCGGGTGAACTCGCCTATTCCGGCGACTATGCTGCGCGGGAAGAAGACGGAGCGGCTGTTTACGCTCCGCCGCAAAAGCTGAAAATAATAAAGCATAACTTCGGCCTTGTTTTTCAGAATTTCAACCTTTTTCCGCATTTTTCGGTATTTAAGAATGTAACCGACCCTCCGCTTACGGTGCTTAGAAAAGACCCTGAATATGTGAAGGAAAAGGCCGTTCAAATACTGAGCTCCATGGGTCTTGAAGACAAAAAAGACGCCTACCCCTTTGAGCTTTCGGGCGGCCAGCAGCAGAGAGTGGCAATTGCCAGAGCCCTGTGCATGGAGCCGCAGATTCTCTTCTTCGACGAGCCGACCAGCGCTCTTGACCCCGAACTCACCGGAGAGATACTTTCCGTTATGAGGCAGCTTGCCGAGGAGGACATGACCATGGTCATTGTCACCCACGAAATGAGCTTCGCCGCCGACATTTCGGACAAGGTTGTGTTTATGGACAACGGCCTTATTGTGGAAGAGGGCGAAGCGGAGCTTATAAAAAATCCCCAAAATGAAAGGACACGCGCATTTTTAAGGCGCTTTAACTCTTGAAAATATGCTGATAGATTTTTTGAGGGCATCGCCCTCGGGCAACAACACAATACTGGTTTTAAGCCCTGTCGAAGAGACTTTGAGAGCCGGGGTCTTTGAAAAGCTAATGGCTTTTCGAGATTCCTGGGCAGAGCAGCTGGGCTTTGTCTCTTTTTCACCGGGCTATGACGCTGTTTTGGAGATGTCGGGTGGAGAGTTCTGCGGAAACGCCTCGCTCTCGCTGTCTTCTTACATAACGGAGCTGAAAGGCTTAAACAGCGGAGAAGTTACGCTCAAGGTGAGCGGGGCTAAGAGCCCTGTACGCTCTTTTATTCAAAAAAAGGACGGATTTTATCTCGGGCGCATTGAGATGCCTGCCCCCGAAGAGCTTCGTCCGTATGAAATAGAGCTTTTCGGAAAAAAGTGCAGCGGCTTTCTGCTGCGCTTCCCCGGCATTTGCCACATTGTTTTAGACTCTGCCTATTATGATTCCGAAAGAACTGCGGAACCTAAGTTTATTGATTTTTTAGACAAAAAAGCCCGTGAGCTTAAAACCGAAGCCTTGGGACTTATTTTTTTTGATTCTGAAAATACCTCGATTTTGCCTTTGGTATTTGTAAGAGAAGTTTGCACTTTATTTTTAGAGAAAAGCTGCGTCTCGGGCACGGCTGCCTTAGCTTCATACCTTGCATTTAAAAACGGCAGCTTTTCGGGTGATATTTTCCAAGAGGGCGGAGCTTTAAGGGCTGAGGCCGTTTTTTCCGGCGGTCAGATCAAATCGCTGTTTATAGAAAATAAAATAAGGCTCTTTGAAAAAGAGAGCCTTGAGATAGATTTATATAATTTCCCAAAATAAGCGAAAAAGCTCGCCGCAGCAAGCTTGTAACGCTTATCGATATCTTTTATATGGCGCGCTCGATCCTGCCGCTTTTGAGGCAGCGTGTGCAGGTGTAAACTCTCTTGGGGCTTCCGTTTACCACTGCTTTGACGCGCTTGATATTTGGCTTCACAGCACGGTTGGAGCGTCTGTGAGAATGGCTGACGTTGTTACCAAAGGTGACAGCCTTGCCGCAATAAAGACACTTTGCCAAAATAATCCCTCCACTCTGCTGTTACTTGGCTTTGCTAAGCCTTAGTATTATAGCCATAGTTTTATTAAAATGCAAGGAAAACTTGCATTTATTTTTTTGTTTTTTACGATTGTTTAATTATATTTTCCCCGAGAGCTTCCGACGGCTAGTCCATGAAGCGCTCTATGCGCGCGCCCAGGCGGCTTAGAACTTCGTTCGTTATGCTGTTTGTCTTCTCGGCTATATCATAGGCCGTTATCTCAGCATTGCCCTCGCGGCCTATTACCGTGGCGACATCTCCCGCTTTGATATCTTTTATTTTGCTTACCTCCACCATACACTGATCCATGCAGATTCTGCCGACTATGGGCGCTTTTTTGCCGTTTATTATTACCTCCCCCACACCGTTGCCCATAGCTCTGGGAAACCCGTCGGCATAGCCTATGCTGAGGGCGGCGATAACGCCCGGGCCTTCCGGCTTATAGGCGCAGCCATAGCCTATGGCATCGCCCTTTTTAACCTCTTTTACAGCCTCGACATTTGTGTGTATGCTCATGACGGGGCTTAAGCTCACCGGGCAACTTAAAAGCTGCGCTCTCGTTTCCATATAACCGTAGAGACCTATGCCGACACGGGCGTAATCTCCGCCGAAATCGGAATATCTGAGCAGGCCGGTGGTGTTTAGGGAGTGAATCTTGCCTAAGCTGCAGCCTCTGGCTCGAAGATCATCAAGACATTCCCTGAATTTTCTTCCCTGCTCTTTTGTAAACTCTATGTGTTCGGGATTATCGGAATCGGCAGAGCTGAGATGGGTAAAGATGCCTGTTATTTCGATATTTTCTATCTTATAAATATCGGCAATTTCCTCTGTTCTGTTGCTGAATTCTCCCACCCTGTGCATGCCGCTGTCGATACCTATGTGGGCTTTTATTTTTTTTCCCCAGTCCTTGAGCATCTTGGCATAGTCAAGGTCAATAACCGTTTGGATTAAGTCGAATTCGATTAGCTGACTGAGATCGGCTCTTGACGTATAGCCGAGTACCAGTATCTCGCCCTCAACGCCTCCGGCTCGAAGCCGGGCGCCCTCTTTTGCGCTTGCCACACAGAAGGCCTTTACTCCGAACTCGTTAAGTTTTTTTGAAACGAGTACACCGCCATGTCCATATGCGTCGGCTTTGACAGCCGGCATAAGTTCAGCGCCCTTCGGGAGCACGCTTTGAAATGCCCTTACATTCTGCTCAAGCTTCTTTGAATCGTTAATAAGCCATGTTCTGCCACGGGATTTATCTGTCATATTCTTCCTCTCTGAGTATCACGCGGGGCTCGGGGCTTAGGACCTTGGCGCCCTCGGGCACATCCTTAAAGACTACCGCTCCCGCTCCGATTTTCACATTGTCGCCTATTTTAATATCGCCGACAATCACGGCGCCTGAACCTATGAAGCAATTTTTGCCTATCTCGGGCGCCTTGTGATTTACCTCGCCTATTGTTACATTTTGATATATACGACAACCCTCACCAATTTTTGCATATCTGGAGATGAAAACCCCGTGCAGACCGTGTGGCAACGAGGGTTCTCCCTCTATAATCGCCCCGTTTCCGACATATCCGCCGTGTCTGTGGGCTCTGCGATTTAGTATGAGGGTGAGTATGTTTTTAAAAAATTTGTTCTTACATCTGTTTCTAAGCCTGAAAAGGCACCAGAAACGGCCCATATAGTCGCCGCGCGACCAATCGCGCAGGCTGTTCATAAAACTCATTTTCAGCCTTCTTCTATAGCTTTTTTTATAAGCAGGGCAACAAGCTCGCTGAAGCCGAGTCCTATCGCTTTCATCATCATGGGATAGCGGCTATGGCTTGTGAATCCGGGAATGGTGTTGGTCTCGTTGAAGACCACTTCTCCGTTTTTACGCACAAACATATCGACTCTGGCAAAGCCGCTGCAATCGAGCGCAAGATATATCTTCTTGGCAGCTTCTTTGAGTTCGTCGGATTTTTCCCTGCTCACTCTCGCCGGCACATGAATCTTGGATGTGACAAGATTGTATTTTTCGAAAAAGTCGAAAAGATCGCCGCTTATCTCTATCTCGTCTATCTCGCCTGTTTCGGGCTTACTGTAGCCCATGACCGCGCAGCCGACCTCGAAGCCATCTATAAATTCTTCTATCATGACTCTGTTGTCGAATTTAAAGGCGTATTCTATGGCCTCAAGAAGTTTTTCTTCCTCCTTCACCTTGCTTACGCCGTAGGACGAGCCTGCCTTGATGGGCTTAACTATTATAGGATAGCCGAGCTCTTTTGCAAAAAGCCTTGCCCTCTCGAGCTCCTCAATACACTCGATAACTATGCCCTTGGGTACCGTGATGCCCTCTAACGATACCAGCTTGTGCGACCTGACCTTGTCCATGCAGAGCGCAGACGAGAGTGTGCCGCAGCCTATGATCTTAATTCCGGCAAGCTCCAAAAGTCCCTGTATAGTGCCGTCCTCTCCGTTTTGACCGTGAAGCACGGGAAAGGCAAGGTCTACCCTGAAGCTCTCTATTCCGCTTTCTCTGAAAACAAGAACTGCGCCCTCTCCTCTTTCCTGGGAAATCATGGCTCTGGTACAGGTTTCGCTGTTCAGCCACTTATCGGGCTCGATGTCATCGACATTGCCCTCGTAGAGGTAGGTTTTGCCATCTTTGCTTATTCCCATAAGCAAAACACCGTAGTCTTCTCTGTTAATATTTTTAATTACGGCCGAGGCCGAGGATAGAGACACCGAATATTCGGGCGAGCAGCCGCCGAAAATAACCAGAATCTGTTTCTTGTTATCCTGCATAATCTACTCCTTTTTTTACTTTCGTGAGTTTACTATAAAACACCAACATATGATACCACATTTTATCAAAGCTGTCTTTAGATTTTGTTGCATTAGTTTTTAATAAAGAAAACCTGCTGTCTTTACATAGATATCTTGAGAATGGTTCTGCAAGGTGATATAATTTCTTTTGCTAATCCGCATTTTTCTTTCAGGGGTGACTACATGTTTTTTAAAAACTTTAAAATTATAACCGACGAAAACGGCAACATCAAAATTGTTCAGGCCGAAGGCAGCGCTGAAACTGTTGTAAACGAGCCCAAAAAGCCCAGAAAAGTATACTCGCACAGGACTTCTGTTTTATATGCCTTTTTGATTACGGCTGTTTTTGCTTTTTTGTATTTTTTCTTTAAGCTGCCTGCAATTAATCTTAAGGCGCCCGAGTTTTATCTCTATATAATTCTCTGCTGTGCTGTGTTTTCGTTTGCAACTCTTTTCTTCGAAGGGTTTTCGTCATCGACTTTCAAGGGCTATATAACTGAGGCAAAAAAACGCCTCAGCATACCCTTTTACATTATAATTCTCTGCGTTGCCGTCACCGTTGTCGGCACTCTTGTCGGCCTCAAGATTTTTAGAGCCAAGGACTGGGCAAACCTTATATATATTGAAGAAGGCAACTTTGCCGAGGAGGTTGCGGAAACGGATTTCAGCAACATACCGCTTCTCGACAAGGCCTCTGCCAATGTGCTTGCAAACCGCAAGCTGGGCCAGCTCTCCGACCTTGTTTCACAGTTCGAGGTTTATCCCGACTCCTATCAGATAAACTATAGAAACAGACCTGTTAGAGTGACATTTTTAACCTATGGGGACTTCTTCAAGTGGCTAAACAACCAGAAAAGCGGCATTCCGGCTTACATCGTCATCGACATGGTCACGCAGGAGGCAAATGTTGTGAGAACCTCCGAGGGCATACGCTACTCACCTTCGGAACTTTTCTTCCGCAAAATATCCCGCCACATGAGATTTAAGTTCCCGACGAAGATGATTGCGGACATCAACTTTGAGATTGACGACGAGGGCAGGCCTTGGTGGATCGGCTCTGTAGTTGATAAGCGCATAGGCCTTTTCGGCGGCGCCGATATGATTGGCGCCATAATGGTTGACGCCAATACCGGTGAAGCTAAGTATGTTGAGGTTGGGGAGATTCCCACTTGGATTGACAGGGTTTATATTTCAGAGCTCATTCTCTCGCAGTACGACAATCACGGTCTCTACCACAAGGGCTTCTTAAACTCTATCTTCGGTCAAAGAGGCTGCACCGAAACCACCCAAGGCTACAACTATCTCGCCATGAACGATGACGTTTGGGTTTACACCGGCATCACCTCGGTTTCGGGAGACCAGGGCAACATAGGCTTTATTCTCGTAAACCAGAGAACCAAGGAGGCAAAATACTATCCTTGCGCCGGAGCGGAGGAGTTCTCTGCGATGAACTCTGCCCAAGGCGCCGTTCAGCAATTTAAGTACACCGCTACCTTCCCGCTTCTTTTGAACATCGAGGGCCAGCCGACCTACTTTATGGCGCTGAAAGACGCTTCTCAGCTTGTCAAGATGTATGCCATGGTAAATGTTGAGCAGTACCAAATGGTTGCCACGGGAAGCACTGTAAAGGAGTGCGCAAGAAACTACGAAAAGCTCCTGAACATTTCGGGCATACAGACAGACTCTGTCGGCGCAGAAGAAAAAGAAATAAGGGGCACAATAGTTGATATCCGCACGATAGTTCTGGAGGGCACAAGCCAATTCTTTGTGAAGCTCGACAGCTTCAACTCGTATTTCAGAATCTCGGCAGCTGAAATTCCGAGCGCTGTGCTTCTTAACATAGACCAAAGAGTCCGCTTTGTTTACTCCGAAGCGGAAGACGGCATACTCACGGTGAGTGAAATTAAATAAAACTGATTTATTAGTATAAAGGTTGCCGCGTGAACTCGAAATTTAAGTTCACGCGGCAATAAATTTTGTTTTATCTGTATGAGTCTAATTTAAAAATCCTGAAAATCCTTCCGGATGCTTATATAAATCTATAAATTCTTCCAGACAGAGATTGTTCTCCTTCATGTATTTTGCAGGCTCAAGGCCCACATATCTGAAGTGCCACGGCTCGTAGATTGTCTTTGTTATCTCGGTCTTGTCTTTCGGATAGCGCAGTATAAAGCCATAGTCTTGGCAGGTGGAGTTAAGCCACTTGAAGAGCGCAGTATGCTCCAGCGATGATTTTTTTACTTCATAGTATGTGTCGGTGATGTCGGCAGCAAGTCCCAGCTGGTGTTCGCTGTGGCCGGGAGGAGCAACTATAGTCTTGGCCTTCTTTTCACCATACTCCGCAACCTTGCGAAGGTAGAGATATTGCTGATAGTAATAATTTCTGTAGCCGGATGAAAAGTAAACGGCGAGACCCTCGGCGCGGGCGGCAGCTAACCACTCCTTAAGCGCATCGGCGGCTCTTGCATCGAATTTTTGGTTGTTCTCGACTACAACAAGCTCCGGAATATAGTCTCCGATGCTATTCTCATAATTTGCGAGCCTGAGCTCCCATGAATCTGTAGCAACCTGCGGCAGCGCCGGCATCTTAGGCTCCGGACGAGCAGGCTCTTTGTTGGGGCTTTTATAAATCGGAGTCCCGGTTTCGTTATTTATGATTTCAGGGCTTGGGGCGGCAGGTTCAAGGCTTTCCTGCAGCTTGGACTCTTTTGCATCAGAGTGGATAAAGAACCCGTTTTGCACTGCATAAAGCAAGAAGCCCAAGATGACAAAGATAAACAAAAAAACAGCGGCTATTCTCAGCGCTTTCGATTTTTCCATATTATCACCACGGAATATTGTACTTTTTGATAATATCAAGATTATTATTATATGTCAAACCGACATTACATGCAGGATCGGAATCAATCTCTTTGATTTTAATGATAACTGCTCTGCGGCAGAGCAATATCTCAGTCAAAAACCTGTCGTTTTCGACAGCTCGCTTTTCACAAAAGAGCCGAATTAGGCTTTCGATGGAAGCCTGACGATCCCATCTCCCGCCTGCGGCGGTATCTTCCCCTGACGAAGGAGAAGAAATAGATTATACAAAAACTACCCTCTCGCCGCCTAATAAAAGCTTAGGGTTTAACTGACGAAATGAAAGAAAATACATAGAAAATAAAACACAGAACAGCTCAAAATGAACTGCTCTGCGTTTTCTTATTATCTTTGAGGCTTAAAGCTCGCCGCGCGCTCTGAGCGCATCCTTGCGGGAGAGATTTACTCTGCCCTTGTCGTCTATCTCAGTGACCTTGACCCAAGTCATATCGCCTACATTGAGAACATCTTCAACCTTTTCCGTGCGCTTAAACTCGAGGTCTTTAATGTGAATCATTCCGTCCTTGCCGGGCTTGAGCTCGACAAAGGCTCCTATCGGGATTATTCTGACCACCTTGCCATAGTAGATTTGTCCGACTTCGGGCTCGAAGACTATGTCCTCTATCTTGTCCTTGGCAAGTCTGCATGCCTCGATGTCTGCAGACGCTATAAAGATGCTGCCGTCGTCTTCGACATCTATGCTGCAGCCGGTTTCGGCAACGAGACCCTGAATGACTTTGCCGCCCGAACCGATGACTTCGCGAATCTTATCGGGATTTATCTTCATCATTATCATCTTGGGCGCTGTCTTGGCAAGTTCGCGGCGAGGCTCGGGAATAACCGTGAGCATGGCTTCATCGAGTATCTGAATTCTCGCCTCGCGGCACTTTTCCAAAGCTTCCTTGACTATCGCATATTTCAGTCCGTCGTTTTTGAGATCCATCTGAATGGCTGTAATACCCTTCTTCGTGCCGGCAACCTTGAAGTCCATCTCGCCGTGGAAGTCCTCGACACCCTGAATATCGATAAAGGTTTGGAACTTCTCTCCGTCTTGAATAAGACCGCAGGAGATGCCCGCCACGGGGGCTTTTATTGGCACACCCGCATCCATGAGAGCCAGTGTGGCGCCGCAGACCGAAGCCTGGGAGGTTGAACCGTTGGAGGAGAGAATCTCGCTCACTACTCTTATGGAGTAGGGGAAGTCTTCGATTGAGGGAATTACCGCCTCGAGGGCCTTTTCCACCAAGGCGCCGTGTCCCTGCTCACGTCTGCCGGCGCTGCGCTGCGTCTTTGCCTCTCCGACCGAGTAGCCGGGGAAGTTGTAGTGGTGCATGAAACGCTTTTCTTCTTCCTTCCAGATTGTGTCGAGCTTCTGGGACATGGAGAGCATGGCAAGAGTTGTAATCGAGAGCGCCTGTGTCTGCCCTCTGGTGAAGAGAGCCGAGCCGTGTACTCTGGGAATCACCGCGACCTCGGAGGCCAAGGGTCTGATCTCGTCCATTCCCCTGCCGTCGACGCGCTTGCCCTCTAAGAGCCAGCTTTTCACTATGCTCTTCTGCATACGGTAGATAATCTCGGGCATATAAGTCATTATATCGGGGTGCTGCTCGGAGTATTTCTCCTCGACCTTATTTATCCACTCGTTGCTGCGCTCCTCGCGGATATTCTTATCGTCGGTATCCATGCAATATTCCATGCCATGAAGTTCGTTTTCCATAAGCTTGGCATAGAGTTCATCGTCGAAGCTCATACCCTCGTAGGAGAACTTTTCTTTGCCTATCTCATCTCTCATTTTTTCGATGAGAGCTATAACCTTTTGAATTTCGGCGTGAGCCTTGAGGATGCCGTTATACATGACATCTTCCGAAACCTCTTTTGCTTCGGCCTCTATCATAACTATCTTCTCTTTGCTTGCCGCCACGGTGACCGTCATTTGATTCTTCTCTTCCTCGGCCTCGGTGGGGTTTAGGAGATAGTTCTCGCCGTCATAGCCCAGAGCGATGGCTGCAATGGGTCCGTTGAAGGGCACATCGGAGATTGTGACAGCTGCAGACGCGCCTATCATAGCCGTAATCTCGGGAGAGCAGTCTCTATCGATTGAAAGAACATCGCAGCTTATAACGACATCGTTCCTCATATCACCGGGGAAAAGCGGGCGCATCGGTCTGTCTATCAGGCGGCTTGCCAACACGGCATTGAGCGATGGTCTTCCCTCGCGGCGCATGAAGCTTCCGGGTATTCTGCCTACAGCATAGAGCTTCTCGTTGAAGTCTACAGCGAGGGGGAAATAGTCAATGCCGTCGCGGGGCCTTGGCGATGCCGTGACGGTAACCAAAATGCTCGTTTCACCATAGGAAATAAAAACGGAGGCATTTGCAAGCTCTGCCATACGGCCTGTCTCCATACGGAGAGGTCTGCCGCAAAAATCCATTTCGTAAACTTTTTTCTCTGTGAATTCTCTTTTTTTAATAATCATAAATAGCTCCTTTCAAAAGCTCTTTGATTTTGGAGCTGATTTAGCACTTGAAAATACCTTCTCTGAGGGGGAAAATATTTTCAAACACTAAAAAAGCTCCTCTGTTTTCTCCCAAAAAATTCTCGCGGGGCCTTAGGTCGACTTCCCGCGAGAAATAAACTTCATAACCCTCAAAAAAGTTTTCGGCGCTTGCCTACTTACTTACGAATACCGAGCCTCTGGATGAGATCTCTGTATCTTTCAACATCCTTCTTTGCTACATAATCGAGCAAACGACGGCGTCTGCCGACCATCTTGTACATGCCCAAACGGGAGTGGTCGTCGTTTGGATGAGCCTTAAGGTGCTCTGTGAGCTGCTTGATGCGCTCGGTGAGTATGGCTACCTGAACCTCGGGTGAGCCCGTATCGCCCTCGTGCAGGGCATAAGTCTCGATGACTTGCTTCTTTTCTTCTTTGGTAATCATAGCTTTTCCTTTCGTCTTTCTTAATTTCCGTGTGCCGGGACTCGGGTTGAAAGGTAGGTCCCTGAGCCAAGCTCACGGTAGGCCTTGTAAGGCTATCACAAAATGTAGTCCTTGTCAAAGAATTTTTGAGCTTTCCGCCGCTTTTGTTCAAATTGCAATGAAGCTGTTTTTATGCTAAAATTTTTATGGATCAGCTTGCTTTTTAAGCCCTGCGGCTGTTGAACTATAGAGGCCCTTTCGGGCTCTGAAACACGGGACATTCAATGAAAAAAATACACCTTATCTTAGCTTTAATATTGCTTGTAAATCTCTTCTCAGCCTGCGGCGCAAATCAGACGGTTGAGAACGATATACCTGTCCTTGACCCCATGCGATATGAAACTCTGAAGTCCAGAGGATTCCTTTTATATGTGGGTGTGCTTTTCGACTCTGATATAAAGTCCGCTGAGGATGTGGAATATCTCTCGCGTCTGAGTCAGGCAAAAAATCTGGGGCTCAGATATTTTGCTCTGGATATAAACGAAGATATCAAATACGAGGGCTTTAATATTCTGTTTTTGGACGACAGTCTATTAAAGAGCCCGAGCTGCGAGAATATAATACGGCTCTGCCTCAACTTTGCAGAGGCAGGCGGCTTTGTCTATGCCGAAAACGCCTTTTTGCCGATGTATGACAAACTCACAATATCGGACTTTAAAACCTCTGTTCTGGAAGAAATGCCTCCCTTTGACGAAATTTCTTTCCCCTCGGTTCCGGAGGATATGAGGGAAATGCAGGAGATTTTGAGCGACTACATGGCCCTGTACATTTCTTACGATGACAGCCTTAAAGAAAACCGCTTAGACTATGGCTACAGTTTTAAAAGCAGAAAAGGGCTGATTCCCCTGTCCAGCTTCGAAGGCGGCATACTTTCGGCAATTGCTCCGACAGAGAATGGCGCCACACTTTTTTTGCCTGATATACTCCCCGACAAACTGGCAAGGCAAAACTTTGACCTCAGAGCTCTTAAAACCGGAGTTGAGTATTACTCCGACAGCAGCCTTTCGGCCGCAAGACTGATGGAGAGCGCCTTCATGGCCTATGCCGCAAGGGCTACTCTCGGGTTTTCCTTAGAGCGAAATCCGGGCACATACACAAGGCCTTCTATATCTCTCATATTGCCGATAGATATGCCGGTTGTTCGCAAAGGCATGCAAATAGACCTTATTAGCCGCGCCAATAGACTGGGTTTGGCTCCCTCGTACTCTGTTTCAGACTCAATATATCTTGAAAACGGTCCCTTCTGCGTCCTTTCCTATTTGGAATCAAAGGGCAGCTTTAGTGAGTTTGCGGAATCAAAGCTCGATTTAAGCGGAATTTCAGGTTCCCGACTAAGAACCGAACAGGATCTTTTTGTCCTTAAGCTCCATAAATACCTGCCTGATGAAACGCCGGATATTTCCCCGCTCGAATCGGCCGCATGCTTCTTATCCTGCACGGATTTTAACGGCGATAGGGGGCCCGACTTCCTCTTCGGAAACAGCAGGGGAGATATAATGCTTTCGATGGGGAACATGGGGACCAACGGACGCTATGTCCTCGGCCCTCCATTTGCCTTAAAGAGCGAAAAGTTTAAGGCCCTTAGGGTAAACGGTCCATCTGCCCCAATAGCTTTCGATATAAACTTCGACGGAGTTTTAGACATAATCTGCGGAACCGGCGATGGAAAAGTTCTGTGGTTCGAGGGTTTTAACGGCATCAACTTTAAACCCCGCGGAGAACTTTTGAACATTCCTGAAGGCGGGCGGATTATACCTGCAATAGCTGATCTCAATTCCGACAGATATCCCGACATACTGCTTTCTACAGAAAGCGGAAAGCTGCTCATCTGCTTCGGCAAAGCCAGAGGCGGATTTTCGGAAGAGTTATATGAGATTGACCTCCCAGGTTATGACAATAAGCGCCTTTCGCCGTTAATTTATGATATAAACTCCGACAAGCTTCCCGATATTCTCTTGGGTACGGAAGACGGCTTCATTCTTAAGCTTATTCAAAACCCCGACGGTTCCTTTTCGCAGGCAGGCTATGTGGAATCAGCCGGCAAAAATATATTTGGAGACAACAGAGCCTACTTTGGCAGCTATGCAAGTCCTGCCATTTCCAATCTCAACTTCGACTTAAACCCCGATATTGTGGTCGCCGGAGTCTGTGAAGATTTGGCCGTTCCCATAAATACCATCCCGGCGACCTACCTAAACCTTATAGTCAAGGCGGCATCGGAACTTAAACACCGGGGCTACTATGTGGGTTTGCGTCCCGGTCTGGGTCCATATTCGGAAGCTCATGATGAGGTTTTTAGTGTAGACAGTTTTTTGGGGAGGATTAAAAACCGTTTTGACTATGGAGACTCCCCTTTCGGGGCAGATATTTTCGGACGTCGGATAAATATCGACAATCCGGAGCAGAGCTTCAGCTCTATTTTCCAGAGCAAAGCCTCTTGGATTTCCTCCTACTGCCCCTCGGAACTTCCTACAAATGTCTTAGCTCTTCCCTTCTACTTCACACGCGCGGGCAATCCGCTTCTCCTTGTGCAAAACAGTGCGGAGAGCATAGACGGCAGCCTGTTTGCAAGTCTCTCTGCAAAGTATGACTTGCCTTTGAAGCTGAATCTTGACAATACGGATGCCGACAATATTTTCACGGTTTTGGAACAGGCTTCTGAATTTAAGTTTGAAAACTTTTATACCTCACTTATGGAAAACCAGCTTGTCTTCGCGCTGACTGCCGCGCTGAACTTCGAGCTTAAAGTGGAAGGCGATGCCCCTGTCTCCGGCAAGGAAACAGAGCTTCTTTTGATTCCGCAAACTCTTTCGAACGAGGATCCCTTATATTTAGACAGCTATTCCCGAGCTGTGGGCGCAGTTATGACATTCTCCGACTCACTTAGAGACAAAACATTCGGAACCGATGCCGATATATATTACCGCGATGGAAATAAGCTCTATTTTTCTCTTAACAGGGCTGTAAGAATATTTGCGCAAGGAGAAGATTACACGGAATCCGGCCACATTGCTGCGGTCAATCTGCCTTGTAAATTTGAAAATACTGGCTCTAAGCTGGATATTGAATTTTTAGAATCCGGATATAAGGAGCTTGTTTACAAGGGAAAGGTCGAGCTCTTAAGTTATGGATGGCAGAAAATTCAAAAGGACGATTACACTTACTTTTTCTCCGACGGCTCCTCAAATCGACTGATTATAAGACCGATTGGCAATTGAGTGAAAAGCACACTCCCGAAGCTATATGGCTTCGGGAGCTTATTTTGTTCAGACTGTTTTCCAATAGAGCCAGACTACCTTTGACAAGACCTCGTCATGAAGCGTGCCTCTTTCTTTCTCTATGTCTTTGGCAATCTCTAGGGCTTTCTTTTTAAGTTCAGACCGTTTCTCTTCCGAAAATTCCGGAAAATTGCGCTTAAATATGTCTTCGACAAGTGTTTCCGGGCTCTTTTCGTCGCTCCAGTTATATTCTGCGTACTCGATATTCAGCTCATATCCCAGATCTTTGACTGCATCGGTTATATCTTCGAGTCTGCCGCCGTGGCGCAGTTCGTTTTCCGGGAACTTCAGCCCGAGTTTGCTTATAATTTCCTCTTTCAGGGGCTGATCCCAGTAGACAAATCGGGTTACAAAACAGCAGCCTTGGGTCATATCGCTCATCTTTTTAACGCTTTCATAATCCGATATGGCAGGCGACATACTGGCAAGTGAAAAATTGAAGCCCTTTTTGAAAAAATCTTCTTCACCTGTCACTTCGGCAAAGTTACATCTATAAAGGTGAAACGGCAGCGGCGTCTCGGCCTTTTTCATATTTTCCCCTGCATAACGGAGCATTTCATCGGAAATATCAATGAGGCTTACCTCGCAGCCAAAAGTGCCGAGCAAAACTCCGTGGCGCCCGACTCCGCAGCCTATGTCCAAAGTTCTGATGCCCTCTTCTATCATGCCGTTTTCTATCCAGAAATTAAAGAGCTTTTTATTGTATTCGTTTTCACCCTTTAAAAATTTGCTCTGAAATTCTTTCGCCCTCTTATTCCACTGCTCTCTTTGCTCTATACTCACAGTCAACTGCTCCTTACTCTTTTTTATTTGATTTTATAAGCTTTTATTTTCATTTTCAAGTTTTTTAAAGCGAGCTTTCATTTTTTTATCCATATTCTGCATGGTTTACAAGATTTTAAGCTTTATGTATAATGAATAGACTCTAAGATGGAGGAAAATTTTGGCCATATTGTCTTATCTTAAATATATACTGCCCATTTTGGCGGGCGGCTTTGTCATATATATTGCCTGGAGCTTCACACCTGCCTTCTTCGACAAGGAAGACGGCTCTAAGCTCCGCTCCTGCATTAGCGACGATGACAGCGGCGCAGACTTTCGCTTGCGAAAGACGGACTTGCTTGCCGTTTCCATTATAACTTTGATTTATGCGCTTTTGGCCTTCACTGCGCTCGGCGACAAGGCCGCTCCCGAAAACCCCTATATTTTCTCTTCGGAAGTCTCCTATGTTGAAATAAACTTAAGCTCACCTACGAGAATTTCACAGGTGGCGGCTTTTCACGGCCTTCACACAGGAGATATCAAGCTTGAGTATCTTTATGAAGATGCCGAGGACTTTACCGAAGTCGGGCACCTAAATCAGGAATACTCTCAGCTCTTTAAGTGGAGATATGCCGAAATCGAGCAGGGAAGTACGAAAACTCCTATAGTGGCGATACGGCTAACGGCCTCGAGGTCTCTCAATTTAAACGAGCTTGTTTTGCTGGATTTAAGCGGCGCCCCCATCCCCGCTGAGAAGATTGATATAAACCCCGAGATTGCCCCGCTCTTTGACGAGGCTGAGCTTTTACCGGAGCACTTCAGCTTTTTAAACAGCAGCTACTTTGACGAGATTTACCATGCCAGAACTGCCTTGGAACACATCGAGGGCGTTTGGCCCTATGAGATAACACATCCTCCGCTGGGGAAAATCCTCATAGCGCTGGGCATAAAGCTCTTCGGCATGAATCCCTTTGGCTGGCGTTTTTCGGGCACCGTGATAGGAATTTTAATGCTGCCCATTCTCTATCTTTTTTTAAAATCTCTCTTCGGGAATTTTATAATCCCCGTTTCGGGCACTTTGGTATTTGCCGCCGACTTTATGCACTTTACGCAGACCAGGATAGCCACAATCGACAGCTTTTCCGTCTTCTTTATCCTCCTCATGTATTACTTCTTCTGGCTCTACTTCAAAAAGAAGAGTCTTTGGGGGCTTGCTCTCTCGGGCGTGGCTTTCGGACTTGGCGCCGCCGCGAAGTGGACCTGCATTTATGCCGGCGGCGGGCTTTTTATACTTTGGATTATTAAATGGATAATGAGGCGTAAAGAAGAGAAGCTTTTTCTCAGTTTCTTACTAAACTCGCTTTTCTGCCTCGTTTTCTTTGTAGCTGTTCCCCTGCTTATATACTATCTCTCATACATACCCTACGGCACAGCCTCGGGCCTCAACATGAGCCGCGAGCTCTTTTCGAAGCGCTTTTTGGACATAGTTGTAAGCAATCAAAAAACCATGTTCACCTACCACTCCGGGCTTGTAGCAACTCACCCTTACTCCTCGAAGTGGTATGAGTGGATTTTTAACGCCAGACCTATACTCTATTATCTGGATACAAGTTTTGAAGGGATGAAGTCCTCGATTGCGGCCTTCCAAAACCCCCTTCTCTCTTGGCTGGGTCTCTTTGCCATACTGGGAACCGGTTTCTTGACGGGGCTCGGAAGTTTGAGGGCGCGCTTTATACTTATAGGCTATCTTGCGCAGCTTTTGCCTTGGATATTGGTTTCGAGGCTCACTTTCGCCTATCATTATTTCCCCTCATCGCTCTTCCTTCTGCTGGCTATTATGCTCATGTTTGATGAGCTTAGGCAGCAGGGACTGCCCTATAAGAGACTTTTAATTGCTTATTCTTTAGTTTCGCTCGCAGTTTTTATATTATTTTATCCTGTTTTGAGTGGAATGTTTGCGCCGATTTGGTATAATGATTATCTGTTAAAATGGTTTCCGGCTTGGCCCGTTTGATTACAGGAGGATTAAATGTATTTGGTAGACTATCACATTCATTCAAGCTGCTCCTTCGACTGCGAGTTTACAATGCTCGAAATGGCGAAGGCTGCATATAAAAGAGATATTAAAGACATCTGCTTCACAGACCATCTGGAGGTTTCCGGTGATCTGGGCATGCTTATCGGCCCCGAAGAATTTGAGCTGCCCGAAAAACAGGCGAAACAGTACGCCGCCTGTTTGGAGTCGGCACCCATAGATATGAAAATAGGTCTCGGTCTGGAGCTTGAACATATAGGCGATGACCCTGCGAGAGCTAAGAGAATCTACGGCATGCCGGAGTATGACTTTGTGCTCGGTGCAGTGCACAGACTCCGCGGCTATGAGGACTTTTACTTCATAAACTACTTAAATCGCGAGCAGTGCTTTGACCTCTTGGATAAGTATCTCGACGAACTTATTGAGATGGTGGAGATTGGAGCTTTCGACTCCGTGGCTCACATAGGTTATTGCGCGCGCTACATGTACAGGGATAAGATAAATGTAACCCTCGAATATCACGACTTTCCCGAAAAGATCGATGCCCTTTTGGGCCTAATGATTGAAAAAGGCAAGGGTATAGAGCTGAACTGCTCCAATCTCTTTGAGCGTGAGGGACAAACTTTAAAGACGAGTTTTCCCTCTGCTGAAATACTCGCCCGCTACAAGGAGCTCGGGGGCGACATTGTGACCATAGGCTCCGACTCACACAGCATTGATACGGCGGGCTTGGGAATAAAGGAGGGCATGAGACTTCTTTATGAGCTTGGCTTTAACTATTTTACCGTCTTCAAAAAACACAAACCCGAATTCATCAGAATTGAAGGAGTTTTCTGATATGATAGCTATCGCCTCGGATCATGGCGGCTTCAGACTCAAGGGCGCCATTATGGAACATCTGAAAGAGAAAAATATTGAATATAAAGATATGGGGACATACAGCAATGAGAGCTGCGACTACCCGGATTTTGCGGAAAAATTGGCGCGGAGCGTCCTAAGCGGTGAAAGCGAGCTTGGAATTTTAGTCTGCGGCACCGGCATCGGCATGTCGATAGCCGCAAATAAGATAAACGGAATTCGCTGTGCCCTCTGCTCCGACTGCTTTTCAGCCGAAATGGCACGAGAGCACAACGATGCAAATATCTTAGCTTTGGGCGAGAGGGTGTTGGGCGAATCCTTGGCCAAAAAGATAGTTGATACATTTTTGGGTTCCGTCTTTGAGGGCGGAAAACATGCGCGCCGGGTTGCAAAGATTATGCAGCTTCAGGATAAGTAATCTTTGGAGATACGATGGCAAACAAACTTTTTTACAGAGGAAAACGGAAAAAGCTGGGTCTGGTATATATACCGGCATACGGTCTTGCCATATTTCTGCTTCTGGCCTTTGTAATTTTTTACAGCTTCCAAAAATATATAGTATACAGTCAGGACGGCGTAAGCATTAAGCATCCTCTTGTGCACGAAGAAGGCTACAAGGTAGAGAAAGACGGCACGATACAGTTTGAGCCTGTCGATGCGAATTTGCAGATTTTGGAATCGAACTACGACTCTGTCAAATCTGTCGCCGGCGGAGAACTCCCTGAACTCAAGGCTCTCTACGTTCCCATGCAGTACATAAGTCCCGAGAGCATAGAAAAATTCATTGAGATTATGGGCATGTACGATGCGACGGGACTCCTTTTAGAGGTCAAATCTCCCACCGGACAGCTTTTATGGAACTCGGGCTCGGAGACCGCCGCCGCTTATGCAACCAACGGAACTTATGACCTTGCCGATTTGGTTACAAAACTCCACGAAAAAGATATTTACGTCGCCGCCCTCATGAATGTGAATGTCGACCATCTTCTTGCCGAGCGTTCCTCCTTAAACGCTCTGCTCACAAACGGAGGCGCGGTTTTTGGGAACGAGATGGGACTTTGGGTCGACCCGTACAGCACGGTTGTGCGCACATACACCTTGGACCTTTTGCACAGTCTTGAGAGCATAGGTTTTGACGAGGTCTTTTTGAACAATGTGAGAGTCCCCTCCACCGACGGCTACTTGGGCTACAGTGTTCAGCTGAGCTTCATCCCGACTCCCACGAATGCTGCCTGCTCTTTTGCGCTATATATCGGCAGATCTATGCAGAACTCCAAGATGCACGTTTCGGCCATACTCTCGCCTCAAACCCTGCATGAAGAGGGCGGCGCGGAGATAACGGGGCAAAATCCGCAGGTTTTTGCCAAGGCCTTCGACAGACTCTGCTGTGAGACAGACAACGCCGGCCAGTACAATTATGACAGAGACAAATTTAATACGTCCTTCGGGGCAGACTCTGTGGGCGAACGCTACCCCTCGCTTATGAACTATTATCCCGAAACCGCCAGCTCGTGGATAGTCATTGTGCCGCAGGCTCTTTTGGACCAGCAGTTTGCCGTAGAGGAACCGGCGGAATAACATAATAATATTCGACGCGGGAGAGACTTTCTCTTCCGCGCCTTCTTTCTAGGATGTATTTTATTCCGATTTTTCCCAGCCCTCGAGCGGTAGGCCTTTAATGGCTGTGAATATTTTCTGCCTGATGTCCGGATAGGTTTTCTCGAGCTTGGCTATGGTTTTTTTAATTTCCTCGCGCTTGCTGTACCTATCAACAGGGCAGCTGCTTTTTATTATCGGAAGCTTCATCTTTTCGACAAAAGACTCAAGCTCGCTCTCTCGGACATAGAGCATAGGCCTTATTTGATAGGTATCGGCTCTGGACATATAGGTCAGCGGCTTAAAGCAGTGGAAGCGCCCCTCTAAAAAGAGGGACATCACACAGGTTTCTATTGCGTCGTCGAAGTGGTGGCCGAGAGCGAGCTTTTTTATTCCCTCTTCTTTTATAGCGTCGTTGAGGGCTCCCTTGCGCATTTTTGAACAGAGCGAGCAGGGGTTTTTCTCTTCCCGAACATCGAACACCAGCTCTTTTATATCGGTTTTAATTATTTTATACGGAACATTAATGTCGGCACAAAAGTTTTTAAGCTTTTTAAAATCCATGCCCTCAAAGCCCAAGTCCGCCGTAATTGCAAAGAGCTCATAGTTTTTGGGGTAGAAGCGCCGGAGCTCACCCAGACCCAAAAGCAAAGCCGCGGAATCCTTTCCGCCCGAGAGACCGACTGCTATTTTATCCCCCTCGCTTATTAAATTGTAGTCATCAATACAGCGGCGAAGTCTGCTCAAAAATCTTTGAACTTCCACACATGCACCTCATTTGAATTTCGAAAGTGAGCAAAACGGAGTTTTTGGGTGAATTCCGGCGTTTTTAAGAGCTTCTGTCAGCCTACGCAAAAATAAGCTTGACAGGGGATTTTCTTCATGGTATACATTTAGGGCGTCCGAATCCGCTTTTAGCGGTTTAATTCTAAGATGCACACAAAAATTTGTCAAAAGTTTTATTTTATTGGAGGCTTAATAATGTCCACAACCATGCTAAAACCGGGCAGCTTCGAGCGCAAATGGTATATCCTTGATGCAGCGGGCAAGCCTCTCGGCAAAACAGCCGAGAAGGCTGCAAACCTGCTTCGCGGCAAGCACAAGGTTGCATATACACCCCATGTCGACTGCGGCGACTATGTCATAGTCCTCAATGCCGAAAAGGCTGTTTTGACCGGAAAGAAACTCGAGCAGAAATTCTATCGCAGGCACTCCGGATATCCCGGCGGCCTAAAGGAAGTCCGCTACGACCGTATTATGAAAACAAAGCCGGAATTTGCAATGATGCAGGCAGTTCGCGGCATGCTTCAGAAGAACAAGCTGGGCTCGGCTCAACTCACCAGGCTTAGAGTTTTCCGCGGCGCGGAGCACTCTCATGCGTCACAGAAGCCTGTGGCTTATGAAGGTTAAGGAGGATTAAAATGGCAACTTATCAGAGCAAGAGAGAATATGTATACGGAACGGGCCGCAGAAAGGCCTCTGTCGCCAGAGTCCACCTCTTCCAGGGCGGAAGCGGAAAAATTGTCATCAACGGCAGAGATATCGACGACTACTTCGGTCTCGAGACTCTCAAGCGCATTGTGCGTCAGCCCCTTGTCGCCACCGAGACTCTCGGCAAGGTTGACATCGACACAACAGTCAAGGGCGGCGGCGTTTCCGGTCAGGCCGGCGCTATTCGCCACGGCATTTCCAGAGCTCTGCTGCTCTTGGACCAAAACTACAGACCTGTGCTGAAGGCTGCAGGCTTCCTCACACGCGACCCTCGCATGAAGGAGCGCAAAAAGTACGGTCTCAAGGCCGCCCGCCGCGCGCCACAGTTTTCGAAGAGATAATCGCTTTACAAAACCCGAAACCGCTTTGGTTTCGGGTTTTTCTTTTTGTGTTTAACTTCTGTCGGGGCTCGGAATATGGGCAAAGTCATGGTATAATTTTTGAAAAGGCGGTGCATACATGAAAACTCCTGTTTCGATAGTCGAACTTAAAACTTATGACGAAGCAGAGGCGCGTCATGCGCTTTTGGAGCTTCTCGCGCCCCTCGGCGGCCTGGATTGGGTGGAAGAGGGTACGAAAATCGGCATTAAGGTAAACCTGGTTCGGGGAATAGGCCCCGAGACCGCCTGCTGCACTCACCCTGTATTGGTAAAAGAGCTGGCAAGACTCCTTGCAGAGCGCGGAGCCATTGTCACCGTTGGCGACAGTCCGGGCGGCCCCTTTGAAAAGCCCTTTTTAGAGAGTGTATATAAGGGAAGCGGCATAAATATAGTAAGGGATGCTAACGCCGAGCTGAACTATGACTTCGAGGTTGAGGAGATAAATATTGCCGAGGGAATAGCTCTTAAAAAAGTGCCCCTCTGCAGCTGGCTTTTAAAGCAGGATGCAGTTATTAATTTTGCCAAACTGAAAACTCACGGACTCACCGGACTCACCGCCGCCGTGAAAAATCTTTACGGCGCTGTTCCGGGAATTCGAAAGACGGAGCTTCACTACAGCTTTCCCAAGATAGACGAGTTTTGCAATATGCTCATAGACATAAACGAGTGCCTTAAACCTGCGCTGAGCATGATAGACGCATGCATGTGCATGGAGGGAAACGGCCCCACATCGGGAAAGCCCAGATATATGGGGGCGCTTTTAGCCTCGAAAAACCAGTACTTTTTGGATCTCGTTGCCGCCCGACTCATAAATCTGCAGAACCATGAGGCGGCCACCGTTTTCTATCAGATTGAGCGCGGACTCTCTCCTGAGAGTGAGGACGAGCTCAACATAATCGGCGACTACAAGAAGTTTATAATAGAAGACTTTAAAACTTTGAGCATAGGAAACGAGGCGCGCCTTTTTGCAGGAAAGAGCAGAATTCTCAATTATCTCGCCGAGAAGCTTCTCAGTCCCAGACCCCGAGTGAACGAGGATGCCTGCATCGGCTGCGGCCTCTGCGCCGGTCACTGCCCTATGAACACCATAGAGATTAAAAATAAGAAGGCAAAAATTCACACTCAAAACTGCATCCGCTGTTTTTGCTGTCAGGAATTTTGCCCCCGCGCGGCAATAAGCTCAGAGCGAAGTCCATTGGCGAAGCTCCTTATAAAATAAAGCAAAAGCTCCTCCTTAGAATGGGAAGAGCTTTTATTATTCAGAGAATATTGTCGGAGACATCAAAGCTCCTTTGCCTTTTTCTTTATAGCCTCGAAGGTCTCGTCGCTTATATAATGTTCTACCTTGCAGGCGTCTTCATCGGCCGTTTCTTCGGAAACGCCGATTTTTACCAGCAAGTCCTTAATAACCATATGTCTCTCATATATTTTCTCGGAAAGCTCTAAGCCCGCTTCGGTGAAGCTTATGAGGTTGTCGCTGTCGCGCGTGATATAGCCGCCGCTCTCCAGAAGCCCCAGCGCACGGCTAACGCTTGGCTTAGAGAAATTCATATGTTCCGCAATATCCATTGCGCGAACATCTTTTTTTTGTTTTGAAAGAATTAAAATTGTTTCGAGATACATCTCTCCCGATTCAAATAATGCCATATAACCACTCCAATCTGTCTAAAATATATCACGATTTTTCAACTATGTAAAGCTTATGCTAACTAAAGGATAATTTTTCTGTAAATATCGAAAGGTAAGGAAGGTAAGGCTTGACAAAAGTTAGTTAGCATAGTATAACTATACAATACCGCGGATTAGCCTAAGCTAACTATTCTAAAATCGAAGCCGATAAAACAGAGGGCATGCTTTTTGGAATAGGGTTTAATTGACACCGCTCAGTTTTAAATTGGGCGGATAACGGGCGTATCCTGAATGTATGCGGGAATGCCAAAGGAGGGCGCTTTTGCGAAGTTGCTTTACAAGGATATTAGAAAAAATAATCTGCTCATCAAAATATCTTGTTTTACTATACGGAAAGTATTATGACAGAATAGTTGAAAAAGAAGCAAGACTGGCGGAACTGGACGAAAATGACAGGCTCCTCTGTATAGGCGGAGGCTCGGTTCCGTGGACGGCCATGCTCTTTGCAATTTTTACGGGAGTTAAGGTGGATGTTGTCGACATAGATCACGGAGCTGTTTATAACGGACAAAAGGTTGTCGAGATGTTCGGGCTCAAAGATAGAGTCAGAGTAATGAGAAGCAATGGCCTCTGGATAGATACCTTTAAGTATGACGCAGTTCACATTGCGCTCCAAGTCAGCCCTAAAGGCGAGGTCCTCGACCACTTGAACGACTGCTGCAGGCCGGGAACTAAAATAATCATGAGGATGCCCAAAGAGACATTGGCGTATGACTATAGCAATATATCGCATGTGCAGCTTAAAAAGTATGATTGGATAAAGACCGATGTCGGAAATAAGTTCAATACTATGGAAAATACGCTTTTAATGGTAAAAAACTAAATGAAAAGCTTTAAACTGTCTATTAAACACATATTATATTTAATCTTATTTGCAGGTTTGATAGCCTTATTAACTAAAGTAGATTTGGCTGAGATTTTATACTATTTGAGCTTAGTTGACATCGAATATTTGCTGGTCGCCGCATTCTGCCAAATACTTACTATGATTTTGTTGGCATTGCAGTGGTCGGGCATGGTGTATATGGCGGGGTTTAAGCCTTGCTTTATTCAGGCTTTCTTGATGAATGCTGCTGGAAATGTAGGCGATGCGGCTAGTCCGGGAGTTAAAGTCGGCGGTGAGCTTCTCAGGTATTTTGAGCTGAAAAAAAGGTTTGATATGGATGCCGAAGATGGAGTTTTAGTTGTTGCCTTTCAAAAAATTATATCTGTTAGCTCTTTTTTTGCACTCACTTTAATATCCTTAACCTACATAATAACAAGCGTGGGCGGGAAAGGGGAGTTAATTATGTCTCTCATTGTAACCGCCCTCATATTCGCCCTGATAATTTTTCTTTCCCTCTTCATTTTTTTGCTACCCGGGAAACTCGGCAAATTTATAAGCGCTTTAAAAATCAAAGAAGAAAAAAAAGGGAGAATTTTACAATTTATCGAAAAATATCGCCTGACCCTCGACCATTTTAAGTCTGACAAAACCAATGTCTTGGCCCAGTTTGCCTTGGCATTGTTTATATGGGCTTTTTATGCCGTTAAATTACAAATAGTTTTAATGGCATTCGATATAAGAATAAGTATATTTATGACAGGGGCCGCAACTTATATTTCTTACATGATAGGCATGATACCCCTGCTTCCCGGGGGGTTGGGTTCTTTTGAGGCGGGTATGCTCGCGCTTCTTGGCCTTGCCGGGGTAGAGATGTCTTTGGCGCTCAGCATCACTATTATATTCAGAATAGTCACCTTTTGGTTTGAATTTCTATTCTGTGCCGTAGCGCTCATTATTGAAAGGGCTTTAAAGAGATGGAAGAGATGTACGAATTGAAGTACAAAGAAAAAAAGGAAAAGTCCCCTCACTGCGTTACAAATTATTTCACCGTGGCAAATTTTTTTACGGTTTCAAATCTCGTATTCGGCTTTATGGCAATTGTTTTTCTATATAAAACAAATAACGAGAGGCATATATGCTCCGCCGTGTTCATTCTGCTCGCGGCGATATGCGATTTTTTCGACGGATATGTAGCGAGGAAGAGAAACGAGTGCAGCGAATTTGGAAAAGAGTTCGACTCGCTGGCTGATGTGCTGAGCTTTGGACTTGCGCCGGCTGCAATTTTTGTGAGTAAGCATATGGCTGTTTTCACTTCGTTTTTGCTGATAAGCGGAGCATTTTATCTTATTTCCGCTGCGCTGAGATTAGCTAGATTTAATGTGATAGATGCGGCGGACGGCACAATAAAAGGTCTTCCAACTACTGTGGCGGGGACTGTGCTGTCGCTTAAGTTTATATCCGACTATCTCCTGTCGAGAGAAGTGACTTTGCTTGAAGACGGGATTATTATTATAGTTTTGAGTTTGTTAATGTTGGGAAATTTTACACTCAGAAAAATAGGATACAAAAGGAGGATTGATTAGGATGAAAAACTTATACGAGGTAGAGGATAAGAAAGATTACAAAATCGAAAAGATTCCTACTGCAGGCATGCTCGCAACCATAGGCATAATACCCGGATCTGTCGTTAGAAAAGAGCGCACATACGGAATGGGTGGCCCGGTTTATATCAAGCTCGGTACGAGGAGCATAGCTATAGGCAAAAAAATATCTTTATCGGTAATGGTGGAGGAGGTTTAAAGTGGCAAAAAAATTAAAAAGAGATGAAAAGCTGGAGAGTTTGGTTGCTGAAAACCCTACGATACTGCTTATGGGCTCTCCCAATGTTGGAAAGAGCGTCATTTTTTCAAAGCTCACTAATGTCCATGTAAACAGCGCCAACTATTCGGGCACAACTGTTTCATTTACAAAAGGAGATTACTATATAGGCGAAAAAAAGCACATTCTCATAGACGTGCCGGGAACCTACAGTCTGGAAGCTACAAATGATGCCGAAAAAATAGCGGTGAACTTTTTAGAGAAAAAACCGGAATTGGTGCTGTTTGTGATGCATGCGGCAGACCTACAGGGTTCTATAAAGCTGCTTCTGGAAATACTGAAAAGAGATGTCCCCGTAGTAGCGGCACTCAATCTGGTTGACGTTGCAAGGCGGCAGGGCAGAAGCTTCGATATAGAATATATGGAAAAGGAACTTGGTGTGCCTATAATACCGACTGTTGCGGTAAAAGGCGAGGGTTTTGATAAGCTCGAAAGGATAGTCGCGAAAACAGTTGAAAGTCCTGATCAAAATAGAGAAAAAATAGATAAAAATCTCAAAACGGAGGAACTTTGGGCGAGAGCCGAGAAGATAAAGAACGGAGCGGTGAAGTATTCCCAAAAAGACCTGAGTAAGATAGATAAATTCGGCGATGCACTTTTAAAGCCCTGGCCTGGGGTATTGCTCACTGTTTTGATTTTAATTGCAACTATAGGGGTAGTCGTAGGGCTCGGCAAGGTTCTGAGAGCGGTGCTGTTGCTTCCGCTTGTAAATGATTTGATTGTTCCGTTCTTTGAGTCTTTGATTATGCCGCTTGATATACCGGATATTCTAAAAGGTGTATTGATAGGAGAATACGGAATATTCAGAATAGGATTCGAATGGATCATAGCGCTTGTAATGCCTTATGTCATTATCTTTCAGTTGGTATTTACATTTTTGGAAGACTCGGGCATATTGCCGCGAATAGCAGTTTTAAGCGACAGCCTTATGAGTAAAATAGGTATACAAGGCGGCTCTCTTATAAATATTATGCTCGGTTTCGGCTGTACGGTCCCGGCGATTATAGGCACAAGGACAGCAAGCACGAAAAAGGAGAGGCTGGTCGTCACCGCCGCCTTGTGCTTCTCGATTCCTTGCATTTCACAGATAGGAGCACTTATAACCCTTGTAGGCGACTATTCATATTTTATGCTCCTGCTCTTAGTCTTGGTCGGACTTTTAATGTTTGTGATTTCGTCGCTTGTGACCGGTAAACTTGTATCGGGTACTGTAAGTCCTATGATAATGGAGATTCCATATTTGCTTCCCCCGGAGAGAAGTTCCTTTACAAGAAAGTTCTTGGTCAGAGTAAAACAGTTTATTCTGGAAGCGGAAGGCCCGATGCTGATTGCAGTGGTCTTTGCTGCGCTCGTGACGGAGACAGGATTTATGGAGAAAGTCTCAGTGTTGGTAGAGCCGATAGTTTCCGGCTGGCTGGGCCTCCCTAAAGAGGCGTCTCTCTCTCTCTTGTTGGGTGTAATAAGGAGAGAAATGAGCGTAGCTCCGCTGCTTGCCTTGAATCTATCGCCCTTACAGATGTTTGTAGGCGCTGTGGTTTCGCTCTTATATATACCTTGTCTCTCTGTAATGGGAATTATAGCTGAAGAATTTAACGCAAGAACAGCGATAGGCATTTTTGTTTTAACTACAGTAAATGCCATTCTCGTCGGAGGTCTGATAAACCACATGGTCAGACTTGTTATAGCTTAGCTTCGCTATGAATAAAGATTTAATTTTCGCTATATTGCTGCTTCTACCGGTGTTATTCTTCGCAGTGAGAGGCATATATATTAAGAAAAAAAAGAAGGGTTCTATTCTCGCCTGTGGAGGGGATTGCAGTAACTGCCCATCGAAGAATAAACATCCACCCGCCAAGCGGGTGGTTTTTCACATGCGGGCATAGCCCTATGTTCTTAGCGTATGCGTCAAACGCATAATACGGTCTGCCAACTGCTTAAGGATTGCTACTTGCTGCCCTTAAAAGGGCCAGCTGACGGTATTGTTAACTGTTCTCCAAGTTTATCCTCTTTAAGCTGATTCTTGATATACTCTGCAATTCGGCTCGTGTTTTTCCCTGCTGTGTCAACATAGTATCCCTTACACCAGAACTCTCGATTTCTGTACTTGTATTTCAGCTCGCCGAATTGCTCATACAGCATTGTTGCGCTTTTTCCTTTTAGATATCCCATGAAGCTCGATATTGACATTTTAGGAGGAATTTCTAGCAACATATGTATGTGGTCGACACAACACTCTGCTTCTATTATTTTTACTCCTTTCCACTCACATAGTTGCCTGAGTATCCTTCCTACTTCCGCTTTCTTTTCTCCGTAAAATACCTTCCTACGATATTTTGGAGCAAATACTATATGATATTTGCAATTCCATTTCGTGTGAGATAAACTATTTATGTCATTCATACTCATTATGAATGCCCTCCTTTTGCATTTTCTGTGCAGTTGGCTGACCGCACTTTTATTCTATGCAAAAGGAGTCTTCTTTTCTACCTCTTCGCTTAAGCTCTCTTGAACCACACGCCTAGCGTGTGGTTTTGCTGTACAAAAATGCAAGCTCTCTTTGTGTAAAGAGTGAGCTTGCCTCGTGCAAAGATGAGGAGGAAGACTTCCTTATTCATAATTCATAAGGATTTATAGGCGATATGGCGTACAGCGCCTGAGGGATTTGCGGCAGCAGGTCGGATGATTGTAAGCGATGCAATATCTATAACTTATTTAAGGGCTCGATTGAGCCCTTTTTTCATATAAAAAATAATTAAAAATGCGGCAAAATAAAGCTTGACAAAATTTGGTTAGCGTAGTATAACTAAATCACCGGCAACGGTTAGCTTAGACTAACTTATTGAAATCAAAGTCGGTAAAGCAGACGGCAATCTGTTTTAGGATGGGGGAATTTAATTGATACCGCTCAGTTTTTTAAAAGAATCGGATACCGGGCGTATCCTGCAGGTACGCGGAAATGCCAAAGACAGGCAGCGCTTCTATGACTTGGGCTTTGAGCCCGGTGAAGAAGTCACCGTCATCTGCAAGTCTGACGAAAACATAGTGGTAAGCGTAAAGGGGATACGCTTTGCCATTGGCTCTCAGGCAGGTTCTAAAATCATGATGGAATGGAAATAAGGAGGATAAGACATGAAAACTCTGAAAGATGCGAAGGTAAAAGAAAGCTATATAGTTAAAAAGCTGCATGGAGAAGGTGTTCTCAAGAGGCGCTATATGGACATGGGCATAATCCCCGGAGTGGAGATTTATGTTAGAAAGTTTGCACCATTGGGAGACCCGATTGAAATAACCGTGAAAGGCTATGAGCTTTCTCTCAGAAAAGCAGACGCTGAAATGATTGAGATTGAATGAAAGGAATGATAGCATGCTTAAAATTGCGCTTGCGGGCAATCCGAACAGCGGAAAGACCACTCTTTTCAACGAGCTGACAGGTTCGCGCCAATTTGTCGGTAACTGGCCTGGGGTCACTGTTGAAAAGAAGGAGGGCAGACTCCGCGGACACGAGGATGTGACAATCTGCGACCTGCCCGGCATTTACTCGCTCTCCCCATACTCGCCCGAGGAATTAATCGCCAGAAAATTTTTAATAGAGGAAAAACCTGAGGCCATCATCAATATCATTGACGGCAGCAACTTAGAACGCAACCTCTATCTTACAAC
Source organism: Candidatus Scatomorpha sp. (assembly GCA_040765295.1). GTDB lineage: Bacteria > Bacillota > Clostridia > Oscillospirales > Oscillospiraceae > Scatomorpha. The sequence continues at coordinate 365,152 of JAXGSB010000001.1, read as the reverse complement.
TCAGCTTTTAGAGCTCGGCATCCCCGTAGTCTTGGCCATAAATATGATGGATATGGTGGAAAAAAGCGGCGACAAGCTGGACACAAAGGCTCTCGGCGAGCTTTTGGGAGTACCCGCGGTTCCGATCTCCGCACTTAAAAGCAGAGGCATAAAAGAGCTTATAGAAACCGCCGTTAAAGCTGCAAAGAAAAATGAGGCGAGTGTATGTGAATTCAGATATACAGGCTCTGTCGAGCACGCGCTGGCGCATATTGAGGATTCGGCAGGTCTTTTAGAAAACGGCGAGCAAAAGTTCACCCGCTTTTATGCAGTAAAGCTCTTCGAACGCGACGAAAAGATAGCCGAAAGCCTGAAGCTCCTTCCCTCAAAGCTCCGCGAGATTGAAGAGGACATTGTGGCAGTGGAAAAGGAATATGACAACGATTCCGAGTCCATAATCACCGTCGAGCGCTACGCCTACATCAAAAAGCTGGTCGATGTTGTTTTGAAAAGAGAAAAGAAAGCCTCTCTTTCCACCTCGGATAAAATTGACAAGGTTGTCACCAACAGAATTTTAGCGCTGCCTATCTTTGTGGCTGTCATCTACTTGGTCTATTGGATAGCTATGGGTCCCTTTGGCAGCATGCTTACAGACTGGGCCAACGACGGCGTTTTCGGAGACGGCTGGCACCTCTTCGGCATCGGAACGGCTCAATATGAAGAAGCGGCCGATGCCTACGGCGACAGCGATTTGATTATAGAGGCCTTTAATGAGGCCTACGGCAGTGAAGAGATAGGCGAAGCTCTTGACATGGAATCGGAAGATTTCAGCGAAGAAAACGCGCTCGCGGCGCTTGAAGCGCTCATGGCGGCCACACCGGAAGACGCAAGTGTGAGCTATGAGGTCGAGGACGAAGACACTCTCGCAACGGAAGAAATTTCCGATGTCGGAAAGGAAGAACTGCTTGGGGCAGTTGAGGCCTTCAAGTCCACAGAGCTCAAGGAGAACATCGGTGCGCCCGACACCTCTGCCTATGGAATTTGGGTACCCGGTATTCCCGTGCTTTTAGGCGGTGCGCTCGAGGCTATGGATGTGGCTCCCTGGCTGAACGGACTTATAATGGACGGTATTATAGCGGGTCTCGGCGCTGTTTTGGGCTTTGTCCCCCAGATGCTGGTTCTCTTCTTTATGCTTGCCTTCCTTGAGGCTTCGGGTTATATGGCCAGAATCGCCTTCATACTCGACAGAATTTTCCGCAAATTCGGTCTTTCGGGCAAGTCGTTTATACCCATGCTTGTGGGCACAGGCTGCTCCGTTCCCGGAATCATGGCATCCCGCACGATCAAGAACGAAAAAGACAGACGCATGACGATAATAACCACAAGCTTCATACCCTGCGGCGCCAAGATTCCCTTCATCGGCATGATGGCGGGAGCTATATTCGGCAACTCGCCCCACATCGCCTCTTTATCCTATTTCATAGGAATGGCGGCGGTCGTAGTATCGGGCATTATGCTGAAAAAGACAAAGATGTTCTCGGGCGACAGCGACCCGTTCGTCATGGAACTTCCCCCCTACAGAATGCCGACTCTCTTAAATATGCTTCGCAGCATGTGGGAGAGAGGCTGGAGCTTCATTAAGAAAGCGGGAACCATCATTCTGCTCTCTACAATATTTATTTGGTTCACAAGCTTCTTCGGCATTCAGGACGGCGCTTTCAGAATGCTTGAGGAAGACGAGCTCGGAATGTCAATGCTGGCATCCTTGGGCGGAGTATTTGCAGTTTTATTGAAGCCCCTGGGATTCGGAAACTGGCAGGCAGCCGTTGCCGCCATAACCGGACTGGTTGCCAAAGAGAACATTGTAGGCACAATGGGCATACTCTACTCCGCCGAGGGCAATCTATACGAGACGCTGCGCGCTTCCTTCTCTGTTATTGCAGGCTTTTCTTTCCTGGTGTTCAACCTGCTCAACGCGCCCTGCTTTGCCGCAATCGGCGCAATAAAGCGCGAAATGAACAATTCTCGTTGGACTTGGTTTGCCATAGCCTATCAAACAGGCTTTGCCTATGCAATCTCAATGATCGTCTATCAGCTGGGCTCGGCTTTTATGGGTGATGTACACATTATAGAGCTTATAGTATCAATAGTTCTCCTTGTTCTGATACTCTACATGCTCTTCAGACCTGAGAAAAAACACGAGCAGGAAAGACTTGCCGAAAGCAAGGCTTAAAACGGAGGTATAAGATGACTCCGGGTACAATAATAGCGCTTCTCATATTGATAAGCATAGTGGCGCTTGTGATAGTTAAGCTTGCAAAAGATAAGAAGAGCGGCAATATCTGCTCAGGCTGCTCGGCTTGCTCTGCCTACACATGCGGCGGAGCATGCGGCCACAGCTGCACCTCTCCGCAAAATGAGCCGCATAAAGCAGGAAAGAGCAGAACAAAAGATTGATTCCTTCCAAGGCCCTGCCGCTTCCCCATCACCCCCATCCCGGCAGGGCATATTTTAAAAAGAAAGGCAGGTGTATATGAGTATAGTTATAATCGGCGGGAACGAGAGAATGGAGCGGCGATATAAGGATATCTGTGAGAAATGCAACTGTAAGGCCAAGGTCTTTTGCAAGATGACCGGCACCTTTCAGAAGAAAATAGGCAATCCTGATGTTCTTATACTACTCACCAACACCGTTTCCCACAAGATGGTGCAGTCGGCGCTATGTGAGGTAAAGCAAAGTGATACAAAAATCTGCAGGCTGCACTCCAGCTCTGCCAGCTGTTTGAAAAATCTTTTGACGGAGCTGCGCAGAGAAAAGAACATGTGTTTAGCAGAGGCATAATTTTCATCCGTAATAATGCTTTTGCCGCGCTCTAGAAGATTGGCGCGTTATACTTAAGTCTTCCCCAGAAAATAATCAGCTTAAAACCCTCTCATCTTTAATGCTTTCCTCCAATGTACAAAAGGGCTCACGCGCTTAAAGCACGTGAGCCTAGGTTTTTAATGAAAATTGGCAGGTACGGTCCCTCAACTAATTTTTTATTCTATAATCAAAGAAATAAATTGCTTTAAGTTTTCTCTTGTGGTATCATATAGGTAATATATTACCTATATGGGAGGCCTTATGAAATCTTTAATCATTTATCGCTCGAAATACGGCAGCACAGAACAGTACGCCCGCTGGATTCAGGAGGAATTATCTTCTCAATTAGACAATATCGACAATCTGGATAAGTACAAGGCAGAAGATTATGATCTTATCATTTTTGGAGAAGGCGTCTACGCGGGACAACTAAAGGCGGCAAAGCATATGATTCCGATAATAGAAAAATATCCGGATAAGAGATATATATTTTTCATGGTTGGAATAGCGGATATGGAAGACCGGGAAAATCGGGAAAAGCTTTACGGCGATCTTGCAAAGGCCATGGGGCCCGCCATTGAGAAAGTAAAGGTTTTTTTCCTGCGCGGCGTGCTGGATTACAGCAGGATGAACTTTAAACACAAGACAATGATGTGGATGTTGGTAAACTATCTGGAAAGAAAGCCGGAAAAAGATTTGCCGAAGGACGCGGATCAGCTAATCAGCACTTACGGCGGAAAAGTCAGTTTTATCGATAGAAATTCTATAAAGCCGCTCGTAGAATATGCAAAAGAGGAATCTTTTGAATGAAAATAAAGGACTATATTGTGCAAAAAGGAGAAACGACAGACGGGAAAAAGTCCGTTCTGTTTTTCTCGCTTCTGGTTATAGCCAATCTTATTGAGACAAACTACAATGCCGGTATGGAAGAACTGACTTTAAAGCAGCTGATGCTCCTGATCTTGGTTGCCGTATCGGAAGGCGAAACTTTTACGAAATACGGAAAAATCATGGGTTCTTCAAGACAAAACATCAAGACTCTGGCCAAAGCCCTTGAAAAAAAGTCCTATGTTTCAATCAGACAAGATGAAAAAGACCGCAGGGCCTGCGGCATCTTCTTAACCGATAAAACAGCGAAACACTTTAAAGATACGGACGATTATTATACAAGACAAATTCTTTATCTCTTTTCCGAATTTACAGCGGACGAGATTGATTTGATGTTCAGCTTTATTCCAAAACTTTTAGCGGGAATTGAAAGGATGGAGAAAAAATATGAAAACGCTTAAGAAAATAGCAGTGATTCTAGTAGTCCTTGTTGTAATTGGATTTTTGGGATTCAAGTTTGTTTCAAATAAGATTATTTCGGATGCCAAAGCGCTTAGCTTTGAGGAAATAGACTTAAGTCAATTAAAAGACGGTGAGTATCTCGGAAACTATGAGATTTTTCCTGTAAAAGTTTCTGTTAAAACAACAGTCCTAAACGGAAAAATTACTCAAATTGAATTGCTGGAGCACTTTAACGGAAAGGGCGCGCCTGCCGAAAAAATTGTGGACGATATTATTGAAAAACAGAGCTTGCAGGTGGACGCCGTTTCGGGAGCGACTGTATCGAGTATTGCCATAAAAAAGGCCGTTGAGGATTCTTTGCTCGGAAAATGAGAGAAAAAACGCCAATAAAATCAGTGGAGTAAAGTATTTATAGAAATACTTTCCACAGCAGCGCCAATCAGCATAAAGACAATTCCACAGAGCAGCGCCGCTTTTTCGGAATTTGCCAAGCGAATATCTTTAAAGCTTCTTTTTACAGTTTCCGTCCCGCTGCTCCGTATTATGGAGATATGAGCAATGGCGCAGCATATTATGAGCTGCCCCGCCATCTCCCAGAGACCCGCTCTGTGCGCAAGGTCGAAAATGCCGGCAATTCTATAAATCAAAGGAACGGCCTCGCTCTCCACGGAGAATGACCAGGTGCCGAGCACAATGCTGTTGATGGAAATCAGTGTGAAAAAAGTCATGTAGCCCACTGAGAGATAGTTGGATTCGTCCGCTTTTTTCCGGCCGAAAAGACTTGCCAGAAAAATTATAATTACCGAAAGCAGATTATAAAAGAATATCTGCAGGGCAAGAAGCAGGATATTATCCGATTCGTTCCAGCTCTGCATCGGGTTTTTGTTTTTAAGCAGACCCTCGGGAAGCAAAAAATAGCTTAAAAGCATAATACCGAAAAATATTGCGAAAAACAAAACAGCAGTCCAAATAATTCTTTCCCTCAAGCTGTTGCTGCTCAGTTTCTTTCGAAAAAATCCCATACTTTCTCCTTTAATAATAGAAATGGCAAATTTACAACAATCTTTTTTTGCTCAATATTATTTAAGCTCCGGATTTTAAACTTTGCCGGAGCTTATTGTTTTATTCTCTTCTTTCGTCCAGGTTGAAGCTTACTTCAAAGCCTTTGCCGAGACGCCAGAAGATTATGGTCACCTCATCGCCGGCTCTGCATCCCTCCAGCAGCCTTTCAAGCTGCTCTGCCGAGTAGAGCTGCTCTCCGTTGAAGTGTGTGACAATGTCTCCCTCTCTTATGCCCTTTAAATAGGCCTGGCTGCTCTCGTCAACCCGTGTTACATAAAGGCCGAGAGTCATGCGGAAATAATCGGCGATCATGGGCGAAACAGGCCTTACCGAAATGCCCAGGTAGGGACTGCCCGAAACATAGCCCTGAGTCATTATCTGCTCGGCAAGCTCCATTGCCTTGTTTATAGGAATCGCAAAACCCAAGCCCTCGACACCCGTTTCGAGATATTTGGCGGCGACAACTCCGACAACAGCGCCCTCCTGATCGTAAACAGGCCCGCCGGAGTTGCCCTGGTTAACCGCGGCATCTATCTGGAAAACATCCATGCCGCTGCTTTGCCTTGTCTGTATAACGCGGTTTAAAGCCGAGACCGTACCCGTTGTCATTGTGTAGGCCAGCTCTCCCAAGGGATTGCCGACGGCGTAGATTTTCTGCCCGACAAGAAGGCTGTCGCTGTCGCCCGTTTTGACGGCATCGAGCCCGCCAGCCTCGATTTTAATAACCACAATATCGTTGGGTCTATCATATCCGACCACTGCGGCTTCGAAAATCTCGCCCGAATGCAGACAGGCGGTGAGTCTGTATCCGTTTTTTTGGGCTTCTTCAATGACATGATAATTGGTCATGATGTGGCCATCGGAGCTTATGATAAAGCCCGAACCCGAAATTGCCACGGGCACCGGCATGCCCATAAAGTTTGTGCCCTGCCCCTCTACAGAGATACCCACGACCTGGCGGCAGGCCATATCGTAAATTTCGGAGGCGGCATAGAAATTTCCGGCCTCAAGGGTGGGCGCTTTTGCGCTCTTTTCGAGCTGTTCAGATTCGGCAGCTTCGACAGTCTCGGCAAGAGCTCCAAGTTCTTCTCTCAGCTCGTTTTTTATTTCGTCTTTCCACTTGTTGAGCATGAAAAACGAAAAAACGCTGCCCGCTATGGCGGCCACCAAAAGCATGCTGAGGAGAATAATTACAAAGCGGCTTCCCTTTTTATGGGCGTTCGGTTTTTCTTCATTTTTATAATATGTGTTTCTTTCCGGTTCGTCGTACATGGTTTTACTTTCGCCTCGATTATCTTGATAAATTATTTTATGCGGGATTTTATCCAAGTTAAAAATCTCCGCGTTTCTTAATCTAACATTTCTATTATATAGAAACGCTCCGGAAAATTCTATATTTGCGCAAAAAACATATTTTGAAAATTCCTTCACCGCTTAAATACAGTTCGACTTTTCGGAGTCGGAACATACAAGCAGTTTTGTGACAGTCCGTTTTTGATTTACATAACATATTTACCTTCCGATTGCAGTCGGAAGGCGCTTAGCTTCAAAATTATTTTTTCCGCATAATTAAACGCAGCAACTTTATTTTATTTTTGTAGGGGGCATATCTGAAAGCCACATCAATCCATGAATATTTTTTGAGAATACTTTTGGGATGGCTGAATGCTTCGAAGCTTTTTTTACCGTGATAGTTTCCCATCCCGCTGTTTCCAACCCCGCCAAACGGCAGATTTATATTAGCCAAATGAACTATAGTATCGTTGATGCATCCGCCGCCATAAAGCACGTGATTGGTTATATAATTTTCTACTCCCTTAGAGTTTGTAAAAAGATAAAGCGCAAGAGGTTTCGGTCTGCTGTTTATCTTTTTAGCTATTTCTTTAATACTGTCGAATCCTATAATAGGGAAAATCGGGCCGAATAACTCTTCCTGCATAACTTCGCTGTCCCAAGTGCAATTATCGATTATTGCCGGAGCTATTTGATGTGTTTCGGCATTGTATTTGCCGCCTATAACTTCGCCTGCGTTCTCTATTAAGTTTACAAGACGATTAAAATGCTGCTCGTTAATTATTTTAGGGTATTCTTTGTTGTTTTCGGGATGTTTGCCGTAAAATACATTAATGTATTTTGTTAAACTGCTTACAAATTGTTTTTTGACGCTTTTATGCACCAAGATATAATCCGGCGCGACACAGGTTTGCCCTGAGTTTAAGCACTTTCCCCACGCTATTCTTTTTGCCGCAAGATCAATATTATAATTTTCATCAACAATGCAGGGACTTTTTCCGCCAAGCTCTAAAATAACGGGCGTAAGATGAGAAGAGGCCTTTTCCATAACGAGTTTTCCGACACGGGGACTGCCTGTAAAGAAAATAAAATCAAACTTTTGGTCCAGAAGCTCCGTGTTGGCAGCTCTGCCTCCCTCAACAACGCTGATGTACTCAGGGGGGAACACTGACAAAATTTCCTTTGTTATCCGAGAGCTTGCAGCCGAATAGTTAGACGGTTTAACGGTAACGCAGTTGCCTGCCGCGATTGCACCAATCAGCGGAACAAAGGCAAGATGAAAAGGATAGTTCCACGGGGACATAATAAGTACACAGCCAAAGGGGTCGTATTGAATACGGCTTGCAGCGTGAAAATGCATCAACGGCGTCTTGCGATGCGTGGGCTTAGTCCATTTATCAATGTTTTTTAACACATAGTTAAGCTCTTCGTAAACAATTCCGAGCTCGGTTTCATACGCTTCAAAATTAGGCTTGTTTAAGTCCTGCTTAAGCGCATCAAGTATTTTGTCCTCATTTTTTATTATGCTGTCCTGTAAAAGTTTAAGCTGGGATTTTCTGAAAGCTATATCGAGAGTTTGATGCGTAGAGAAAAAATTACGTTGATTTTGTACTGTTTCTTTAATATTAGTCACTATTTTTACCTCGCATTTTTATACTTTTAAAAACATATCTGCTTGAAACCTGTTTGAATATTTATTCCATTATATATAAGCGCTTTGGAAAATTCCATATTTACATGAAAAACATATTGTAAAATACCGGACTTTGTATGTTAACATTTTGCTTGGATGTTTTATATGAAAATGGGCACTTAAAACCGAGCCAAATCACTGTCGCCAATATGGCGCTCTCAGCAGATATTGTGTGTGCCGTGCAGACGGACGGCGAGGACATTTTAATGATATTTCATTATTTTTTGTTTCGTTGACCGTGAGAGAAAACGCTGATATAATCAACGGCACATTGATTGAAAGTAGAGGAAACGGCTATGAAAACACCCCTACAGAACATTTTGGACAGCTGCGGCATCATGGTAATCGACGGTTCCATGTCCACGGCTCTGGAGAACATGGGCCTTGATTTGAATCACCGGCTCTGGACAGCAAAGGCTCTTGCCGAGAATCCCGAACTGGTAAAGCAGGTTCATATCAACTATTTCCGCGCCGGGGCAGACTGCGGAATCACATGCAGTTACCAGGCTTCCATTCCCGGTCTGGTGAACTGCGGATATTCAGAAAAAGAGGCGGAAGACCTGATTCGCCGTTCAGTCAAGCTGTTTCTGGAAGCTCGTGATGAGTGGTGGGAGAAAGAGGGCAGTATTGCCGGCCGTGCCTGGCCGCTTTGTCTTGCCGGTATCGGTCCCTACGGTGCATATCTTGCCGACGGGTCGGAATACACAGGCTCTTATCAGGTAAGTGATGACGAGCTTTATAGATTCCATGCCCGCAGAGCGGAGCTTCTTATGGATGCCGGCGCCGATATTCTGCTATTTGAAACCCAGCCTTCTCTTCATGAAGCTTTGCTCGAAGCCCGGATTGCTGAAGAGTTGGGCGCCGATTACTGGATAAGTTTCTCCTGCCGTGACGAAAAGCACAACGGAAAGGGCGAGCTGGTTGCCGAATGTGCAGCGGCTCTGTCCAAGAATCACCCACATTTGAAGATGTTCGGCGTGAACTGCACTAAGCCGGAATATATAGAGTCGCTGATTCACTGTTTAAGAAGCGGAACCGATCTTCCCATTGCGGTCTACCCCAACAGCGGCGAAGTGTATGACCCTGTCACAAAAACCTGGACTCATGCCGGAGACGATCTGGATTTCGGCTCCTACGCGCTGCGATATATGGCGGCCGGGGCAAGCGCCGTTGGCGGCTGCTGTACGACTGTCGAAAAGCATATTCACCAGGTGGCAGATGCTAGGGATAAGTACCTCGCAGTGAACAACCCCCCTCATACCCGAAAAATAAGTATGAAGGAATGATACTCCATCGGTGAAACGGCAAAGTTGCCGGATTTATCAACCTAGACCCTGTAGACTCAGAGGGCAGCCGCGATCTGATTGAAGATCTGCTGCAGGCGCTTGCCGCCATGGAAAACCGAGAACATATTAATAAATTTAATAATACGAGGAGGAGAAAAATGTTTAAAAATGCAAACAAACCGCTGATGGTTGTAGCCATTGCAATTTTAGCTGCGCTTTCAATATTAATGGCGGCATTTCCGGATCAAAGCGCAGCTTTGATTGCAGATACTTATAATTTCATGACTCAAGAATTGTCGGGATTCTTTCTCGTGCTGGGGATTCTTGCTTTCGCCGGCACGCTATTTGTAGTTTTTACTAAATATGGTGATATCAAGCTTGGCGGAGCCGATGCAAAACCTCATTATTCTACCTTCAAATGGGTTGCTATGGTTCTGTGCAGCGCCTTAGCAGCCGGAATCCTAATTTTAGGAGCTACCGAGTGGATGTACTATGTCCAGGCACCGCCGTTCGGAATTGAGCCATATACTCAGGATTCCTATCATTACGCCTCGGCATACGGCATGTTTCATTGGGGCTTTTCAGCTTGGAGTTTTTACTTAATTCCGGCGCTTGCAATCGGATATATGTATTGGAACAAAAAAGTGGGTTCTATTCGAATTTCCGATTCTTGCTTAGGAGTTTTAGACAAGAACAAACCGTCGCATAAGGCAGCCATGTGGGTTATCGACGGAGTGGTAGCCTTGTGCTATGTCGGTTCACTATTAACCACCATTGCTCTGGGAACTCCCGTAATGGCCGAGTTAATCAGCGCTCTAATCGGTATACCGAATTCTTTTAATCTTCAAATAGGCGTTATCGTACTCTTTTGCCTGTTCATAATTTTATCGGTATCCAGAACAATCGCCAAAGGTATGGCTGTAATAAGCGATTTTAATGTCAAGCTGGCCATTGCATTCTTGCTGTTTATGTTAATCACCGGCCCCACATTCTTCATTTTAAACAATTTTGTCATGGCAATAGGCACCAATATACAGGATTTCTGGAGAATGAGTTTCTACACAGATTCAATTGCTCAAACCGGATTTATTCAGGGATGGACCGTTTTCTACTGGTCATGGTACGTGGGACTAACCTTGCTGACCGGTGTTTGGAATGCAAGGGTTTCCTATGGACGGTCATTTAGAGAGATTGCTATCGTTAATGGTTTTTGGGCTCCCCTAGCTTGTTGGGTAAGTTTCGGCATACTTGGGAATTACGGTATGGGCCTTGAATTGAACAAAGGAATAATGCTTTCCGAAACACTGAGTACCAGTGGACAAAACGGAGCTATTCTGGAGATGCTCAGAACATTACCGCTACCTACTGTAAGCATTATAGTGTTTGTAGTTTTGATTTTTTTCAATCTTGCCACTACGGTTACGGCGAGCGGAACATCTCTTGCTATGTTGACTTCCCAAGGCTTAAAAGAGGAAGAAGAGCCCAACAAATGGTATAAAGTTTTTTGGTCATTCCTATTTTTGGTTATACCTGTCAGCATACTGATTTTAGAGAAAAATGTACCGGGCTTGAATGTCTTAAATACAATCAAATCTATGACAACTGTCGTAGCTATGCCGGTAATTCCTGTTTTAGTAGTTCTCCTATGGTCATTCTTTAAAGTGCTCCGAAAAGATATCAGAAACGGAGACATTCTGAAAGCCGTACCTCAAAACAAGCATAGAAAATGGTTTATAAACGATGAATCTTAAAGTTCCCATGTGGAAAAAGTCACATCGAGCAATTACGGAAGTTGAAAAAATGACAAAAGGAGGTACTTAAGATGCCGGAGACATACAAGAGTCAAGTAATCGAGTTGGCACAAGCCATGATTAAGGTAAATAGCTTCGAATTCGAAGGAAAACATAAGCTTGTTAATTTTGTGAAAGACTTACTCGAAGAAAAAACTGATGCCAAGGTTACACTTTATGACATGGATAGTGTTGATCCTTATTTAATAGCTGAGCGCACATGTGAAAATCCGAAACACAAAGTACTTCTAAGCGGTCATCTTGATACCGTGACACCGGAAGGAATGAAAAACCCCTTCAATCCGATTATAGATAAGAATGAAATGTGGGGTAGAGGTTCGGCAGATATGAAGTCGGGCTGCGCCGCTCAACTAATTGCCTTTATTGAAACGGCAAAGTTGAAAAGTCAAAGCGGAAACGTATATTTGGTTTTTACAACCGATGAGGAGTACTCTTCTAAAAAGATTAGAAAAGCTCTGGAAAGCGGACATCTGCCGAAGTGTGACTTCTGCATCGTTTCGGAGCCCACCTCTGGACAGTTGGGAATTGCACATAAAGGAGAAGCATGGATCGAAGTGAACTTTATCGGCAAGAGTGCACATTCAAGTGTGCCTCACGAAGGAATCAACGCTATTTATATGGCAAACAAGTTTATTTCCAAGATGGAGGAATACGGCAATAAAGCATACGAAGAGCTCAACGAACTGCCGTACGGTAAACCGACAATAGGAGTAGGTGTTATTCATGGCGGCACGGATGCCAATGTGGTTCCTCATCAATGCTCTATAATTATCGACAAACGATACCCGCCCGGTCATACCCTGGAAATGTTTATTGAAGAGGTCGAGAAAATTATTAAAGAATGCGAAAACGAATACAGCAATTTTAAAGCAATCGCTTCGGTTAAAGGTGACTGGCCTCCCGTGATGTTTCCGATGGATAATGAAATGTTTGCAGAAATAAAAAGAGCAATTGACAGCACACTTGAAACCCCAACACAAACAGTAAATCTACCTTATTGGGCTGAAGGAGGATTTATCCAAATGTTTGATATACCCGTCCTTTATTACGGTCCGGGGATTATCGATTATGCTCACAGCCCAAATGAAAAGGTAAACATTCACGACATAATCAGAGTCACAGAGAGCATCTATGCACTATTGAAAAAATTCTGTTATTAACTCTTTACAGGGTCTTGTCGAATTGATAAGACTCTGAATTTTTTAGAGTGGAACCTACATGTCGTTCATTTCCGTGAAGGCTTATCCTAATTTTAAGCTTGATGTATATATCCTGCAACCTTGAGTGGGTTGGTACGGCAATTATGACAGTCATCTTCTGAGTAACTGTATTCACTTTTAGTTTGCCTCTTCACTTCAAAGCTCAAAACCCTCGAAAACGCAGTGTTTTCGAGGGTTTTCTCTTACGCTCTTTTATTGTTATTTATTTAGGTTTATGGGGCTTTGAAGAATGAATCCTTTGTCAGCTCATTAAGCTCTTCGTCGCTGAGGTCATAGCCGTAGAAAAGCTTGTAGTAGTCTTTAACTTCCTGCTTGAAGTCGAGCTCACTCTCTTCAGGATACAGAAGCTCTGCGAGCCATATGAAGCCGAGGTATCTCTGCACTGAGGGCGGAGACGAGAGCCAGCCGAGCGGGCCGAAGGGAACTTTTGCATATTTGCCTTCTTTAACGGCGGAAATTTTCTGCCACTCGGGGGAATCCTTCACCGTGTCGTAAATGCTTTCGTGCGCAAAAACTATGACTTCGGGGTCCCACAGCAAGAGCTGCTCCATGTCTATCTCATTGCCCGAACCCTTCGAGACAACCTGCTCGACAACTACAACATTTTCTGCCATAAAGTCGAAGGTTTCGCCGTGGAAAGAGCCCTTTGCAATGGCGTTTAGGCCCTTGTCGCCCAGCAGGTATGCGGCAGTGACACGCTCGCCCGCTTTATCGATTTTTTCCATCAAAGTCGCGCTTTTTTCCAGTATATTCTCGCAGTAGGCGGCAAGTTTTTCCGCTTGCTCCTGCTTGCCCAACAGTTCGCCCAGTATCTTATACGCCTCTCCGGCGGTTTCTACTGTAGCGTCAATGTGAATAAAGGGTATGCCGGTCTGCGTTGAGAGATCGTCGAAGTCTTTAGCCATATCTTTTTTCTGCTCGCCGAGGTCTATGATAAGATCGGGGGCGGCTTTTAAAAGAGCCTCGAGGTCCATTGTACCTTTTCCGCCATAGAGCTGACCGAGATGCGGCAGCTCCCAAAACTCTGCGGGGAAGAATTTCTGGGCTTCCGGGGCATAGTCGATACTGAAGCCCACAAAAAGATCGGCGCAGAGAGGAACGAGATAAGTTTGGGCCAGCGGACCCGAGACCGCAACCTTTGTTATCTTGGCGGGTAAAGTTACCGTTCTGCCAAGAGAGTCCGTGAACTCCTGGGTTTCGGCTGCCTTTTCCTCAGGTTTGGGCTCTTCGGGCTTTGCGACGGCAGGGCCGCAGGCCGAGAGCAGAATAGCAAGACAGAGGAAAACCGGCAGGAATGTGAATAGTAATTTTTTCATAAACACACTATCCTTTCGCTTAATACTATGTTATAATGCGACTTGTAACTGGTTACAAGTCGCATTATATACCAAGTTGTTTTTGATTACAAGTCGGTAAAGGCAGATTTAGCAAATTTTCGAAATTTTTGTAAAGGGGTTGAGCTTATGAAAGCGCTTTTTAAACGGGCGGTCAAGCTTTTGGAGAAGAAAAAAGACTTGGTTCTAGTAACTGTTATTGCCTCTTCGGGCGCCACTCCGCGCGGGGCGGGCGCGCGCATGATTGTATCTAACGCCGGCAGAGAGATAGGCACCATAGGCGGCGGTGCGGTGGAATATCGCTCGGAGCACATGGCGGCCCAAGTGCTGAAAGACCGAGGCTCCTTTGAGCACAGCTTCAATCTCACAAAAAGCGATGTTGAAAATCTCGGCATGATCTGCGGCGGGGCTGTAACGGTTTTCTTCAGTTTTATTGCCGGGGACGATGAGACGGAACTCAGTCTCTTTAAAAAAGCTTTAGACTATATGGAAAAGGGCAGACGGCTCTGGCTTATATCCGACATTAAAAGCGGAGGAAAATTAGGACTCTATACCCGCGAAGAGGGCTATATCGGACTTAAGCCCGAGGTTTCGCTTGAAGGCTGCTTTACAGTCGGAGCCAAGAGGGTAAAGAGCGAGGAGGCGGACTTTTATGTTGAAAACATAAACAGAAGCGAAAAGGTATATGTTTTCGGCTGCGGTCATGTCGGCCAAGAGCTCGTGCGGGTGCTCGCCCATATCGGATTCTCCTGCATTGCCTTGGACGACAGGCCGGAATTTGCAAGAAAAGAACTTTTCCCGACGGCTGAGGATGTGCGGCTCGTTGATTTTGAAAATATATATGATTCGGTAGATATAAACGAGGGCGATTATGTCTGCGTTATGACTCGCGGGCACGCTTTCGATGCCATAGTTCAGGCGCAGGTGCTGAAAAGTCAGGCCTACTACATAGGAGTAATCGGCTCGGCACACAAGAAAAAGGGAGTATTCCAAAAACTTTCGGAGGAATACGGCTACACCGAAAAGGATTTTGCCAGAATAACCAGCCCCATAGGACTTCCCATTTTGGCGGAGACCCCGGCCGAGATTGCCATTTCGATAGCGGCGCAGCTTATTGAAGAGAGAGCAAAACAGGGTGGAGAATAAGCGCTTTCTATTTTTAAGGGGCGAGATAGGTTCGGGCAAGACTACCCTGCTAAAAAAACACTTAAGCCCCGTGATACACAGGGCCGGCGGCTTTGTCACGAGGCTGGTGACAGTTGATGGCAAAATGCAGGGCATTGAAGTTTTGCCCGCAAGGGAATATTTAAGCGAAAGTCCTGAAGAAAAAACCTTGATATTCAGCTTTAAAGACGGAAAACCCTGTTTTAATCCCGAGCTCCTGCACGAATACTTTGGAAACGGCGATACCGCTCCGTTTTATTTCTTTGACGAGATTGGCGGCATCGAGCTTTTGGACCCGCGCTTTATAGAGGGCTTTAAGAGCATTATGGAAAAGGGCAGGCCACTCATAGCTGTGCTGAAAAGCTTTTCGAAAAGCTTTTTGCTCAGCAAAAAACTGGGTTTAGAGTCGGAATATAAAAAGGCCTACGCTGAGCTTGAAGATATGATAAGAAGTTTTCCAAAGGCCGTGTTAGTCGAGCACCAAGGCATAGGCGATGTGATAAGCGAAAAAACGCTTTGCAGCTTTATTAAGGAGAACCTTGATGCGCAATTTGTTTGAGCTTTACGATAAACTTATAGAACTGGCCTCTTCGGACGAGAAGATAGACTTTGCCGGCAGCTTTCCCGACTGGGCCGTTGTGGGCGTTGGCGGCTCTTTGGGTCTTTCTATGAGCACCGAAGGCAAAAGCCGAGAGCCGCTGACTTCCCTTTTGAATAATCCGCTCGGAATGAAGATATGCGATGCCTCTCACGCGATTAAATCTTGGAACTTTGAGGAGGCAAGTTTGGCTCTTGCGGCTGTTAACGCCGTGCTCAACACCAAAGAGAGACTCTCGGCGCTCGGCTGCTATGAGCCTTATAAAAACTACAGCACAAGAGGCTTGGACCTCAAGGGCAAAACCGTCGGCCTTATCGGGCACCTTAAATTTCCGGCGGAAAAGCAAGATGAAGTTAAAAAAATCTACACCTTCGAGAGGAACCCTCAGGAGGGCGACTATCCCGACCCTGCCGAGGAATACATTCTGCCGAGCTGCGATATTGTCCTTATAAGCGGAAGCACACTTGTTAACAAAACTCTGCCCCGTCTTTTGGAGCTTACAAAAAATGCGCACACCATCCTCATAGGCCCCTCGGTGCCCATGGCGCCGGAGCTTTTAGACTTCGGCATAGACGCTCTTGCCGGACTTGTTATCACAGACGCAGAGGGCTTAAAAGAAGCATCTTGTGAGCGGATAGGCAAGCCTTATGGCTTTGGACTGCCCTTTCTCATAAGAAAGGAGGACTTCAGATGAGCCAAAATCCGACTGAACTTAATAACGGAAACGGAAAAATAAGCGTTTCCGCTATTATGTGGATTCTTGCAGCTCTGCTGCTTGTAACGCTTCTGCTCTCTGTGTGTCTGGGAAGATACCCTATTGGAGCGGACGATATATTTTATATGCTTATGGATAGGTTGGGCTTTGGCGGCTTTGACGGAAGCTTCAGCCCTCAGCAGGAGCTGGCTTTTTGGAATGTCAGAATGCCTCGACTTATCATAGCCTTTTTGGTGGGCGCGGCTCTCTCTGTTGCTGGCTGTACTTATCAGACAATATTTCAAAATCCCATGGCAAGCCCCGACATACTCGGTGCCTCTTCGGGCGCGGGACTCGGAGCGGCCGTTGCCATATATTTCGGTTTTTCCTCGTGGTCTATAACCGCTATGGCCTTTATTTTCAGTCTTGCCGCGGTTACTCTTTCGTATTTTCTGAGCCTATACGCCAAGAGCGACAGAATACTTGCGCTGGTGTTTTCGGGCATAGTTATAGGCTCGCTCTGCAAGGCGGGAGTGAGCTATATAAAGCTCGTGGCCGATCCTACAAATCAGCTCCCTTCTATAACCTATTGGCTGATGGGCTCGATTGTCGGCGCGAAAAACAGCGAGGCCGCCTTTATATTTTGGCCGATGCTCATAGGCTTTACGCCGCTGATGCTTTTGCGCTGGAGAATGAACATTCTATCTCTTGGCGATGCCGAAGCCAGAACAACCGGCGTAAACGCCGAGCGGCTCCGCTTTGTAAGTTTGCTCGCGGCAACTTTGCTGACGGCGGCGGCAGTTTCGGTTTCGGGTTTAATCGGCTGGGTCGGTCTTGTTATACCTCATATGATGCGCCGCTTGGTCGGGGTTAACCTAAAATATCTTCTGCCTGCCTCCCTCATATTTGGGGGAACATTTATGGTGTTTGTCGATAACTTCTCCCGCAGCGCTACACAAACCGAGATTCCCTTGGGTATAGTAACCGCGTTTATAGGCGCGCCCTTCTTTATGTATATTATTACAAGGAGGAACTCAAACCAATGAGCATTGAAGTTCTGTCTCTTTCTTATGCCTATGGAAAGAGCGAGGTTTTAAGCGATATAAGCCTAAATGCGGACGATGGCGAACTCGTTTCGATAATCGGCAGAAACGGAGTTGGAAAGTCCACTTTAGTCAAGTGCATACTCAGGCTTCTCACTAACTATAAAGGCGAAATACTCGTAAACGGACTTAACACAAAGCGCATGAGCGTTATGGAGCTGGCATCATTAGTGGCCTATATCCCCCAGGAATCAAGCCCTGTTTTTAACTTCAGCGTGGAGGATATGGTGCTTATGGGCACCTGCCCCACCTTGGGCTACTTGAGCAGCCCCGCAAAGCATCAAAAAGAACTCGCTATGAGCGCGCTTTCGAAGCTTGGCATAGAGAATATGAAAAACAGATATTTTCATCAGCTCTCGGGCGGCGAAAAACAGCTTGTGATAATAGCTAAGGCTCTGGCTCAGGGCACAAGAATCCTTATTATGGACGAGCCTACCTCAAACTTGGACTTCGGCAATCAAATAAGAATAATCGAACGCGCCCGCGCTCTTTGCAACGAGGGCTACACCGTAATTCAGTGCACCCACAACCCCGAGCACAGCTACATGTTTTCGGACAAGGTTATTGCGCTTAAAGAGGGCAGGATAATGGCTGTCGGCAAGCCCGATGAGGTTTTGAGCTGTGATGTAGTGAGCGACATATACGGGCTTGAACTTTGCGAGAGCAAGTTATATGATGACAAGGTGAGAACCTGGATTCCTAAAAGCGCTGTTTAATGTTCTGCGAGGTAAATATATGAAGCTTACAAAACAAAATATGCTAAGCTTTGCCGTATTAATTCTTGCCATAGCTTTTATTACCTATGGCGCATATCGCGGCGAAGTTGACATTGCCTTTTCCAAGGCCATAAGAGTTTGTCTGGAGTGTGTCGGAATTGGATAGGCAATATTTTTCGAATTTCTTTTCTACATTAAGAGAGCGCAGAGGCTTAGTTCAGGCTCTGGCGACTTTAATCAGCAACATAAATCTCCCCAACTTCTTTAAGGGCACGATTCATATGGGCGCAAGTAAAAAAGTGTGCGTGCCGGGGCTGAACTGCTATTCCTGCCCCGGAGCGGCGGGCTCGTGCCCCATAGGGGCTTTTCAGGCAGTTGTCGGCTCTTCGAAGTTCAGTTTTTCCTACTACATAACGGGTCTGCTGATTTTATTCGGAGTTTTGTTCGGCAGGCTTATCTGCGGTTTTTTATGTCCCTTCGGCTGGTTTCAGGACCTTTTGCACCGCATACCGAGCAAAAAACTGAGTACAAAAAAACTTGGATTTTTGAAATATCTTAAGTATTTAATTCTTGTTTTTGCGGTCTGGCTGCTCGGCGTATTTCTTGCCGACGATATGGGGATATCCTCTCCTTTTTTCTGCAAATACATCTGCCCTCAGGGAATACTCGAGGCGGGAATCCCGCTCTCGCTAGGAAGTCCTGCAATACGCTCCAACCTCGGAGTGTTGTTTTTGAGCAAGGGCTTTATACTTATTGCCGTAATTTTGCTCTCGGTGTTTTTTTATCGGCCGTTTTGCAAGTGGGTTTGCCCCTTGGGCGCCTTTTACTCGCTTTTGAACAAGGTTTCGTTCTATAAATATCACTTTAACTCCGATGCCTGCATAAACTGCGGCAAATGCGCCGGAGCCTGCAAGATGGATGTGGATATTCGAAGCTGCCAAGATGCGCTCGAGTGCATAAGGTGCGGCGAGTGCATCAAAGCCTGCCCGACAGGAGCCATAAGCACTTCTTTATCTTTATCGAGGGCAAAGCCTATTGCCGAGCCACGGAGTATGGTCGAGAATTAAACAGAATGATAAGCGGAAAATCAACAGGCAAACTAAAGCTTCTTGATTTTTCCG
This sequence comes from Candidatus Scatomorpha sp., assembly GCA_040765295.1. Classification (GTDB taxonomy): domain Bacteria; phylum Bacillota; class Clostridia; order Oscillospirales; family Oscillospiraceae; genus Scatomorpha. The sequence goes on along the minus strand of JAXGSB010000001.1, from coordinate 345,925 downwards.
CAGTTTTTGACTATATAATAAAATTATGAACAAGAAGAAAAGTAATTAAACCTTAGATATTTATGTCTTCAGCGAATTTATTGAAGGAGGTATTGTTTTGAAAAAAAGAAATTTAAGAATAATTGCGCTCGCGCTTTCGATTTTGATGCTTGCGCTCGTGAGCGGCTGCGGCAAAGGGCCGAAGGCTGCGGATCTTCCCACTTTCAGAGAAATATCTTGGGAGGGCAAGGAGCTCACCGTAAGTCTTGGCGCCAACAGGTCTTCGGGCTGTGTGTGGAATGTTGAATTCGAAGACGATTCGATTATCGGATATTCCATAAACAGGGTTTTCCACCTTGTCGACAACATGCAGGGCTTGGCGATAGGGTATTCCGCAATCGGATTTGAGGGAAAGAGCGAGGGAAAGGCAAAAATTTTCCTGACTACCCCCTGCGGCTGGGACGGCTCGGGCGAGGGCTTAAAATATGTTGTAACCGCAACGGTGAACGCCGACGGGACAATTAAATCGGCCGTGGGTGAAGAAGGCTGAGATTCGAGAGCTGAAAAAGAATATGATATAGAAAGACCGACGCTGTTTATAGGCGCCGGTCTCGAATATTCTTTTGGATTTTTTCTGAGGAGCAGAAAACAAAGCTGATACTGCGTTTTATTTACACTCTTCGCGGCTTACAGCGCGTAGCGCGCCGGGAACACGGTATCTTGCGCCAAGCTCCACATAGTTAATAAAATCAGACAGGCAGGCAGACTCGTTTCAGCTCTGGGCTAATCTCAAAATCCACCTCTGTTATCTCCTGTAGCAATGCCGTATCGACATCATCAGCGACTGCAATGAGTGTGATTTTTCCGTCTGCAAAGCGAAAAACACCGAACTCGGTTACTACATAGTCAGCAGGCCTGTTCCCCGTTAAAGGCAGACTGCAGTTTTTCATAAGTTTTGAGCTCCCATCTTTAGCTCTATGTGACATGGCAACCACTACGGTCTTAGCGCCACAAATAAGATCCATTGCTCCGCCAACACCAAGTTTGTCTCCACCGGGGATTGACCAATTAGCTACACAGCCACCACTATCCACCTCGAAGGCGCCTATAACAGTTACATCTATATGTCCGCCACGGATGATGGCAAAAGATTCTGCGCTATCGAAAAAAGCACACCCGGGAGTCATACTCACGGGATTAAGTCCAGCATCTATGAGATCTATATCCTCTTCCCCAGGTGCAGGAGTAGGGCCTACACCCAGCATACCGTTTTCGGCATGGAAAAATATACGAGGATTATCAAGATAATCTGACACCATAGTGGGAAATCCAACACCCAAATTAACAATTAGATTGTGATCCACCATGCTCTCCAGCAAATCGGCGGCAAGCCGGGCAATTCTTACTGAAATTTCATCGCGTTTGTAAGCCTTCATTTTGCCACCTCCACTATCGCATCCACATAAAGGTGGGGTGTGATGATTGTATCGGGATCGAGTGAGCCTGTAGGAACTATCTTCTCCACCTGCACAACAGTGAAAGCTGCAGCTGTGGCCATAAGAGGATTGAAATTACGCGCAATCTTTGAATAAATAAGATTTCCCAGCCTGTCGGCCTTATAGGCCTTGATAAGCGCTACATCTGCGGTTAAAGCATGTTCTAGCACACACTCCTTGCCGTTGAAGATACGACTTTCTTTGCCTTCCGCCAATTGAGTTCCGGCAGAAGCCTCTACATAGAAGGCGGGAATTCCTGCACCACCGGCGCGAATTGCCTCGGCAAAAGTACCTTGTGGAACTAGGGTCACCTCTAACTCTCCTCGGTTGTAGGCCCTTACAATCTCTCTGTTCTCGCTGTAAAAATTGCCTATCATTGATTTAACCTGACTATTCTCTACAAGGCGGGAAACTCCTTTACCAGCTGGGTTAGGACCGTTTGAGATAATGGTAAGATTTTTTTTTCCGCTATTGACGAGCGCATCGACAAGGTGGTACGGAGTGCCTGCGGGGCCAAAGCCACCAACCATAATCCTATCCCCATCCTTAACGCGAGAAACAGCCTTTGCGGCCGACATTATTTTTCCATAGTCATTCATAATTATTATTTTACCTCGTATTCTAGACTCTCTAACTAGGTCACTTGATATGCCCGATTCAACCCCGTGTTTTGCATCTACTCTAAGGGAAAGCTAAGGCATTTAGACTTAAGTATAACACAATAATGAGCCTTTTTCAATTATTTAAAGCGGTTTTTTGTTATATCCGAGATTAAATCTTGAAATGCGGGCTTGCATGGAGTAGAATAAGCCAAACTGAATCGAAAAGAGGAAGAGCTATGCTGACATTGGACTATACAAAGAGAGTTTATGCAGAGGTTGAACGCAAAGACCCCGCCGAGAAGGAATTTCATCAGGCGGTTTATGAGGTTTTTATGAGTCTTGAGCCTGTTTTAAAGGATAACACCGAATATGAAAAGAGCGCCATACTCGAAAGGCTTGTAGAGCCCGACAGGCTTATAAGCTTCAGGGTTCCTTGGTTTGACGACTCTGGCAAGATAAGAGTGAACCGTGGCTTTAGGGTACAGTTTAACTCTGCTATCGGCCCCTATAAGGGAGGCATTCGTTTTCATCCGAGTGTAAATGCCTCGATTATGAAGTTTTTAGGCTTTGAGCAGACCTTTAAAAATGCTCTCACTACACTCCCCATGGGCGGAGGCAAGGGCGGCGCGGACTTCGACCCCAAGGGCAAGTCCGAAGCCGAGATTATGCGTTTTTGTCAGAGTTTTATGACAGAGCTCTACAGGCACATGGGTCAGTTTAGAGATATTCCCGCCGGCGACATTGGTGTAGGCGCCAGAGAGGTCGGCTATCTCTTCGGCCAGTTTAAGCGCATAACGGGCGAGTTTGAGGGCGGCGCAATTACAGGCAAGGGTATAAGCTACGGCGGCTCTCTCGGCAGAAAGCAGGCTACGGGCTACGGGCTTTGCTACTTTGCCGAATATGCCCTGAAAGAATTTGGAAACACAAGTTTTGAGGGCAAAAAGGTGATTGTCTCGGGCAGCGGAAATGTTGCATGCTTCACTGCCGAGAAAGCCACCAGTTTGGGTGCCACCGTTATTGCCATGAGCGACTCTAACGGCTATGTCTATGACGAAAACGGCCTAGATATAGAGCTTATTAAAGACATTAAACTGAACAAGCGCCAAAGAATAAATGTCTATGCTGAAAAGGTAGCATCTGCAAGTTACGTTGAAGGCTCAAGCAAGATTTGGTCTATCCCCTGCGACATTGCGCTTCCCTGCGCCACTCAATACGAGATGGATAAAGAAGGTGTCTCTGAACTTATTAAAAACGGCTGTATGGCTGTATTTGAGGGCGCAAATATGCCGCTTTCTGTCGATGCCATAGAGCTTGTTCTCCAAAGCGGTCTGCTCTATTCTCCCGGCAAGGCCTCGAACTCGGCCGGCGTTGCCTGCAGCGGACTTGAGATGAGCCAGAACAGCCTGCGTCTCTCTTGGACAGAGGAAGAAGTTGACCTGAAAGTGAGAGACATTATGAAGTCGGTTTTCGAGGCCTCGAAGAACGCCGCCGAAAAGGCGGGACAGCCGGGAAATCTGATGATTGGCGCAAACATAGCCGGTTTTTTGAAGATTGCCGATGCGATGATAGCCCAAGGCGCTGTGTAAGAGATTTTATACCGGAAAAGAGTCTGACCGAGAGTCAGACTCTTTTTTGTGCATTATTATTTGTCTGACAATCCCCCCTGTCACGGCTTGCGCCGTGATTTTCCCCCCTTTACACAAGGGGGGGCGTTAGGTTACCATCTGAAGTGCAACACCCTTAAAAAAAGTAAAGACAATGTATAACCCGAAGTGTAAAATGTTAATCACGACAAAAACAATCAACACCGGAGGTTCGTACATTGTCATACAAACATCTTACACTAGAGGAGAGAAAATATCTACAGCAACTTTTGTCAGAAGGTCTTAGCATGAGAAAAATTGCGGCTATACTTGAGCGCAGTCCATCAACTATCAGTAGAGAGATAAAGAGAAACAGGTCAAAATTAAAACCACATAGAAAACCTGACAACCATTATTGGTACAACCATTGGCGTGCACAAAATCTTTACATAAGAAGACGTAGGGAGCAATACCGCAGAGCTCTGATTCCCGAATCTCCGGAGTGGGAATACATCATAGAAGGACTCAGCAATTTTTGGCCTCCCGAGGCTATTTGCGGACGATGGCGGAAACAGTATCCGGAAAGAAAACCGCTACATTTTTCGACAATATACCGCTACATCTCCAGGAAAGAGTTTCCTTCGATAAAAAAGGAAACACATTTAAGACGGCGCGGCAAGCGTTTGCAGACTAGAAACGCCAATTACAACAGCATTCAGCCCGATCGTATTATTCCTGAATGGCCGGATAAAATTCGTAATCGCACAAGACTTGGAGATTGGGAAGGGGATACTCTTTATGGAGGCATTGGCAAGGGCTTAATCGTAACCTTGGTGGATAGAAAGAGTCGCTTTCTAAAAATCGGCTTGCTAGAAAAACGTGTCGCTGAACGAACCAGGTTGGTTATTGAGAAATTACTAAAAGGATTGCCGGTAAACAGCATAAGTTTAGACAACGGTTCAGAGTTTTCTGAGTTTCATAAATTGGAAGAAAACCTAAACACAATGGTTTACTTTGCCGAGCCGCACAAACCGTGGCAGCGTGGTACAAATGAGAACACTAATGATATTATTAGGTTTTTCTTTCCCAAAGGTTTTGATTTTAGGAAAGTCACAGATGAGGATATCTCAATAGTTGAGGACTTAATCAATGACCGTCCAAGAAAATGTCTTAATTGGAAAACTCCGCGTGAAGTTTTTCTGCAAAAAAGTGTTGCACTTGATTGACAATCTACCGGCATGGGCGCTCTGCAAATTTGTATATTTTGCGTTTTACTTAAGAAATCTCTGTTTGATAGAGCAAACCCCATTCGCCGACTGCGGTCGGCACTTTCCCCTTTGAAAAAGAGGAAAGACAAGTTTGCTGCAAGTTTCGCTCTTCATCTTGAAAAGCGGAGCAGAAACAAAGCAAAACGGGTGCTGCAAAACAAGATTATTTGCAACACCCGTTTATATTATTCAGATTATTTCGCTAGCGCTCTTCTCGGAAATACGGAAGTCCGAGCGCTTTGGGAGGCTCGTTTTCGGGGCTCTTTTTGAGCGAGACACCAACGAGAACAAGGATGGTGACCAGATAGGGCATGCCCTTGGTGAGCTCTATTGTCGAGCGCGTGAGGCCCGGGATATAGAGAAATATGCGCGAGAGGAAGCCGAAGAGGTAGGCTCCCCACACGGCATGCATGGGTTTCCACCTTGCGAAGATTACAAGGGCAACCGCAAGCCAGCCGAGAGCTTCCAAGCCCCCATCGGACGACCAGGTGCCGACAGTGTAGTCCATTACATAGTAGAGGCCGCCGAGACCGGAGATTACCGAGCCGATGATTACGGCAAGATATTTATATTTTATTACATTCACGCCCATGGCGTCCGCCGCCGCGGGCTGCTCTCCCACAGCCCGAAGATTGAGGCCAACCCTGCTTTTTCTGAAAAATCGGCTCATTATTACGGCGATTATAAGTGCCAGATAGAACATGAATCCGAGCTGCGAGAGCACGTCCACCTCTCTGAGGAAGGACGGAGTCCACCTGAAGGCGGCGCTGGTTTCGCGCAGCGAAACCTGCCCGACACCTCCGGCCAGCTTGTTCATCACGCCGCCGTAGAGATTTGCAACGCCCGAGCCGAAGATGGTTATCGTGAGTCCCGTGACATTTTGATTGGCTCTCAGGCTTATTGTGAGGAAGCCGTAGAGAACACCCATAATAGCGGTGGCCAGAAGAGCCGCTCCGACGGCTATGAACATACCTACGAACGGATAGTGCACTGCGGAGAAAGTCTCGTAGAAATAGGCTCCGGCAAGGCCGGCTATGCCGCCTATATACATTATGCCGGGAACACCGAGATTTAAGTGGCCCGATTTTTCGGTGAGTATCTCACCCAGGGAGCCGTAGAGTATAACGGTTCCGAAGACCAAGGATGCCTGCAGAAGCGCCAAAAACACCGTCATGCGTTCAGCACCTCCTTTTTACGCTCTCTGAACTTTATTTTATATTCTATGAAAAACTCCGAGCCCAGGATGAAGAAGAGGATGATGCCCTTGATCATACCCGAGGCGTAGTCGTTTAAGTCGAACTGAGAGGCTATCTGCGAGGCGCCTTTTTCTAAAAACACGAGAAGTAAGGACACCAATATCATCGTGAAGGTGTTGAACTTTGAAAGCCACGCTACGATGATGCCTGTGAAGCCGCGGCCGCCCGCAGTGGAAGTCGAGATTGTGTGGCTTGCGCCCGAGACCGCTATGAAGCCCGCTATGGCGCCGATGGCGCCCGAAAAGGCCATAGTGCGCATTGTGACAAGCGGAACATTTATGCCTATGTACTGCGCCGTCCTCACGCTCTCGCCGGTGACCGCCACCTCGTAGCCGTGCTTGGATTTTTTGAGGTAGACATAGACTATAATCGTGATTGCAAGAACTATTATTACGTTTAAAACATACTGCTCTCCGAAAACAGCGGGAAACCAGCCCGCCTTGCTTCCGCGGTTTATTATGCCCACGGAGTTTGAGCCGTAGGGGTTTTCCCAGAACGAAACGCAGAAAGAGGTCAGCTGAATTGCGATATAGTTCATCATCAGCGTGAAAAGCGTTTCGTTTGTGCCGAATTTTGCCTTAAAGAAGGCGGGAATGAAGCCCCATAGGGCTCCGGCAAGCGCGCTTGATACAAACATTAATATGAGTATGAGCGGTGTGGAGAGCCTCTCTCCCACATAAATCATTATGGCCGCCGTGACTATGCCGCCGATTAAAATTTGACCCTCAGCGCCTATGTTCCAAAATCGCATCTTAAAGGCGGGCGCAAGGCCGACTCCTATGCAGAGGAGGGTCATAACATCGCGGATAAGCACCCATGTTCTCTTGCCTGTGCCAAAGGCGCCCTTCCACATGGCCGCATAGACTCTTAGCGGGTTGAGCCTTACCATGGCATATATGACTACGGCGCAGACCAAAAGCGCCAAAATCAGGGATATGCCCCTTATTGCCCAGGCGTAGTATCTGTTTATCTCTGTTCTCTTGGAGATGCGGATAAAGGGTTCTTTAATCACTTGCCCGGCCTCCTTTCAGTCTGGTCATCATCATTCCGACCTCATTTTTGTTTGTCTTTCTCCCGTCTAAAATAGCGGAAAGCTCGCCGCCGCAGAGGACAAGGATTCTGTCGCAAAGCTCTATCAGAACATCGAGGTCTTCGCCGACATAGAGAATGGCGACTCCGCGTTCTTTTTGGCGATTTATCAGGTCGTAAATCGTATATGAGGAATTTATATCGAGGCCCCTTACGGCATAGGCCGTCATAAGAACTGTCGGCGCAGAGGATATCTCGCGGCCGACGAGAATTTTTTGAACATTGCCGCCCGAGAGACGCCGCACGGGCGTTTCGAAACTGGGGGTGCTGACTTCGAGCTCTCTGACCACCTTGGCGGCCAGTTCCTTGGGCTCTCTTATATCGGTGAAGGGGCCCGCGCCCTTTCTGAAGCTGCGGAGCATCATATTATAGGTGAGGTCCATATTGCCCACAAGCCCCATGCCCAGCCTGTCTTCGGGTACGAAGGAGAAGGCTATGCCGAGATCGGAGATGGACTTCGGGTCTTTGCCTATGAGCTCTATCTTCTCCGCCGTTTCGGGAGCTATATAGGTGATTTTGCCGCTCTTGCTGGGCTGGAGTCCCGCTATCGACTCTAAAAGCTCCTTTTGCCCCGAGCCCGAGATGCCGGCAATTCCGAGCACCTCGCCCGAATAGGCAGTGAATGAGATGTCTTTGAGCTTATATAAGCCGTCGATATCGACAACGGAAAGGTTTTCGACAACCAGGCGCAGTTCGGGATTTTGAGGCTCGGGTCTGTTTATGTTCAGGTTGACGGGTCTTCCGACCATCATGTTCGTCATTTCCTGGGGGTTGGTGTCTTTGGTCTTGCTGTCGCCCACAAAGCGTCCCTGACGCAAAATCGCCACTCTGTCGGAGAGCTCCTCGACCTCGTTCATCTTGTGTGTGATTATGACTATGGCCTTGCCGTCGTCGCGCATGTTGCGGAGGATTTTGAAGAGTTTTTCCGTTTCCTGCGGCGTTAAAACCGCTGTGGGCTCGTCCAGTATGAGAATATCCGCTCCTCTGTAGAGCACCTTTATTATCTCGACAGTCTGCTTTTGAGAAACGCTCATGTCGTAGATTTTCTGCTCGGGCTTTATATCGAAGCCGTAGCGCTCGCAGATCTCTTCGATGCGTTTATAGACCGCCTTCATATCGAGGCTGCCCTTTTCCCTGAGGCCCAGAATGATGTTTTCGGCCGCAGTGAAGACATCCACCAGCTTGAAGTGCTGATGTATCATGCCTATGCCGAGGTCGAAGGCATCCTTGGGGCTTCGGATAGAGCAAAGCTCGCCGTTTACATATATCTCACCCTCGTCGGGATAGTATATGCCGGAGAGCATATTCATAAGGGTGGTCTTGCCGCTGCCGTTTTCGCCCAGCAGGGCCAGGATTTCTCCCTTATATATATTCAACCAGATTTTGTCGTTTGCAAGCGTTGAGCCGAAGCTCTTTGTGATGTCGCGCATGCAGACGGCGGCATCCAAGATTTTATCCACTTGAAACCTCCCGATTAACTTATAAAGGGAAAGCCGCGAATGCGGCTTTCCCAATAAAACAAACTCTTTTGCTTACTTCGCCAGCTTGGTGATGCCGTCGATCTCGATGTCGAAGAGAGGAGCCGAGAGAAGCTCGGACTCGTGGAAATAGCCGTCCCAGATGAGCTCAAGTCCGTCGAATCCATAGGACTTGTCGTAGCTCTCGAGAGTCTTGCCGTCGACGGTGAAGCTGCTGCAGTCGAAAATGCGGAGCTCGCCGCTCTTGATGGCTGCGATGACTTCTTCGACCTTCTCGGCTGTGCCTTCGGCGCAGCTTTCGCCCAGTTTGGAAATCTGTACGCCGTCATTCTCGAATCCGAAGGCTGTGTTGCGGGGCACGCCCTCGCCCTTCATGGCCTTTTCGAGTATGGAGGTGTAGGCGGCTGCCCAAATGTTCTGCGCGCTGGTGAGGGCGGCAGTGGGAGCAACGGAGAGCATATCGACGTTGTAGCCCACGCAGTAGACTACCTTGCCGGAGTCGAGAGCTGCCTGAACCGCTGTGGGGGCGCCTGTGGTATCGGCGTGCTGGCCGATGAGGACGCAGCCCTTGCTCATGAGAGCGTTTGCGGCTTCACCCTCGGCTGTTATGTCTGCCCAGCTGTTTGTGAAGGTGACATCCATGTGCGCTTCGGGGACTATACTTCTGATTCCGAGCAGGAAAGCTGTGTAGCCCGAGACGACCTCGGCATAGGGATAGGCTCCGACATAGCCGACATAGGGGTCTTCTATCTTGCCTGCATCCAAAAGCTCCTTGAGCTTCATGCCGGCAACAACGCCGGAAACATAGCGGGACTCGAATACCTTGGTGAAGAAGTTTACGAAGTTCTCGAGCTCGCTTGTTGCCGCGCTCTGACCGGAAGCATGGCAGAAGAGAATCTCGGGATATTCCTCTGCGGCCTGCATGAGATGGCTCTCATGGCCGAAGCTGTTTGCAAAGATGATGTTGCAGCCTTCCTCTGCAAGGTCGACAGCGGCATCGTAGCACTTTTCGTTTTCGGGAACGTCATACTTGAAGACAGCCTGGTCTTCTGTGATTCCGAGAGCTTCCATGGCGGCATGGATGCCCTCGAGGTGTGCGGCGTCATAGCCGATCTGCTCGTTGTGGAGCAGGATGAAACCGACCTTGAAAGTTCCGTCTTCGACGGCCTGCTTTATATCGCTTGTGTCGGCGGGCTTATCAAGGCTGGCCGTTATTATCTCGCCAAGGGACAGTTCCTTGGTCTCTTCGCCTTCGCTTGCCTCAGGCGCCTTTGTGGGCTCGGCGGGTTTCTCTGCGCCGCAGGCTGCAAGCGCAAAGAGCATGAGTAGTGTCAACAAAATTGCAATATACTTTTTCATTCTGTCTTCCTCCAAATAATTTATCTCAAACCCCTTTTGGGGATAGAGAGCATTAAAATTGCGTTTTGTCTCTATACGATGAAGAGGACAAAACGCCAAACTTTCATCGATAGTCCGGCAAATAGGTCGCCGGGTAGAGACAGCGGGGCCATTTCCCCCGAAATATATCGAATGCTTTTTTATTAAATTGACTGTTCGAACTATACGAACTTGACGCCCTCGCTCTCGCTCATAGAGGCGATTCGGGCAAGTGAGCAGATTCTGTGACCTTCTTCTCGGAGTTTAGCTCCGCCGTGCTGGAAGGCCTTCTCGATTACAATTCCGGCGCCCACGATTTCGGCATCCGCCAGGCGGCAAATCTCGAACAGGCCTCTCAGGGCTTCGCCGTTGGCCAAAAAATCGTCGATGACGAGAACTCTGTCCTCGGGGCCCAGGTAGCGCTTGCTCACAAAGACGGTGTTTCGGCATCCGTGGGTGAAGGATTCGACCTCGGCGCTGTAGCTCTCCTTATCGGAGACTCGGGAACGGGACTTCTTGGCAAAAAGAACCGGAGCCTTAAATTTAAGACCTGTCATGCAGGCGACTCCTATGCCGGAGGCCTCGATGGTGAGAATCTTATTTACTCCGCAGTCTTTATACTCCCTGTAAAACTCCTCCGCTATTTCCTCGAAAAGCAGGGGATCCATCTGGTGATTTAGGAACGAGTCTACCTTGAGTATTTCATTTCCGAGGACTCTTCCCTCGGTTTTTATGCACTCCTTGAGCCTTTCCAAGTTTATCAGCCTCACCCCAAAAAATACACTGTCATTCTACCTAATTTTCCAGGAAGTTTCAATGTTTTTTTAGGACTTGCTTCAATTCTTTTTCTATTTATATGTTTTTTGGACTTTTAGTTCTGCTCATACCAAGACCACAATAATTTTAATTGACAAGGCGAGTCTTTTTTATTATTATGAATAGGCGTCCATAGACGAAGCTATATTTTTGGAGAAGTCGCGTAGTCTGGTCGAGCGCGCACGATTGGAAATCGTGTAGGGGTCAAAAGCCCCTCGTGGGTTCGAATCCCACCTTCTCCGCCACATTTTGTCCGAAAAGCCGGAATAAAGCCGGATTTTCGGACATTTTTCTTTGTTTTTTGCACTTTTTTTGAAAAATATGAAGCAGCCGTTCATCACATGGCCGCTATCAGTGCCTTTGCTCCTATCATATTGATTGCTCTTGTTATGTTGTAGGCCAGAAAACTCAGCCCCAGCTCTGCTGAGGCTTTTTCTTTGCCCTTACACAGTAAATAATGTGCACCGTTATACCATTTTACCGTTCCGAACGGATGCTCAGAAAGACACATTCGCTCTTTTAACTTTTCTTTGTTGTCTTCTATGCGCAATACTACCTTTTTCTTCGGCACGTGTCCCGTATCAAGAGTGTGGTTATTTGGACTGATTCTTGCATTCGGCGGTATTGCCTGTACAGACCCGGTGAGAACCCCGAACATTTTTACAGGTACACAGTCTGTTTCAGGGCCAAAGCTGACCTCTTTCCATTCCGCATTTGTACATTTGTTTTTACAAGCTCGACAACTTTCTTTATCTTTGTATACCGTATTTCTGCCGCGTTTTTTGGAATACCGAAGCTCATGTCCCATGGGGCAGATTACTCTTCCCTCGGAATCTCGTACAAAACAACTGATTGCTCCTTTGGTCTGTAATTCCACTGTGATGCCGCTGCCCTCATAGATATTAGGCAAAACTCCCGCTTTTATGCACTTCTCGATATCTTCCCGTTTTGTGGAATTTCGCTCTTCTTCCGTTATCTCATTTTCCTCATAGGGCAGGTCATAGCTTCGCTCTTCCTTGTCGTACTTCAGAGCAACCGTAGGAGCTGTTCCGTCGTAGATACAATCTAATATATCTGCCTTGCTTTCATAACCTTTATCCGCAACAACCGATATTGTCGATACTTCCAGCTGCTCCTTGGCTTGTGATGCAAGCTTAGATAAAAGTCCTTGATCTGTATTGCGGTTTGTAACCTCATACTCCGCTATCATATGGCTCCCGCTGTCAACTGCCGTCTGTACATTGTAGCAACAGTGAAATCCGTCTTTTGAGTGCATTCGTCTGGCTTCAGAATCTGTCGTCAATATCTGCCGTTCTCCGCTTTCAAGAAGCTCTTTTAAAATACCCTCGTATTTTTCTTGGCGAGTACGAAGTTCTTCTACTGCCGCTTTTACCTTGCCGTTTTCTTCTTCTGTTGCAGGTTCCGATTGGTCGCACTCTTCCATTTCCTCAAGATATTTCTTTATCTTCTCATCTATATGTGCCAGCTTCTTTTCCAATACCTCTTTATTGTAGCAATTATCTTTACTGTTTACTGCTCGTATTTTGCTCCCGTCTATTGCCAGAAGCTCTCGATTATATAGTCCAAGCTTTATACACAGTTTTCCAAAGGCGCGAAATGTATTGCGTATTGCAGATGCATTTTCCTTTCGAAAATCTGAAATAGTCCGAAAGTCAGGCTTTAACTCTCCAAGCAGATAGAAAAGTTCTATGTTCCTCCTGCATTCTCTCATCAGCATACGGCTGGAGCGAATTCGATTGAGATAGCCATAAATATACAGTTTCAATAAATCTCTCGGATCATAGGCAGGTCGGCCGGTCTGAGCAGGTTGGGATTTTGAAAATCCCAATCCTTCCATATCCAAAGAATCTACAAATGCATCAATCACCCTAACCGGGTTTTCATCATCTAAATAGTCCTCAACACATTCAGGCAGAAAGTTGATTTGCATACGATCTCTCTTTTCTATATACTTCATCTTTTTCGCTCACCTCTTGCACTATTTTAACATATTTCAGCCCTTCTTTCCCACTTTTCGGACAGTCTGACCAATCCCGAAACCCTTGATTTTATAGTAAAATCAAGGGTTTTTTGAGAGGGGCAAGGCGCTCTTGGTGTTGGTCGTCGGTTAAAATATTTTCCGCTTCACTATTGACGGGTCGCTGCGGATTGTGATACATTACCTTCAGTGAAGGCGTTGCCTGGCAAATGCAAAGGAACCGATACGGTACCTTGGGCCGGGGACGCCTTCACTATATTGTTGTCCTTTAAGACAACGGTATACATATTAACAGTCAATGCCATATTGTTTCTTTACATCTGCAAACTGAACTTCTTGAATGTTTACAACTCCCCCGCTTTATGGTATATTTCCTATGAACTCTCTTTGAGTGCAGGTAATAGGCATTTGGAAGCCTATTGCCTTAAGCAGATAAGGGGTTCTTTTTTTATCTGCGCACAAAACCTCACTCTGAGCAATAAAGCTGTCCGGTTTGTTGCTTTTGATATATGCGCTAGTCACTTTTTGCATACTATCAACAAAAGCGGCTACGTCCTCGTTTGTTTTTTAAATACTCTCTCGCCTGATACTGCACATCCGCCGGAGGTGCGGTTTCTTCTACTTCTATTTCTGTTGCTCTTCCAGTCTCCGCAGTTCCATCTCGTCGTGTACTATCATACGCCTGAGCGCCTCTGCTGCTATCCCACCCTGATTTGAAGCTCTCAATAGTTTCTTACTGTCCGATATAGTCTTCTTCAATTCCGCTATATCTGAGTCCAATTTCGAGGCCGGGGTATTGTTGTTGCCATTTGATTGCTGTTCTTCCAACTTCCGCAACTCTTCCAGTCTCTGCAGTTCCATCTCGTCTATTGCTATCACTCGTCTGATCGCTTCCGCTACTATCCCATCCTGATTCGAAGTCCTCAATACTTCCTTACTGCCCGAAATAGCCTTCTTCAATTCCGCTATATCTGAGTCCAGTTTCGAGACCGAGGTATTGTTGCTGCCATTTGATTGCTGCTCTTCCAGTATCCGCAGTTCCATCTCGTCTATTGCTATCATTCGTCTGATTGCTTCCGCTACTATCCCACCCTGATTCGAAGCCCTCAACACTTTTTTGCTGTCCGATATAGCCTTTTTCAACTCCGCTATATCTGAGTCCAGTTTCGAGACCGGGGTATTGTTGTAATCACTTGATTGCTGCTCTTCTGAGGATTTCTTCTTTTGTAACATTTTTACTTTCATCTCCAAAACATATTATGTTGATTCGATATCCGAGTTTGGCATATAGAAAAACTGCCCTTGTTTCAGCCAATCGGCTACCGCGAACTCGTCTTTTTTTATGCTCTGATATAGTTTAATTCCCTAAATTACAGTATTAACTATATCAAAATTATACAATGTCCCGCTCTGTTCTCCAACATTTATTTTTGCCACATGCACTGCTATTGACCGCCTTCGCGGATTGTGATATTCTATTTTAGCGAAAGCATCGCCCGGCGAATTAAAAGGAGCCTTTTGGTTGCCTTGTGCTGGGGATGCTTTCGCTGTTATATTGTCCTTTAAGGCAGCAGTATATATCACCGTCAATGTCATATTTTTTCTTTACATCTGCAAACTTAAGCCCTTGAATATTGACAGTCCTTTGATTATATGATACTTTTCTTATGAACCCGCTTTGATTGCACGTGATAGGCATTTTGAAGCCTATTGCCTTAAGCAGATAAGGGGTTCTTTTTTTTGAACATAAAATCTCGATTTGTGTTTCAACATTCGTGCTAAAAATATCGGAAAACGGAATGCATTTATCTTGATATTTTTCCCTTTATACTTTATACTTCCAATGGAGCCATGACGCAGAAGATCGCCGGGACGGTATGTAAGCCCGGAGAGTCGAAGAAGCTGAGCGGCCTTTTTTTCATCTATATGCGGAACATCACCGCCCTGAATAAAGCTTGTGGTATTCTGTGTTTTTGTATATGCGCTCATCAAACAATGTATATCCTCTATTATATATAGTTGTTGAAAGGATTGATTGTACACATGGACATTAGATATAAAGATATAATCGCAACTGAGTTTAGAAACTGTGTCATGAACACCATTCGAAGATTACAAAACACGGAAACTAATCGGCCTTTTCATGCAGCCCTTTTGTCTGATGAGGCTCTGTTTTGGAGTCGATTTGAACGTTCCTTTTCAACATCTTTCGGGCAGAGAGTTATTGAAGAAGTTAGCAGATTAGTTGCATTAGCTGGAGGTGCTTCTGAAGCGTTTCGCCAAAAATATACAGATATCCAGATTGACTTTGCCGTTGATGCAGCAATAACGAATCACATGAATGCAATTAGATCAGGCAAGCCAGCAAATAGTTGGAGCGAAACCATGGATGAAATATTGAATGTGACTAAGACAGGAAACCTCGTAAATCACCATGTAATATCAGATCTATGGTGGCTAAAAGATGGTATTGACCACTATATGAGTATCAAGACTGTGAAACCCAACATAGATCAAACAGCCGTAGCCAAGCAAGACCTTTTAAGACTTTCATCCGCAGATCAAACCTGTAGAGTATACTTTGGCCTGTACTACAATCCATATGGAGAAAATAGAGCTGCATATGCCCACAGCCCACCAATGGGAATTTTCAACTTTCATGCTGACCCAGTGGTTTTAATAGGACGAGATTATTGGGACACCTTAGGTGGATTAGGTACATACGATAGAATATTAGAGATAGCTAAAGAAGTAGGAGCGGAAACACGAGAATTACTAGAGGGTTTATACTAAAAAACAAAATGCCCAGCAGTCTATATGCCACTGGACATTTTGTTTTTAGAATATGGATAACTGCTTGGAACCTATATTGAGTTTCTTGCGTATCTCTTTCTCCCACGTTTTCTCATCCGTGTTTTTATATCTCGAAAATCTAAAGCCTGTAGGTGTTTTTGACTGCTTACCGTTCATATGATCTATTATCGTATTTGCAATTGCCTCTCCAAGTTTTATTGGAACAGCATTACCAATTTGTTTATATTGTTCTAAGATAGAACCACATATTTGCCAGTCAAGAGGAAATCCTTGTATAACTTTATATTCTTCGACACTTAGAGGTCTATCCTCTACAGGATGACACAGATCCGTAGCAGGCATAGCAGGGTGTGTAACTAAGGTAGGAGAAGGTTTGTCGAAATCCAGTCTCCTAAAAAATCCTGTCTTGCCACCACCAAGATAAAACGACTTCCCCATAGCCTTTTTCTGCATATTCAATGGTAAGTCGCGCCAATTCTGCCCCTCTTTAAGCATGCGATAATATTTTAGTCTTTTCTCAGGAAATTCAATATGGTTATGTATAGTCTCCTTAGGGAGCCTATTTAGGGCCGACTGTAAAGTTTTCCATTTAGGCAACCCAAACTCGCCGTTTTCGGAGTGAGTAGGTGTCAGATATCCCACTTTTTCGTTTCCGTGATAAGCAATCATAACAATGCGCTCTCTAATCTGAGGAGCTCCAAAATTAGCAGCATTATATAGTTCGAACGAAACACTATAACCAGCTTCACGAAGTCGTTTGAGAATATGTAGCAAAGCTCCACCTTTTATTGGCTTAATTCCTGCTTCAACACACTCTTCGAGAGTCAATTCATCAGAGTATGGAAACGAGGACGACAGTAGACCTCTAACATTTTCAATAACGGCGTAAGTGGGCTGTATATCGACGATGCGGTCAATAAACGTTAAGAATACATTGCCTCTGCTATCCTCAAAACCTTTCCTATTCCCTGCCGAGCTAAATGCCTGGCAAGGTGGGCCTCCAATTATAACATCAACTTTTCTACCCTTTGGTAAGCCAGCATATTCCAAAATTTTATCTGAAGAATACTCAGTTATATCGCCTATAAGAGCGACATCAGGTTTATTGACATTTATAGTCATACGACAATGCTTGTTAAATTCACAGGCTAGTACAGGTTGAATACCACCCTTTGAAAGCCCTATGTCAAGTCCCATTGCTCCTGAAAAGAAACTTAGGGCCACTAGGTCAGGCAGCTTATCGCTTTTATTTGGATGATCGTCAGGCTCAACTACGATATTATAATCTTCGATATATTTCTCAACAGCTTCAGACAGAATTATCCATTGTTTACCAACCATCTCAGCTTTTAAATCACCTTTGCGTAAGATAGTTCTTACATGCTGTTCTGATATTTTGAGTTGTCTAGCGACATCGCTTACTGCCAACAAGGGGTATTCCTCCATTTTCGCACACGAAGAATTTTATATACCCTACTATACAGGTATTTTAAATAATATTCAAGAGCAAATTAATCAAAATAGTATTAACTTTTATGGTTCTTTGCTTGTCAGATTTTCTACTATCATCACATTAGGCTCTGTCGCTGTCTTCATCAAAGAAGTGTTGGAGCTTTGTTTCTTGAATGTTATGATAACAGCTAAGAGAGAGCGAAGTCTTCTAAGTAAATTGTATCAACTTCTTAGTCTTTAACTAGCTCAGTAGCCAGTGATTGATACAATCAGCCCTAACTTTTTCTTCTGTGTTCTCGTTGGCAAGCCGTTTGATTAGCTCCACTTGACCGAACATAATTCTTTCAATCAGCTTAAATTAATTGACACCGTCTTTGATTGACAATATCTTAAAAAACAAATATTATTAACTTAAGTAAGCAACCCGTCTGTTTCTCGTGAGCGATGAGTATTTCATTGTTGAGTAAGATACAAAAGCTGTGAAAATTGAATTTATGTTTAAGGAGGATTTTGTTATGAAGAAAACCCTTGCCCTGTTATTGATACTGCTCCTTGCGGTATCTGTGCTTGCCGCTTGCGGCAAGAGTGACACATCTTCTCAAGCCCCGGCACCCGATTCTTCCCAACCGTCGGCTGACGCCCCGGCCCCGGAAGAGACGCCGGAAGAAGCGGAAATTGCTCCTGAAGGCGGCGAGCCGTTTACGGGAGGCTCTTTCATCAAAACGGTGGGCAGTTTCACCCTTAATGCGGAGTGGATACCTTTTGAAGAGCCCCTTGTTGTGGAGGATGTTTTTGATGCCTATTTAGCCGTTGCCGGCGACAGCTATTACATTATCACGGACGGCCGGGTAAAAGAGTTCAGCCTTAAAGACAACAAGTTTGTACTTGAAAATGAGCTGCAGCTCGATGAAGAGTACGAGAGAATCTGCACGGACAAAAACGGCATCCTTTATGTTTCTCGTTTTATGCGTGACTTTATTGCCTTCAAGGACAACGAACAGATATTTTCTCATAAAGGCCCCAGAAATGTTGCTATGCACCCTTCGGGAGAATGGGGCATATCCTGGTTCAGCGGACCGGATGTGGAAATAATTTTCTTGCGTGACGGCGCCATGAAAACAGAAGCGCAGAATATAGCGGAAATCAAAGTTTTAAGAAGCGTGGACATCTGCGAAAACCACATCTTTGGCAGCGGAAGTTTGGTTGAAAATGAGAAGCAGGCAATTGTTATTTACGACTTAAACGGAAATCTTAAAATGACCTTGGGCGGCAAGGAATTCGGCGAGCCCGACAGCCTCGGCTCGATAACGACAACACTCGAAACAGCTAACGGTATTATGGCGCTTGACGGCAACTTGCGCAATCTGTGTTTTTGGCAACCTGACGGCACCTTCATCGGAACTGTCAGCGCCAGAGACTTGTTTGGAACCCGTTATCCGTGGCCCAGCACGGCTGTACTGCTGCCTGACGGAAGCATTCTTGTGGGTATGATAGAAGAGCGGGCCGACGAATCGGCTAAAGAATTTATTGTCTATCGTATGACAGGCTTTTAACGGGATAAACATAGAATTTCATCAACTATTCCGTAATTAGTCATCTAAGAGTGAAGCTCGAACAAAAAGCAATTTGTTTCGGGCTTCACTCTTTTTATGGCCATTTAGCAACACATTAAACTACCCCGACTGACAGAGTTTTTCATCAGTCGGGGTAGTGTTTTTACAGCGCAGAAGCAGCGGCTTTTATATTTTCTGTATTTTTTAATTTTAATTAGGTGTTGACTTAATTAAATTCGGGGCTTATACTTTGATTAGGTATTTACCAAATCAAATTGTAGGAGAATTATCATGGAAAAATTAAAAGTTCTAAAGGCTATCGCAGATGAAACACGCCTAAATATTTTGACTTTGCTTCTGCAGCATAATTATTGTGTCCGAGCGCTGGCAAACGAGTTGGGTCTGACTGAAGCAACCATATCTCAGCATCTGAAAGTGCTGCGTGAAGCAGGCTTACTTACAGGGGAAAAACGCGGATATTTCATGCACTACACTGTGGAGCGGCCTGCATTGTGTGAGCTTGCAAAAGAAATAGAAACTTTAGCCGCTATTGAACAGAAATCCTGTCGTCCGGAAAAGCGCAGCGATTGCCCCGCCAGCGAAAAGCAGGCTTGCCATAAGAGCGGCAAATGCAGCGACGAGGTCAAAAAGTTCTGTCACGGTGAAAACTATAGCAAAAAAGATTAGAGGCCTTTGTGATGGTTCGTGTCACAAATCTTAAAAAAATGTATGGCAATTTTACCGCTGTCGATGATGTATCTTTTCAAATTAAAAAGGGCGAGATATTCGGCTTCTTAGGACCTAACGGAGCGGGGAAAACATCTACTATAAACATGATTATCGGTCTGTCCCGACCAACTGCCGGAGAGGTTGAGGTTGGCGGCGTAGACGTGAGACAGCAAACAAAAAAGGCGCAGACTATCATGGGAGTTGTCCCGGATGAAAGCAACCTTTACAACGAGATGGACGGATTCGATAATCTGTGTTTTTGCGCCGCCCTCTATGGAATGAGGAAGAAAGAGAGGGAATCGAGGGCTCTTCAGCTTTTGGAGCTGTTCAGACTGAAAGATGCGGGAAAGCGGCCTTTTAAAGCCTACTCTAAAGGGATGCGCCGCAAGCTGACTATTGCGGCAGCGCTTATTCACTCTCCGCAAATTTTGTTTCTGGATGAACCGACAACGGGGATTGACGTAGAGAGCTCCAGACAGATCCGAGAAATAATAGTTGGGCTGAAGCAAGAAGGCACCACAGTTTTTCTCACCACCCATTATATTGAGGAGGCCGAGCGCATCTGTGACCGTATTGCTTTTATAGCGAAGGGACAAATTGTTGCATCGGGCACCCTTTCCGAACTGATGGAAAACATTTCCTATGATCATGCTGTCCGCTTTGTGACAGGCAAGAACGTAGAAAGCCTTGTTGACGAGCTGCAGTCTCGTTTTAAGGGAATAAAGGCTGCAACACAGCCCGACCAATCTCTTGTAATGGTATCGGAATCACGCATTCCACTATTCCCGCTTATGGAGTATTTTCACGACAAAGGGATTGAGGTCTATGAAGCCCGAGAACTGCGACCGTCTTTGGAGGATGTGTTCGTCAAGTTAACCGGCATTGAATCATCTGTGCTGGAAAAAGACAAGGAAAAAGGAGACCGCCCATGAAAAGCCGGATTGCATTTTGGAATATCTTGAAGAAAGACATAAAAAACTACTATCTAAAGCCGCCGAACATCAGCTGGGGCATCATCTTTCCTCTTTCGTGGACATTGATGCAGCTCATCCGTTCTCCCGACGGAAGCATCATTGAACTGCTTCCCGGCTTGATTTCTATGAGTGTTTTGTTCGGCACGACTTTCAATGCTTGCCGTCACCATTACATTTGAGCGAAGCAGCAAATCGTTTGATCGGCTGCTGCTGGCGCCTATAAGTCTGAATGTGCTGGTCTTGGCTAAAATTGCGGGAACAATTCTGTTCGGCTTTTTCAATGCATTTGTTCCGGTTATTTTTGCAAGCTTTTTTATCGATTTGCACGCTATAAACTGGGGAGCAGTGTTTCTGGCTGTTTTGATGATTGCCGTAACTTCATCTTTAATAGGGCTTCTTATCGCCGTATCGGCAGAGCAGGTATTTGAAGCGCAAACTATTTCAAACTTTTTCCGCTTTCCCATGCTGTTTCTTTGCGGACTGTTTATACCGATTTCAAAACTTCCGGTGTTTTTGCGTCCCGTTTCCTACTGTTTGCCGCTCACCTATGGAGCTGATATCCTAAACGGGCTTTTTGCAGGCAGAAACATCTTATCTCCTGCGCTGTGTTTCGGGATACTGCTGCTTTACGCGACGGCACTGTTTCTTGTCTGTCGACGCAATATCAATCGGAATTGGATTTTGTAAGAGATAAAATCTTGTGTTGGCAATTTGTTTTATTGATTTTGCGGCGCTTTTTTTATACAATTTTATAGGAAGCAGTGCGCATGCGCGGCGTAACCGGAATTTCGGAAGAAAGCTGCCCTGCGGGTTTACCATCTGCTTCTTCTTTTTATTTGAGGTGGTTTTACGTAAAGCTGACCAATCTACAATTTGGAAAACAAATGAGCCCTTCTTAAATACCGCCCAATCCCCCTAGCGTATAAAGAAAACGTGTGCGCCTGTGTTCCCAATCCTTAACAGCTTAATAATCAGCTTGGGCATATCTTTCATAAGAACCGGCAAGTGCATTAATTATATAGAAAATATGAAAAATCTTTTATGTAATCCACTGCCAGTATCCTTTTATTTTCCAATCGCAAGTTTAACATTTTACCCAAAGCATAACCCTTCATCTTGCTTAACATTTTTAAATTTTTAAGCTCTCACTGCAAATTTGCCAGCCGTTTTTTTATACTCTTAATTCTATCATTCGCACGTCCGTATTCCGTAAAGGCCTCTATAATTTCTTCGTCGTTCTCAAAAACTAAAGGTGCGACAATTCTTTTATCTAATTTAAATGATTTAACAGTTTCCAAAAAACGGACTTTAATTATATTGATATTCTGCTCAATAACCGTCCCCACCCCATACTGACTTGAGTGTACCTGCACACCTAGAAGCGATATATCCTCATATCTATCACACAATCTCTCAAGGGCTGCAAGCTCGTCTTCGAGCGCTTCTATTTTAGTCTTTCTCTCATTCTCTATTTCGGCAAGTTTTTCTTCAGCCAGCACACCGCTTTTGTTGTTTTTCTTCTTGATAATTTTCCCGCTTGCCAGAGAGACCAGACCTTTATAATAATTATAGGTTCTTGAGCAGTATATCAAATCGTAAACAAGCAGATTTAAACTCTCTCCTCGGTACATATGTTCATCTAAATATGAGTAGTGTTTTTCAAGCAGACTTTTACGCTCCTTAAGGCTTTCCGCAATTTCGTTACACATTCGGTAATAATTCGGCAAGCTAAAGTTTGCCCCTGTACCTATGTCAAACCCAAACTCAATGCTTTGCGCCATCTGACGGGCTTCACTGCTTTTAAATATATAGTGCTTGTCAGGGGAGTTAACGGCAAGAAACACAGAGGCAGAATTTCGACTTTGTTTATACGACCAATTTGTTGGAAAATGTTTTTCTCGAAGTTTTTCATATTCCTCGAGGAACTTATCCATTTGATTCTGAGTTTTTGCGACATCCTCTCCGCAGTCTGCAAAGAGAACTTCAATAAACAGAGCTTCAACCGATTCGGGCTCATGCTCCCATAATTTTAAGACTCCGGTGCTTGGATGCATTCGACTGTTATCAATGAGTACCAAAAATTCACGCCGCGCAGCGCTAAAGCGTTCGGCAAAGTTTGAAAATTCACCAGCGCGCTCTATCCATTCTCTCTGCCAGCACTGTACCGCCCGCCACTTAAAAAGCTCGTTGTGCTTTTCTTTATCATATATAATCTCGAGATTTGCTTCATAACGGTTTATTAGTTCGTTGAGAATTTCTTTGTTCATCTGTTTTGCACTCCTGTTTATACTAAAAACAACTATGTTATAATTATAATGCAAGGGAGCCTCAAGTTCAAGGAGATAGTGCAGACAGCGTTTTTTAGTATAAACTAATTTCTAATCATAGCAAATAATACTTGAGGAATTTTAAGCTTTTTATTATAATAAGTACAAAAATAGTATTGTTTGCAGAAACTGCAATTATTGGAGGTTTTAAAGATGTCTCATCAGGATACTCCGGATGAAAGCGGTATTGTGAAGCCTGTTGTAATAACGGCGGACAGCACCTGCGACCTTACCCCCGAGCTTCTTGAACGCTTTCAGATTAAGACGATACCCTTAACCATTATTATGGGAGAAAAGCGATTTTTAGACGGTGTGGATTTAACTCCCGACGATATTTATAAATATTATTACGAAAACAGTTCTCTTCCCCAGACTGCAGCTCCGAGCATTCCGGATTTATACGATTTTTTTGAGTCTTTCACAAAAAAGGGATATGAGGTTGTGCATCTCGATATCAGCTCGGAACTTTCAGCAATCTTTAATATCGCCAGTTTTGCTGCCGGAGAGCTGGACGGAGTTTATGTGATAGACAGCCGCATGCTTTCGACCGGACTGGGTCTGCTGGCCATTGAAGCTGCGGAGTGCCGCGACAGGGGAATGGGCGCGCGGGAGATTGCCGAACATTTGAATGGTCTTAAGTCGAAGGTTTCCGCATCCTTCGTTTTGGACACACTGGAGTTCATTTGGAAAGGCGGACGCTGTTCGGGCATTGCTCTCTTCGGCGCAAACGTTATGAAAATAAGGCCGGCCCTGAAACTTATAAATGGAAAAATCGAAGTTTTTAAGAAATATCGCGGAAAAATGGAGAATGTCTATCGGCAGTATATTAAAGATCAGTTTGCAGAAAGAAAGATTCGTCCCGCCCATGTTTTTCTTACGGAAGCGGGTGAAATTGAGCCTGAAGTTATTGAAAGACTGCTCGAACTTGTTAAAGAAAAATCCGGCTGTATAGAACTTCACCACACAAGGGCCGGCTGTACCATTTCTTCACACTGCGGGCCGAAGTCTCTGGGCGTTCTTTTTATTGAGGAATAGTACGCCTTAGAACGCAAGGCGAAAACCTGAAACGTACCGCTTGTTTTGACATGAAAAATTAAGACCGACGTTTAAAACAGCGTCGGTCTTTTTTATTATTCGTGTTTTACATGTACTTAGGTGCCCGCGGCCTCTTTTTTAAGGCTGAGCTTTTGGAGAAGCCAGATACCGCCTACGACGGATATCCCTATAAAATCTGTGACAAATCCCGGGATTATCAGCAGGATGCCTCCTATAGCGGCCAAGAGGCGCAGAGGGACATTCAGCGGTTTTAGTGCATAGCCGTTTACGCCCATAGCGAGCCCGAATATTCCCGTGAATGCCGAGATTATGATGAAAATGGGCTCGTACCAGACTGTATCCACCATCAAAAGCGCCGGAGAGTAGGCAAATACATAAGGCACTATAAAGGCCGCTATAGCCAGCTTTGTGGCAATCATCCCTGTCTTAAACGGGTTGGAACCCGCTATTGCGGAGCCGGCGTATGCCGCGAGAGCAACGGGAGGCGTGATGTCGGCGACTATACCGAAATAGAACACGAACATGTGGGCGGCTATCATGGGCACGCCCATCTTCATGAGTATGGGTGCGCAGGTTGTTGCCATAATTACATAGTTGGCCGTTGTGGGAACACCCATTCCCAAAACTATGCAGGTGAGCATGGTGAGGACAAGGGCTATGATGAGTTTCCCTCCGGCGGCGCCTACTATGAAAGTTATGAGAGCTGTGCCTATACCCGTTGTGGTTATTATGCATGCGATTATGCCTGCTGTGGCGCAGGCTATGCCGACGGTGAGGGTTGATCTTGCGCCGTTCTCCAAGGCGTCGAAAAATTTTGCGGGGCTCATTCTGGTCTCTTTGCGGAGCATTGATACCGCTATAGCGCAGATTGTTGCCCAAATCGCTGCCAGAGCCATAGTCGTCTTTACAAGAAGGATTACCAAAACTATAAGAGGCAAAAGGAGGTAGCCGCTGTGTTTAACCAGTCCCCAAAAGCTTGGAAGCTCCTCGCGTGGCACACCCTTGAGCCCTAACTTTTTGGCTTCGAGGTGGACTATGATAAAGATACCGGTAAAGTATAAAAAGGCAGGGATAGCGGCTCTCAATGCTATTGCACCATAGGTCATTCCGGTATATTCAACCATTAGGAAGGCGGCGGCGCCCATTATCGGAGGCATAATCTGTCCGCCGGTGGAAGCGGCAGCCTCCACAGCGCCGGCAAATGCAGGCTCGTAACCGGTTTTCTTCATAAGAGGTATGGTTACGGAGCCTGTGGTTACCGTATTGCCGACCGAGGAACCCGAGACCATTCCGCAGAGAGCAGAGGAAATAACAGCGACCTTAGCCGGACCGCCCGTGGAGGCTCCCGCTATGGAATAGGCAATATCTATGAAAAACTGAGATATTCCGGTCTTTTCGAGAAAGGCTCCGAAGATGACAAATAGAACAATATAGTTGAGACAGGCTCTTGTGGGAATACCTATAATTCCCTCGGTGGTGTAGAAGAGGTTGTAAACATTGAGCGCAAGGGACTTTTGTGTGAGCCCGTAGATAATCATAATTAAAGCTACTATAACTATCGGTAGACCAATCGCTCTTCTGCAGGCCTCGAGAGTTGTGATTATGCCTATGACTCCGAAGACTATCTGAACGGACGTCAGCATTATTCCCTGCTGTAGTATTGCATCAAGGTTGAATATAAAGTATCCGTAGGATGCGGCGCTTAAAAGGCCAAGAACTATATCGTACCACGGAATATAGTTTATTTTGTCCTGCATGCCCATTTTAGAGGGGAACATGACATAGACCATAAAGACAATATAGCCTACAAAGCTGGCTCGCTCAAAGCGGGTTTCGCCCGGATAGAAGAGCAGGAAGACCGCATAAAGAGAAAAAAGGATCAAGAGATATCTGACAATTTTTCGCGGTACGCCCTTGAACTCTCTTATGTTGGACTCGCGATCATACTTCTGCATGATCTCTCTTGTCTTCTGTTCGATATTATCGGCTGTGTCGGCAGCTCCGGCAGTATCCATAACCGCCGTAGGCTGAATGTCTTCGACCTCGACCATACGCCTTTTTTTCTTCTTTGTTTCGTCTGTCTGAGTTGTTTCTTTTAAGTTCTTATTATCCATTAGTTTCCCCTGTTCCATCGTTTAGCCAAGCTCAAAGAGGAGCTTGGTATTTCTGCCACAGAGCTCTCTTAGGCTCCACTCTTTTCCCTCTATATGCAATATATGGTCTGAAACGGTACCTACAAAATAGGAAAGTCTTTCGATTTTCTTGTGGATGTTGGATATTATCATCTCTCCGTCCTCGCCTAGCTTAAGTTCCCAGTCCTCGGGGAGCTCTTCGGCTACGCCTGCGCCAAAGCTATAGTATATGCAGCCTTCGAGATAAATTTCGTTTCCTTCAACTTTGTAGATCTCGAGCACCTGCGTCTTGTTCACCGAGTGGATGAATGAAACTCCGAACTCCCCTTGGGGAAGCTCGTAGCTTGCAAAAACTTTTCCGCTCTCTGCATCTTTCAGCAAAAGCAGAGGCGAGGCCTTGTTCTTGCCGAGGATGAAAAAGAAAACCAAGGCCACAGCTAGTATGAATAAAACTGCGGCCATGACTTTCTTCATAAGTTTATCTTTCTTTTATTATTTACGTCAAGCTCAGTCTTTGGGAAGCTCGATACCCATTTCGGTGAAGAACTTGACTGCGCCCGGATGGAAGGGCACCGAGATGCCGGAAACCGCTGTTTTGAGATCGAGAAGTTCGCCCTTGGCATGGAGAGAGGCAATCTCTTCTTTGTTGTCGAAGATGCCCTTAAGAACATTGTATACAAGATCCTTGCTCAAGTTGTTCGAGGCGATGATTGTGGCCATAACGGCGACTGTCTGCACATCTTCTTTCACACAGCTATAGGTGCCGCCGGGAATTACGGTTTTGATGTAGAAGGGGAAGTCCTTCTGCAGAGCGCTTATGTGCTCGTCATCGATGGAGAGAACTGCGAAATCATAGCTTGTCGCAAGTTCGGTGACTGCCGTTGTGGGAGCTCCCGCAACTATGAAGGCCGCATCGATGGTGCCGTTTTTGATTGAATCGACAGAATCTGCAAAGCTCTGGAAGTTTATCTTGCAGTCTTCAAATTTGATGCCGTATGCGCTCAGTATCTGCTCGGCGTTGAAGCGTGTGCCGGAATCGGAGGCGCCGACCGAGATGGCTCTGCCCTTGAGATCGGCAACGGATTTGATGTCTTTCTTAGCTATAATCTGCACTGCCTCGGGATAGCAGGACATAACCCCCGAAAAACTTTGGTTGGCCTTTTCGAAGAGGTTTTCGCCGTTATAAGCATAGCTCATTACATCGTTTTGAACTATGGCAAGGCCCGCCTCGCCCGCTTCTATGAGCTGGACATTGGCCATCGACGCTCCGGTGGACTCGATTTTCAAGTTCAGATCGCTGATCTTTTCGTTCAGAACCTGGCCGATAATACCGCAGAAACCATAGTAGGTGCCGGAGGTGCCGCCCGTGGCAAAGCTCACAGATGTGGAGCTGCCTGTGCTGCCTCCGCAGGCCGCAAGAGTGAGAATTAAAGCTGCAGCCAGAAGCAAGGTTAAAAACTTTTTCATCTTATCTCCTCCAGTATAGAAATTTGGGATAGTTTGCATTTATGAAAAAATAAATTTCATAATATGGGGATTATAAAGCATAACAATGCCTATTGCAACAGCTTTTTGCAATTTTTTTAAATAAAATTCAATTTTGTTTAGCGATTTAAACTGAGATCTGAATTTTTTCGGGCTTCTCAGCTATATTTTTTCCTTATAAATCGCTCAACATATTCGCTGAACTTGAGCGCGGCGGGACCGGCCTTGTCACCCTCGGTTATGCACAGACCTATGGTGCGGCTAACGGGAGGCAGGAGAGGAAGCTTTGCAATATTTCTCTCCTCGAAGCCCACCAAGAGAAGCTCAGGCATAATGCTGATTCCTAAGCCCTGCTCTACCATGGCAATTATCGCATAGTCGTCCTTGGTCTCGTATTTCACATTCGGCTCGATACCGACTGTTTTGAGCGCCTTGCGGGCATCGTGGTCGGAACTTTGCAAAAGACTTATAAAAGACTCATTCGAGACTGCCCTTATGGGAAAAACCTTTTCTTTGGCATAGGTATGATTTTTGGGCAAAATCGCAAGAAGTCTATCTTCATACAGGGCTATCTTCTTACCCCTAATATCAGACGGCAAAGATATGAAGCCGAGATCGACTTCACCCTCGGTTATCCAGTTTTCAACATCATGGTAGTCGCCGTTTAAAAGTCTGAGCTCGATATCGGGATAGTCGCCCGAAAACTCTTTTATAAGCTGCGGCAGCCAGTGAACGGCAACCGAGGAAAAACTCCCTATTCTAAGTCTGCCCCCCTTGAGCCCCTTTATGTTTATGGCCGCATCCATAAGGGCGTTATGCTCGTTAAAAACAGCCCTTATATGCTTTATTATACGTTCGCCGTCGGGCGTGAGCTTAACGCCTGCCCTACTGCGCCTTAGTATTTTAAAGCCGAAGCTATCTTCTACGGAACTTATCATGTGAGAAACAGCCGACTGACTTATGCCGAGCTCAGCACCCGCCTTTGTGAGACTGTTTAATTCATAGGCTCTCAGTATGGCCTCATACTTTTGTAATGACATATTAGTTTTTCTCATCCTTGCATGAAAATTATTACTTTATTTTATAGCTCTTAAAGTTTTCTTGGTTTTTTCGGTTTTTTTAAGAGATTTGCTCTTGTTTGCCCTAGTTTATTTAATTATAATCCCGTTCATAGAATTAAATCAAGTAATTCTTTTATGAAAAAAATTCATTTTAATTCAGTGAGGTGCCTTATGTCTGCTAACACAATCGAACTTATTGTCTTTTTTGTATACTTTGTAGCCATGCTTGTCATCGGAGTTTATTTTTTTATAAAGTCCAAGGATGCAGGCGGCAAGAAGTACTTCTTGGCCGAGCGTGAGATGGGACCGTGGGTAACAGCACTTTCGGCCGGCGCCTCCGACATGAGCGCATGGGTTCTCATGGGCCTTCCCGCCTCGATATATGCTCTGGGCACCTCTCAGGCTTGGATAGCTGTGGGGCTTTTTATCGGCTATTCTCTAAGTTGGTTCCTGCTTGCAAGAAGGCTGAGACGCTTTTCTATTTTGGCCGATGACTCAATTACCATACCCGAGTATTTGACCAAGCGCTTTCTCTCGGAATCTAAGACTTTGAGGGTGCTCTGTGCAATAATCTTCCTTCTTGCCTATACGGTCTACACAGCTTCGGGCATCAAAGCCTGCGGCACTCTTTTATCTACGGTTTCGGGCTTGAGCTCCTCTGTTTCCATGTTTATAGCGGCCTCTATAGTTATTGCCTATACTTTCCTAGGCGGTTTTGAGGCGGTGAGCTGGACCGACTTTTTCCAGGGGCTGCTCATGCTGGGCGCCCTTCTTGCCGCGCCCATTTTTGCATACTTTCTCATTCAAGCAGGCGAGATTGTTCCCGTCCCCCTGCCCGAGGGCTTTTTGTCTCCAAACCGCAACATCACCGACATAATCTCCGGTCTCGGCTGGGGCCTCGGCTACTTCGGCATGCCGCACATTATAGTCCGCTTTATGGCGATTCGCTCGGAAAAAGATGTTAAAACATCGCGCCGAATAGCTCTGGGCTGGACTTTTCTTATACTTATCTTCTCTGTACTCGTCGGTGTAGCCGGCAGACAAATTTTCCCCGATCTCGAAGACAGCTCCCTTGTCTTTATTATGCTTACAAGAAAGCTCTTTCCCCCTCTGGTTTGCGGAATCATTCTCTCGGCAATTCTGGCCGCAGCCATGAGCACCGCCGACTCACAGCTTCTTTGCTCAGCTTCAACCTTTTCCTGCGATATCTATAAGCCCATATTCAAAAAAGATGCAACGGATAAGGAGATGCTCAAATCCGGCAGAGTGCTTGTTATCATCATTTCGGCCATTGCACTCTTTATTGCGGCTAATCCCAAGAGCGGCACGATTATGAGTCTTGTGGAAAACGCTTGGGGTATATTCGGAGCCTCATTCGGTCCTGTTATTCTTTTAAGCCTCTACTGGAAGAGAATGACATATACCGGCGCCTTCTTCGGTATTTTTGCAGGCGCGGCTGTCGATATTCTCGTCCTCGTCACCCGTATTATTCCTGTCTATGAGATTATCCCCGGCTTTATAGCGGGACTCTTGGGCGCCTGGATTGCCTCCATGCTCTCGAAAGAGCCCTTGGACGAGGTTTATGCTCTCTTTGCAGAAGGTGTGAAGAGAGAGGAGAGTTGAGCTTTTGTTTTAGGATATAGCGCTTTTATTTGCCAGGCGCTAAAGTACAGCCACTGCGGAATGAGGTGACCCCCAAAAGTTAGACTTTTACCGCAGCGAGAAATTGCTGCGGTTTTTCTACGCGGCTGACATTTGTTTTCGATACTCTATCGGACTTCGATATCCGAGAGATGCTTTAATACGCTGCTGATTGTAATATCGTATATACTTATCGATAGCTCCTTTCAACTCTTCATAGCTGTTGTACACTTCTCCATAGTACATCTCTTGCTTCATGATTCCAAAAAAGTTCTCCATTGGTGAATTGTCGTAACAGTTTCCTTTTCTCGACATACTTTGATAGATACGGTTATCTTTTAGTGCATACCTGTAGCTCTTCATTTGATATGCCCATCCGCGGTCTGAGTGAAACGTTCTGCGAAATCTGCAATCACTTGTAACGGCAATCGCTTCATCTAAAGCCGACATAATGCTGTGAGCTGATGGCCTGTCCGAAATACCGTAGCTCAGTATTTCGAGATTCCACATATCCATAAAAGGATCTAAGTACAATTTTTTAATTGAAACTTTTCCTTTTTCATCAGACTCATAATACTTGAACTCGGTTGTATCGGTCGTAATTTTCTGATGAGGTACATTAGTCTTAAATCTTCTGTTGATTCGATTCGGAGAGATTCTTCCTACTAAACCTTTGTATGTGCTAAATCGACGACTCTTTCTTGTATATGATATAACTTGTAATCCATGTTCCTGCATAATGCGTTGAATACGCTTATTGTTGATGTTAAAACCCTGTTTAAACAGTTCTCCATGCATACGGCGATAGCCATAGTCTTTATGAATTGCTTTAATCTCAAGTATTTTATGAAAAAGTTCTTCATCAGGACTTTTTCGTCCAAAGCGTTTCTGCCAATACATATATGTAGACCTTGGAAACTTCAGCACTGCGAGAATGTCCTTTAATTTGAATTCTCCTCGGAGACTGTGGACAATTCTCGCTGTTTTTTCAGAAGGACTTCTTCCTCCTCTAAACGCAGTCTCCTCAACTCTTTTAAATACGCATTCTCTATTCTTAACCTAAGATTCTCGTCTTGTAGCTGTTTTAGTAGTTCCTTTTGTTCTTCGGAACCACTATCAATAATTTTTTTGACGATTTTCTCTTTATCCATCTTCTGCTTTCGCCCCCTATGTTTAGGCCTTAGTGCATCAATACCGGAATCGCGATAATCTATTACCCATCGAGCTATTTGAGCGGGATTTGTCATTCCCGATTGAAACGCAAGCTCCTGATATGATGCTTCCGTTGTTAAATACAACTCTACTACATGGAGCTTAAATTCAAAAGTATATTTTTGATATTTTCTGCTTCGCTTAAGAGAACCTTCTCCATATTCCTTGTAATTGGCACACCATCTTTTAATATTTGAATAATCTATCCCATACTTTTTCCCGAGAGCCTTGTAACCTCCTTCTCCTCGAAAATATTCTTGTACTAGTTTTAGCTTAAATTCAAAGCTGTATTTCTCCATAATTAAACTGACCTCCTTAAACTAGACTTTTTAGGTCCAACTTTCAGGGGTCAGTTCAGAATGCACATTCCACGGTGGCTGTATTAATATTTTCTCAATTTAGCATAAAGCTCTTTTAAAAAAATTAAGGAGTTTACCGCCCTTTCCGGCAATGCGCCCGCCAACAAAGGCCGCTTTGTTATTGCCACAGTGGAGGGCGATATACACGATATCGGGAAAAATATTGTAAAGCTCTTGCTTTCGAATTACGGCTTCAACGTTATCGACCTGGGTAAAGACGTACCCGCTCAGGCGGTAGTCGATGCGGTTATTGAGCACAAAGCTCCCCTTGCGGGACTTTCGGCGCTTATGACCACCACTGTACCCGCCATGGAAAAAACAATTACGCTTTTGCGGGAAAAAGCTCCGTGGTGCAAAGTTGTTGTCGGCGGAGCGGTTTTGACAAAAGAATACGCTGCGACAATCGGCGCTGACAAATACGCAAAGGATGCCATGGCAGCGGTTCGTTATGCCGAAGAAGTTATGAAAAATCTATTAGAGAAACAGTAACGCCTGTCTTATTTGTCTGGCGCTAAGGTATAGCCACCGTGGATTTTTGAATTCCACGGTGGCTGATTTTATGTTTTTATAAGTTTTAAAGGGCGATGCCGCAATCA
Organism: Candidatus Scatomorpha sp.; assembly: GCA_040765295.1. Taxonomy (GTDB): domain Bacteria; phylum Bacillota; class Clostridia; order Oscillospirales; family Oscillospiraceae; genus Scatomorpha. The sequence continues at coordinate 313,591 of JAXGSB010000001.1, read as the reverse complement.
TTTAATCTTAAGGAAAGCTAAAGTCATTGGTTTTTTTTTGGAAATGAGCTACAATACACTAGATTGGTATCCAAATACAATAAAAAGATAAAGTTTATTGGTCTTATGTTTAAGCCGTATCACAACGGAACAAATTCCATTAATTTTGAAAAGATTATGAAGAGTGGATGGAAGACACTGTGAGTTCCTACATTACGACTAAGGAGACAAAGAGCTGGAGAATGAATTTTAAGCAGTTATACACAAAATATAAGAACATTATTCCTTATGCATTTTTCGGAGTTCTGACAACTATCGTCAACATAGCAGTCTATTGGCTGATGGCGCATCCGCTAGGACTTAAGGTGATACCAAGCACTGTTATCGCTTGGATATCAGCAGTCCTGTTTGCATACATCACCAACAGAAAGTGGGTTTTTCATAGTGAAGCTCATACAACAAATGCTATAGTGAAGGAAATCTTTTCTTTCTTTGCCTGCAGATTGGCCACCGGTCTTGTGGACTTGGCATGTATGTTCATATTTGTGGATGTGCTGCATTTGAACGATGTAGTAATTAAATTTATTGCCAATGTCATCGTTATTGTCCTTAACTACGTTGCTTCGAAACTGATTATTTTTAAGCACAATAAAAAGAATTGATATACTTGAGTATGGAGCATAACATTTTTAATATAAACAATGCAGGGATATGGGATTATGTACGCCAGCTTGCTGCATTCAATTTAATTATCATAAACGAAGGGCGTATCAAATATAAGCCCTTCACTTTCTTTAAGTTCCGAAACAATTTCATATTCAATTCCATTATCTTCAAAATTGAACAGTACGCCTATAAAAACACCTTGACGTAAATCGGTTTTGATTTTCTTTTCTCTAATAAATTCAGAATTTGATTTATATGTATAATATGTAACCATCATTGGAACTCCGGCAAAATGTGAAGTATTTAAAACAATAATCGCACACAATGCATAATATAGAACATTTTTTGTTTTTGAGTCGGATTTATAGAGAAATAAATAAATAATTGGAATGAGCCACATAAAAGGATTATACCTCGCCCACCAACTTTCGGGGATAAAAATAGTCGTAATTAATAAAAACGCTGCACTAACCCCAACTACAACATATTTTTGACAACTGTTTTGAGAACAGAGCAACAGCAGTCAATAAACTGAGAATAAGCGATGCTGAAAAAGCGCCTTTTTGACAATGTCCTCCTAAAATCAATATGCTTGAAAAGATAGCTATTATGTTAAACATAAATAGCAGAAGACTTGCTTCGATAAAATTAAACATATTGATTATTTTATTCACAGTTTACTTTACCCCTTAAAACAAATATATTCTTTAGAAATAGTAAAATCATTACTTTGACGGAAAGTCACGGAAAATAAAATCCAAAGTGCTGTCGCCATCATAGATAGTCTCGTCGAAATCACATACGTTCATAAGATTACGCCGGAAAATACAGAAGTGCGAATATACAAATTGCATACACTATTACCAATGCTATAAGTAGCTTATCTTTTAAAATAACTTCGACCGGGTCTCCGTCGGATTCTCTTTCCACGTTTAAACTATAGCACATGAGAATAATCATAAAAAATGGAATTGTCCAGCTAATTTTCTGGTTTGGCAAATCCAATGTCCAAATGGCATAGAATACATTTGTTAATGCGACACACACATACATATTTTTATCAAGAAAATTGGTATTATAGTGCGCTAACACTTTTCGTGTATTAGTTCCGGACTTAAGTTCATTCCTTCGTTTTCCCAGTCCCATGTACAAACTTCCTGACACAACAACCAGATATAGCCATTTAGAAATAACAACATCCGTAATAAAACCGCCATAAAAAATTCTAATAACATATCCCGATGCGAGAATAACAATGTCCAAAATAGGTTTATCTTTCAGTCCAAAACTATATGCAAGATTCAGGCCAAAATATAAGGCTAACATCCCGGCGCCCATAACACTTTTTAAGAGTATTGAGATAACGATTGCTGCCGCTAAAAGCGCAAACATAAGTATGATTGCAGGTTTTGGCTTAATTTTTCCGCTTGCTAGCGGACGATTCTTCTTTGTGTGATGATTCCTATCTTTTTCAATATCACATAAATCGTTTAAAATATAAACAGAAGATGCAATTAGGCAGAAGCATACAAACCCGCCCAGAGCGTATATTATTCTGGCCTTGTCAAAAAGGTAGCCTCCAAAAAACATAGGTATAAACACTACAAGGTTTTTAATATAATGTTTTACTCGCATCAATTTAATATATTGCCTGATTATTTCTTTCATTTTCAAACTCTCCCTGCATACGCCGTTTATATTTTAGAATAATATCACATATAACACCGACTTTGTAGCCGAGTAAAAAACAGTTTTGCTTATATCCTACGTTATTTTGCCCGGCTCATAGTGTACATTGAATAATATAAACATTCAACTTTGTTGCATAGACGAATACCGCTTTTTTGGTGGCAAGGTTTTCATTTTAACTTTAAAAATATGCTCCCTGAGTTTGGGGAGCGTATCTTTTATTTATAGCGTTTGTTTTCTTTGGCCTGTTTCTTTAAGATTCGGGCTCGTTGGCGCTTTCTTATAGCCTCGAAGAAGCTGTCTTTTAATTTAGGGAGAAGTTCACCGAAAATCTTTCTTCTCAAAAACGCCAGTATCTTGTAGGCAAGATAGAGGGCAAGGGAAACGGGCAAAATTAAAAAGAAGGTTTTTAGAAGCAAAATCACCGCGAGATGATTTTCGTTTATAACGGCGGCGTTCTCCCAGTAGGGATAGTCGAGCAGCATGGGTTTTACTCCCCGCTTGGAGTAAGTGCCTATGAGATAGAAGATATTGTCCTCGGAAAAACGACCGTCAATCTTCATTATTTCGGCATCCTTGAACTTCTCTTCTATAAGGCTTTGGCAGAAGTTTTTTATCGGCTCTTTTCCCACAAACTCGTAGCACTCTATCGGGAGTTTCTCTTCCCCCATGCTCTCGGCCATATCGAAGTGCATGAAGATTATGCCCTCTTCAACTATCGCGTCTTGGCTGGCTTTGTCTTTCTCGAGAGCGACAACACCCCTTATGATATAGGGCTTATCACCTATGTAGACGGTTTTTCCCGCCGTATCGGTGCCGCCGAAGAGCTTCCACGATATTACCTCGTCGACGACTATGCCGTCGTGCATAAAATCGCTCTCTGCTATATAGCTGCCGCTTTTGAGCATGAGCGGGTGGAAGAGGAAGTAGTCGCCGCCGACGGCAAAGACCTTGGCCTCGGCCGAGCCCTTTTCGCTCTTTAAGCTGAGTTTGAGCTTGGAGCTGAAGGCGTCCGCCCACACATTTTCGTCATCTTCAACTTTGCCCGCGGCGGCAAATGCGCCCTTGTATGAGGATCTGAGCTCGAAGAGCTTGTCGTAGGTGAAGGCCTTGTCTTTCTCTCGCGAGAGGAAAACGGACACTTGAGAAAACTCTGCCTCGTTATTTCCCCTGAACCGTTCCCAGGCGTACTGTGACTGGAGCTCTTTGGGGAATGAAATGAAAACAAAATGGAGAGCTACAGCTATTATGAGAGAAAGCAATGTGAGGAGCAGAAAAACTTTCTGCCCCTTTGTGAGCTTATATTTATTATTACTTTTCTTGCTTTCTTTCATGGCGGGCTCAGTCTGCCAGCTTCACGAGATTTCCGGCCTCTATGGGCTTGGAGGAGCTTGTAATCACATAGCCCCAAGAGGGCAGGGCGCCGGATATGGCGGACATCGCATCGTCCTTGGCCAGAACCTGAACATCCACTCTCGTCGCCACATAGCGATTGCCGAGAGGACTGTTTTTAACCTCGACAACATAGACGAAGGTCCCGTTCGAGTCGGTGCGGATTGCGGCGTTGGGAACTGTGCTCTCATACTGCTTTGTCTCTTCGCTCACGCTGATATTCACCTGTGTGCCGCTCTCTATATTCTCGCCGCTGAGTTCGAAGAGGAGCTTTTTGTTGCCTTGAGGATTTTCCTTATCGGGCAGTATGGCAATGAGCCTCGCCTTAATCTTCTCGCCCCAGCCCCAGTAACCCGCAAAAACTTCGGCATTCGCCCCTATTTTGAGCTTTGATGCCTGCTCTCTTGTCACTGTTATTGTGGCGTTGTAGCCCCTGTCGGGAACTTCGATGACGAGGAGCGGCATTCCGGGCTCGGAGGTATCGCCCGCGCTGACATTTATCTGCTTTATAACGCCGTTAACCTCCGACTTTATCTCGCCGCCGGGGCCGACATCGGCCATGAGCTTTGCAAGTCTTGCCTGAGCCTCGCCGAGGCTTCTTCTTAAGTTCTGGAGGTCGAGATTGTCGAGCTTTTTGTTCGACAAAAGCTGTTCGAGCGCAACCTGAGCCTGAACCGCCTCGTCCCTTGCAGCCTCATAGATATTTTTGCGCTCCATAATGGCGTTATAGGCAGCCTGAGCCTTCTCCTGCTCCAAGATTAAGGCGGCGTTTATTGTTTTATATTTTTTATCCAGAATCTCATATTCCTCGGTGAGTGTGTCCAGCTCGTCCTTCAGTATTTCGATTTCGACAAAACTGTCGGCGATTTCTTTTTTGAGGAAGACAAAGGCTCCGTAGTACTTGAGCTTGAGCGGGTTGCCGTCGATATTATATTCCACGACAGAATCATCGACATCCGGGGGCATGGGCTTGCCCAGCAGCGGCCCCAGCGCCGCATCGGCAACCGCGCCGCCGAATCCCTTTGCAACAAAGGCCTGCCACTGCTCCTCGGTGGCACCCACCATATCGGGATCGGGACTGGAATCATTCTTTGCCTGTTCGTGCTTTTGATTGGCTATATAGATAAGGGCCTCGTACTTGACGCTGTCCTGCGCTTTTTTCTGCTCGAGCTCATTGCTCTTATTGTTCATTTTCTCTGCGGCGGTCTCGAGCTCGGCGATACTGGGAGCTCCGGGCATACCGTTTCGGAGCTTCTCGTTGGCGATGCTCAGTCTTGCCTCGGCTGTGGTTATATCGGCGGGGTTTACCTTTGTCCTCTCCTGCTGTTTTATTGCATTTTCGAGTTTCTCTTTGGCCCTTATAATCTGGAGCTCGTTTGACTGCATTGATACGGAAATGAGTTTTTGATTATAGGCATACTCCGCGTTCGCCACCGCCTCCTTGGCGGAACTCAGCTCTGCGCTGTCGCCCGCGCCGAGAATTATCAGGGTATCGCCCACTTTTACTTCCTGCTCGAGCTTCACGAGGACGGACTGTATCTTCCTCGAGTCGCGGGTTTTTATCTGATAGGACTCGGCCGCCTCTATCGTTCCGCTGCCCCTTATCTTTGAGCTTATTGTTCCCGGAATTATATTGGCAGTGGCCACCTCGGGCAGAGAGCGATTCATTATAGTGTTGGAGAAAAAGGTGAGCACAAGCATGGCGATCAGAAAAATTATCGCCGCATTTTTGACCCAGCCTCTGTTTTTCACTTTTTCGTTCATATATTTCTCCTCTGCTTCAGCCCTTGACAGAGCCCTGATTTACTATTCCCTCAACCAAGTACTCCTCACCGTGGAGGAAAAGGAGAATTGCGGGTATCATGTAGATTGCAGCTATCGCGAAGGCGAGTCCGACTTCGCCGGCATTTATGGTTGCAAGGTAGACCGAGAGCGGCTGTTTTTGCTCGTCCGGCAGCATTATGAGGGGCTGCTCAACCATGTTCCAATAGTCTATGAAAACCAAAATCGTTATAGAGTAGAGCGCCGCCCTGCACTGCGGTATGCAAATTTTTGTAAATATCTGCCACTCGCTCGCGCCGTCCAGCTGCGCCGCCTCTATGAGATCGGCGGGTATGCGGCGCATAAACTTGGTGAGCAGATAGACCGAGAACGGGGCAAAGGCTCCCGGCAGTATGACCGCCCAGCGGGTATTTAATATCCCGAACCAGTCGGCAACCAAGTAGTTCGGAACCAGCGTTACCTGATAGGGCATGAGCATGAGTATGACATAGCTGAAAAATATGACAGCTCTCACCTTGCCGCGCCATCGGGTGAAGCCGTAGGCCGCTATCGAGGCTATGGCCACCTGAAAAACAACTATCGGCAGCACCATGATGACGCTGTTCCAAAACTTGAAGAGATAGTCGGGGCTTTTGAAGAGCACCGTGGCATATTGAGAAAAGCTCACCTTGTCGGGTATAAACTTAAGATTGACCTTTTCGGAGATATAGGCCTTGCCTTTCTCCTTGTTCTCTTTGAAAACCACGCCGTAGTTCGACATTATCTCGGACTGCGACATGAAGGAGTTTGTGATGGTGAGCACCGTGGGCATCAAAAACGCAAGCGCAAAGACGGCGCAGATAATGAAGATTGCCGCGCGGCCGAAAAGCTTTTTTTTCTTCATCCCTCAACGTCCTTTCCGAAGCTGTCTTCAACTTTGAAGAGGACGGCTATGATAATTACCATGACTATGGCCATTATCACCGCGGCGGAGGAGAGCTTTTGATAGTCGAGAGAGCGGAAGGTGTTGTTCATAAAGTGCTGGAGCATATAGAGGCCGCTGTAGGGGTAGTCTCCCGTGAGCAGATAGACCTCTCTGAACACCTTAAAGGAGTTTATCAGCGAGAGTATGGCCACAAAAAGAATCGTGGGCGAGAGATAGCGGAGCTTTATCTGAAAGAACTTATAGCTCTCTGAGGCCCCTTCCACATCGGCGACCTCTAAAAGCTCCTTTGGTATATTCGCCAGCGCCGACATGAAAAGTATCATGTTGTAGCCGAGGTTTTTCCACAGAAAGAGCGTCATTACCACAAGAAGGCAGTATTCGCTCTTGAGCCAATCTATCCTATCGGCGCCAAAAAGCGCCAGAAATTCGTTTAAAACTCCCATGTTTGAAAACACTACCTGCCACACAAGCACAACCGAGGCCACGGGCACCATCATGGGGGAGAGGAAGAAGGTGCGAAACTGGCTTTTAAAAGGAATTCTCGCCTCGAGCAGGAGGGCGAGTCCCAGAGCGAGCACAACAGCCATAGGCACCGCTATAAACGAAAACTTGAGCGTGTTTTTGCCTGCCAGCAGAAAGGCCGAGTTTTTGAAAAGATTGATAAAATTCTGTAAAAATACAAACTTCGGATTTATCGGGCTTGAAACAAGCGAAAAGAAGATGACCACGAAAAACGGCAGTATGAAGAAGATGCCCACTCCCAAGAAGCTCGGCCCCTGAAAGGCCAGGCCGGTATAAAAACTCCTTAGCTTTTCGTTTGTAATATTAAATTTTTCTTTTAAGCCTTTGGCCTTTTCAGCTTTTTTCAAATGCATTATCTCCAACGCCGCGGGCGGCACAAATTGACCCTAATCAGTCTACACCTCCCACGGCGTTTTTTCAAGTATAAATACCCTATGTGGATATTAAATTCAAGTTTAATACTAAATCTTGAGTTTTCAGCTCTTTTCGCTCACATAAATCGAAGCCCTGTCTTGAATCATCTTCACCGTCTCTTCCAGGCTCTTTGCGCCCCTGATATAGGGCTCGAGCTCCTCGTTGATTATCTTGATCAGTCCCTCATCATAGTGGCTGTTGAGTATGCAGTCATCGAAGACCGACATTATAAAGTCATATTCCGCCTCGCTCATGGCATAGAGTGTAACTTCAAAGGGGATTTCGTAGCCGATGCCGACAGAGCCGTGCGGTCTTTCATTTCCGGCATCGTCTTTTACAACTGTCATCTGGCTCTTAAAGTACCTCTCTAAGGCCGTCTTATTTAAGGGAAGAGCCCATCTGCCCTTATCCACTATCCAGAGGTTTTCATCCAGCGCGCCGTAGCCGTCGTCGAGTATTCTCTGCCGCACATACTCCCAAGCAAGCTCCGGGTGCTTGCAGTTCTCGCTTATGCTTATGCCGCTACTCGTCGTCACTATGTTGCTTCCGATTCCGGGAAGTCCAGTGAGGACTATCTTGCCGTCGGTGAGCTTATAGAGAGCGCGGATTTCATCAATGTTGGTCATTACGGTTGTCTGATAGAAAAGCTGCTCTCTCTTTATGAATCTTTCTCTGGGGTCTGTAAATCCGCTGTATCCGTATACAGACCAATCTATCTCCATAGGAAGATTCTTTGCGAATTTGAGAACATTTATGAAGTCCTCGCCGTCGAAGTAGGCCTTGCCCTCTTTCCAATCGACAAATTTATCCATACCGTTCATGACCATCGACACATAGCTGGGGGCGGTGTAGCCCTCGTCGAAGCAGCTTGCTCCGGGCTTGAGCTTCTTAAGCGCGGCCTCGACCTCTTCGAAGCCCATTTTTCCTTTTTCAAAGATTCCCGCAGGGGCAAGCGTTGTTGACAGCTCGAAGCCGGAGTAGAGGGTGTAGAGCTTGCCCTCATCAAGGAAGAGTTTGAGAATAGGCTCAAAGAGGCTGTCTGGTCCCAGGTCTTTATCCGCTTCAATCATGGGCATAAGGTCTAAGAACAGGCCCTTTTGCGCAAGGTTCCTCAGCGGCAGGTCGTAGTTTTCGACTATCATGTCTGGCACATTGCCGGCCGTGAGCTCTGTCATAAGCTTGGTCATGCCCATGGTATAGTCGTTTTCGGTGTTGTATATCGAGTAATCGAGTATTTTGATTCTGGCTTTGGGGTTGGTTTTGTTAAACTCGGCCACCGCAATCATATCGTCGTTGCCTAAGTAGATGCAGGCCAGGGTGAGCTCAACTTTTTCGGGAATCTCGGAGAGCGGCTTCCTCTCGACAAGCACAAGTTCCACTTTCTCGGGGGCCGTCATCCCCTTGGCATAAATCGAGGGGTTTCCGTAATCCCATGCGAACGACAAATATTTGCCGTCGCCTAAGCTCACAAAGTTCCCGCTGTTTGCCATAAGGCCCATTTCGAGCCAGTTGAAGAGGAAAGTTTCCTCACCCGTTTCCAGATTTATTCCGTAGATACTCTGACTTCCCTTTTCGGTGTAGACGTCATACTCTTCATCGGCGTTTCCTATAAGGCCGTAGAAGTTGAGGCTTACATTCTCAATAGGCTTTAAGTTGCGGTTTTCAAAGTCTATGTAGCTCAGCTTTCTCGTGCCGTCGTTACCCATGTGAAAGACGAAAACATCGCCATTGCGGCTTGTTCCCATGCTGTGAATCCACATGTCATTTTCCAAGTCGATTCTGCCATCCATCTTAAGCTCGGGACTGAACAGTACAAGAGCAATTTCTTCGCCCGAGAGCTGAACCGCAAGCCTGCCGTCGGGGCAGACCGTGAAGGACTCGATATAGAGGAATTCATCTTTGCCGCCCTCTTTGCGGTATTCGCCTTCATCCCAAGATGCAATCGGTTTGCCGTCTTTGGAAATTATGCGCAGACTTGAAACATCGAGGTACTCGTAATCTTCATAGCCTGTTTTGTAGAGAACGCCGGAGCTTCGCTCGATAAAAACCAGATTCCCGTCGGGCGTGACCTCCATGCCGTAAATGCTGTTCGAAAACACCATTCCCTCGTGACTTCCCTCGGGCATGATGGGCTTGTATTCCTCTATCTCCTTAAGCTCGCTTCCGTCAGGCAGCATGGAGAAAATCCGAGTCTGCGTCTCGTAATAGACCATCTCTTCTTCGGTGCCCTCGTACATCTTTCCCGTGGGGATCTGTCTGTCTCTATATGCCAAAAAATATACTCTTTCTCCGTCGTAGCAGAGCTCGTTTATTCCGCTGAAGCCCTCGGGGAGCTTGAGCGGCTTTGTGCTTGCAACATATCCGAAACCCTTTTTACTTGAGCCCAAGCTGCCTTGAGATCCGCCCGGGCTGCCGGGGTCTGCCGAGCCGCCGGCTTTTCCGCAAGCTGAAATCAGAGTTAAAATAAGCGCAAGTCCCAATATGAGCGCAAGGCTCTTTTTTATATTCCTCATAATCTTCCCTCCTCGGAAGTTATTAACTTTTCGGAAATATTATACTTAAAAACAGGGACGGTGACAACTAAGCCCCGTCCCTTAATTTATTCTCAGTTAATCTCGCTCACATAGATTGAGGCTCTGTTTTGAATTATTTTGGCGGTCTCTTCGGCGGTTTTGCTTCCCTCGAAGAAGGCGGCCGTTTCCTCGTCTATTATCTCCATAAGCTTTTGATCGGGCTCGTTTATCATAGAAGTATTCTCAAAAAGCTCCATAAGGGCATCGCGCTGCTCTGTCGTTAGAGCGTAAATATTGATTGTTTCGCCGCTCGAGGTACCTACGCTGTAGCGACTCTCTTCTGTTTCGTTTCCGTTTTCATCTTTTATCATATGCTTTTCCATGTGCTTGTTAATGAGATTATCAAAGGACTTGGCGTTCATCGGAAAAGCTCCCCAAACGTCGTCTTTTTCATAGGTATTTACATCAGATACCAAAGTTCTCACAAATTTCCACGCAAGCTCGGGATTTGCGCAGTTTGCGCTTATCGAGAGTCCGCCCTCCAATACGAATGCCGAGAAGAGCTTGTCGGAACCCGGGAGAGAGCAGAAGTTGATTTTGCCGTTTAAAAGACTGCTTATCATCCTGTATTCCCAGAGCTCTCCGTCGTTTGAGAGTAACATAAAGAGCTGTTTTCCGTCTCGCACTCTGATGGCGGGATCTTCATATTCCATATACATCATGGCCTTTTCCTCCTGCGTCGGCATTTCTTTTGCCAAATTCAGAAGATCTATAAACATATTACTGTCGAACATTGCCGTGCCGTTTTCAAAATCGACAAAATCGCCTTGGTTTAAAACCATAGCAAGGTTGAGGAAGGTGGGTCCGTTTACATATGCATCAAAGTAGCTGGCGTTTTCCTGCAACTTTTCCTTGGCGGCTCTTGCGGCCTCTAACGTCACGATTTTATCGGGGAGAAGGTCCGAGGGCGCAACGCAGCAGATGTGCCTGAAACCTGCGCTTAGGGTGTAGAGCTTGCCGTCTGTGAGGCTTGCATTGAGTACGGGTGCAACCAGCGCCTCTCTTCCGCCCAGTTCCTTATCGGCATCGATAAGCGGCATAAGATCTATAAAGAGCCCCTTCTTTATAAAGGATTGGTGCATGCTCGACTGTGAACAGATTATGTCGGGAACATTGCCCGCGCCTATCTCGGTGAGGAGCTTGGTTTCTCCCGCCATGTAGTCGTTTTCGGTATTGAACACCGAGTAGTCCTTCACTTCTATTTTGAGCTCGCTGCTCTTTTTGTTGAATTCGAGAATCTTTTGGCTCATATATCCATCGATATATATGCCTGCGAGGGTGAGAGTCTGTACCTCTGGGGTCTCTTCTTTGGGGGTTTTTGTGAGGTAAATCATCTCGTAGCTTTGATTTTCGCCGCTGCCTCCGCCTCCGCCGAGGAAATAGCTCATTGAATTATCGGTAAGCGCCAAGAGGTCGCCGTTTTCAAGGGTGCTCAGAAGTCTGAGGTTGTTCATGTCGATACCGCTGTTTACGAAGTTGAGGATATATTCGGTCTTACCCGTTTCGGCGCTAACGCCATAGAGATTGGCATTGTCGCCCACCATGAAGTCGAAGCCGCCCCCGCCCGTGTACATAGCGTAGGCATCTTTGTCCAAGCTCATGCCTTTTTTAATGTCTTTGGCCTCGAAATCGAGTTCGGAAACCATTCCTCCGCCCGTATTTCCGAAGTACATGAGATAGGTTTTGCCCTCGGCGCTCTGCGCGCTGCCCGAAATCCAGCCGACATCGCTAAGTGATTTTTCGCCCACGGGCTTCAGGTTTTCATCGGCAAAGATAAGCTTGCTGCCTTGCCCGGAGCTTATGAGGCAGAGCTTGCCCTCGGGCGAGAGGATTATGCCCTGCAAAAAGCCCTTTTCCTCGCTTCCTATCAAACTTTCAGTCTCGACCCTCAAAAGTTCCTTGCCTGCACTATCGAGCTTGCGGATGAAGGAGCCCTGCTTCGATTCTCCGTCCTCGTTCATGCCGGCGGCATAGTATGTCTCAATGATAAATATATTGCCGTTTTTATCGGCAGAGATATTTGAAATATCGGAAGTTACAATAGAGAAATCTCCCTCTCCCAGTTCGGAAATAACGAGAGGCTCGTAGGAGGGAAGCTTTTCGAGCTTGGGATTTTCCATATTGAAAGAATAGATATAGCTTATGTTCTTAATCTCGAGCTCCTCGGCATTCTCATCGCTTTCGAAACGTTCAATTGCGCTTATAAGAATCTTATCGCCGAGCTTGGCGCTCACGTGGCCGAGCTGCATATTTTTATCGGTAAGTTCTATTTTCGTATATTTTGGGAGATATACAAAGTCGCTCTCATATGACTTTTCACTCTGCTTTTCTCCGCCGCAGGCAGAGAGAAGTCCGAGCATCAGCGAGAAAACAAGAATTATTATAAATGTTTTTTTAGCTTTCATTATTCTACCTCTTTTTTTGAGAATCAACTATTCAAGCTGTATCGTTTGATATAGTACAGATATTCTAGCACTCTCCGTTAGCGCTGTCAAGAAAAATAAAGCCGAAGTTTTCCGACTGCTTTATCGTTTTTAATTATATGCTGTGAGCATATTAAATATTAAGTAGTAGGCGGAAAGGTCTTAAGATTTGTTTAAGATTAAGATTTTTGATTTTTTACCACATATATCAATCCCCATTCGCCGACTTTGTCGGCACTTTCCCCTTTTGCTAAAGGGGAAAGAACAGCAGGGTGCCAGTCTTGGGCTTTGTTTAGAAAATCGAAAATAACAGAGGAGCCAAGTTTTAATTTGGCTCCCCATTATTGCTTGCTTATCTTTGCAGTTGTCTTTAATCTAATCTTTTTGCCTCTGTTTTTTCCTGCGACGGAGCAGCAAGCCGCCCGCGGAGAAGAGCGCTAGGCTCAACCAGAGGCAGATTCCCATGTTGTCGCCTGTTTTCGGCGACGGAGCAAACCAGCTTGTTGCAGCTTTTGCCCAGACAGCGGTAAACTCGTGTCCGCCCTCGGGCACTTTAAACTTATCGCCCGGTTTATACTTCGAGCCTTTCCAATATTGGAACTTATATCCCGCTCTGACGGGGCCCTCGGGGATTGTTATCTCGGCTCCCGCTATTGCGGAAATTATTATAGGATCGGTAGAGCCGTCTTTCCACTTGCCGCCCGAAGGACTGAACTTCATTGTTTGTTTTTTTACAACGGTGACTTCGCAGGTATCGAAAAAATCGTCGATATCTTTTGAGGTCGCGGTTATGGTCGTTGTGCCGAGGGCGTGAGCAGTTACTTTTCCGTTTTCATCAACAGAGGCAATAGCGGGGTCGTCGCTCTTCCAGTCTACAGCCTTGTTTGCGGCATCGTCGGGGCTTACCGTCGCGATAAGCGTTTCGCTGTCGCCCAGACCAAGGGTGAGGGTGTTCTTATTCAATGTCACACCGGTAACGTGAATATCATCCCACAGAGCGAAAACCTCGGTGTCGGCCGTAAAGGTGTATTTTTCTCCCGGAGCTTTTTTCTCGCCGTCTGTGCCGCCTATTGCCCAAATCCAAAACTGTTTTTTTGGAGGGGCCGTAAAGCCGCACACCGGCAGTTCAAATTCTTCTCCGTCAGTCGCCTTTCCGGGCTTCATCTCTCCGCCGCCGCCATTGGCATTATATGTAATCCGCCTGTACTGCGGGCTGAACCGAAACTTATACGGCAAGGTGTCCCAGTCAATTGCCGGCCCATTTGTTATCACACCCGTATTTGCCATGAAGTTGTATCTGGCATCCATTCTTTGATAAGGCGCGGCGGAATTGAGTTTAATCCCGGTCAGCTGGTTTTCGTAGCAACGCAAGAGTTCCAAGGCGGAAAGCCCGCTTAAATCCAGCGTTCCGCTCAGCTGATTTGCGGCGCAGTCCAATTGTTTCAAAGCCGCAGGACCGCCGAGGTTAAGAGAGGTCAGTTGATTGCTGCTGCAATCCAAGTATTCCAAAGCCGTAAGACCGCCAAGATTAAGAGAAGTCAGTTGATTGTCTGGGCAATACAACTTTGTCAAAGCCGGCAGGCTGCCCAAAGCAAGTCCGCTCAGCTGATTGTTGCCACACTGCAGCTGTGTTAAAGCCGTCAAGCCGCTAACATCCAGCGTGCCGCTCATGCTCTTGGAGTTCAGATTAAGCATGGTAACCCTTCTGTTGGTATCTCCGGCATTTCCGCTCCAAAAAACTACGAAGTCCCAATTCGTGGGCGATTCGGAGCCGTCGGGGTTTGCCGGCGTCATGCCCGCGGGGTGATGGGTGTTAATAATGGCGTTTATAGCCGCAATGTCGCCCCTGTTAAACTCGGGAATATTCTCCCACACGGCGTAAACCGTTGTATCCGCCGTAAAGGTATAAGTTCCTCCGGCGTCTACCTGCGTGCCGTCTGCGCTGCCTATTGCCCAAGCCTTAAACTGTTTTCCGCCGGGAGGCGTAAAAGCCGAGGTATCCGAAGGCAGGGTAAAGGGCACTCCGTCGGTTGCAACTCCGTTAGGCAGGCCTCCCAAATCGCCGCCGTTGACATCGTAAGTGATAATTCTGTGCTGCGGGCTGAAATTAAAGTTAGGGTCGGTGTCCCAGTTGATTCCCGACCTGCCCGTTATTGCATTAGTGTCTGCCATATAGTTTTTGCAGACATTGATAAATTGGTAAGGAGCCGTGTCGTTGAGTGTAAGCCCGGTAAGTTGATTGTTACTGCAATCCAAGTATTCCAAGGCAGAAAACCCACTTAAATCCAGAGAGCCGCTCAACTTATTTCCGAAAATAAACATTGTGGCTAAATCCGGCAGACTGCCCAAAGTAAGCCCTGTCAGTTGATTGTATGTACATTGCAGTTCTTTTAAAGCCGTCAGACCGCTCACATTCAGCGTGCCGGTCATGCTCTTACCGTTCAGACAAAGCCTGATGACTCGCCTGTTGGTATCTCCGGCATTTCCGCTCCAAGTAACTTTATCTTTCCAATCCGCCGGCGACTCGGAGCCGTCGGGATTTGCCGGCGTCATGCCCGTCTTTCCCGTGTGTGCGGCGATAATGGCGTTTATAATCCCAATATCGCCCGTGTTATAATCATCCGGATTGCCCGCAAATACCGCCGTCGGCAAAAGCGTAAGGCATATACATAGCGCAAGCAGTATTGAAAATATTTTTCTTTTCATTTTTTCCTCCTCGCAGCGCTTCATAGGCTTTTTCGAGTACTCTTTTTTAATTTTTCTCTGTGTGAAAAGGAAACTTCGCTCTCTAGAATTATTATAGCACCGATAGGCTTTTTTGTAATGTGATAATATGTCACTTTTTTATATTTTTTTGAGGATTTTTCTTATTTTATTGCCATTTATGCATTATGTAAGGGCGGCAGATGTGAAGCAGAAATCCCAATTCGCTTAAACAATCCCCGTCCGCTGTCTGCGGCAGCTTATCCTTTTAAAAAGAAGGAAGGAAAGCATGTGCAAAACCCCCTATCCGTGTCGAAAAAAATAAAGACCGACGAAGATTTTCGACGGTCTTTTATAAGTCCATTTATTCAGTTTCTCGCCGTGTTTATCTTTATTCCGGGGCCCATGGTGGAGGCCGTGACACAGCTTCTTATATACTGACCCTTGGCAGCGGCGGGCTTGGCCTTGATGATGGCGCCGATGAGGGCATCAAAGTTTTCCTCGAGCTTCTCGGCTCCGAAGCTGACCTTGCCTATGGGGCAGTGGATGATGTTTGTCTTGTCGAGACGATACTCAATCTTGCCGGCCTTGGATTCCTGCACGGCCTGCTCGATGTTGGGTGTGACGGTGCCGGCCTTGGGAGAGGGCATAAGTCCCTTGGGGCCCAGAAGTTTGCCCAATCTTCCGACCATTCCCATCATATCGGGGGTGGCAATGACCGTGTCGAACTCGAACCAGTTTTCTTTCTGGATTTTTTCGATGATTTCCTGTCCGCCCACATAATCCGCGCCGGCGTTTCTGGCCTCTTCCTCGCGCTCGGGTTTGCAAATAACCAAAACCCTGAGTTCCTTGCCGGTGCCGTTGGGGAGCACGATGGCGCCTCTGACCTGCTGGTCGGCGTGTCTGGAGTCGACGCCGAGACGGACGTGGAGCTCAACGGTTTCGTCGAATTTTGCCCTGGCTGTCTTGCAGACAAGCTCGAACGCTTCCGCAGGGCTATAGAGCTGCTGTCTGTCGATAAGCTTTTCGCTCTCTAAATAAGTTTTACCTCTTTTCAAAATTACTTCCTCCTAAAAATGTGGTTCGTCGGAGTTTATCCTCCCACGTTTAAGGCTCGCTCAGTCGCCTATGAGCACTCCCATGGAGCGGCAGGTGCCCTCTACCATGGACATCGCAGACTCGATGCTGGCGCAGTTTAGGTCCACCATCTTCTTCTCTGCAATGGCGCGGATATCCTCGCGGCTGATTGTTGCAACCTTTTCCTTATGAGGAACACCGGAGGCCTTTTCTATGTTGCACGCCTTCTTTATAAGGAGAGAGGCGGGCGGGGTTTTTGTTATGAACGAGAAGGTGCGGTCGCCGTAAACGGTGACGATGACGGGTATCATCATGCCCATCTCGTTCTTGGTGCGCTCGTTGAATTCCTTTGTGAACGCGCCGATGTTAATTCCGTACTGTCCAAGCGCGGGGCCAACCGGGGGAGCCGGCGTGGCCTTTCCCGCAGGTACTTGGAATTTTGCATATCCCAATATTTTCTGTGCCAAAATAAGCACCTCTTTCAGTCAAAAATTTTAGTCTTGTTTAGATTTTTCGATTTGGTTGAGACTTAAATCCACCGGCGTCTCTCTGCCGAACATGGATACTCTCACTCTTACCAAATCCTTGTCGGGATCCATTTCCTCGACTATGCCGGAAAATCCCTCAAGCGGGCCGTCCATAACCCTTACGGTGTCGCCGATGCCGAAGCCCAGAAGGACCTCGTGTCTTTCGACTCCCATTGCCAGACTCTCTTCATCGGTGAGGGGAATAGCCTTCCCCGCCGCCCCGACAAAACCGGTAACTCCGCGGACATTTCTAACAAGGTGCCAGCTCTCGTCGGTGAGCTGCATCTTTATCAAAACATAGCCGGGCATTATCTTGCGCTCATAGGTCTTTTCGCCCTTATCCGTGCGCTCGGTAACCGTTTCCATCGGGACCTGTGTCTCGGTGATGAGGTCCTGCATTTTCCGCCTCTCCGCTGCTGTCAGAACAGAGGAGGCTACGGAATTTTCGTATCCCGAGTATGTGTGCACCACATACCACTTTAATTCATCGCTCATTTTATCCTACCAACCTGATAAGGGTTGAGATTCCGAGAGCGGCTATTTTGTCGAATCCCCAAACAACCACAGCGCTGGCTACCATGACAGCCAAG
Source organism: Candidatus Scatomorpha sp. (assembly GCA_040765295.1). GTDB lineage: Bacteria > Bacillota > Clostridia > Oscillospirales > Oscillospiraceae > Scatomorpha. The sequence continues at coordinate 296,329 of JAXGSB010000001.1, read as the reverse complement.
GAAATACTCGTGTTATCGACAATCTCTTTTTTAGACGGCCATATAACCTTTTTGAGCTCTGCTCTCATATCGCGGAACCAATGCGCGACCCTCTTTCCGAACGAGAGCTTATGGTCTGTCTTCTTGACGGCAGCGGTGGTGGTTTTTAAAGGGGCATTGGATTTTTTTGCCATTTCTCTTCCTTTCGTTCCGCTACTTCGTCTCGCTGTGCTTGGTGTGCTTTCTGCAGCGCGGGCAGTACTTCGAAAGTTCAAGTTTTTCCGTTGTGTTCTTCTTGTTCTTGAACGTGAAGTAGTTGCGCTCCTTGCACTCGTTGCACCTGAGCGTAAGTTTTACTCGTGCTCCGGGTTTTGCCATAATTCGGCACCTCCTTATTGAATTTGCCGCCATAAGCTGCGGCAGAATGCCTCCCTTTCAGGAATTTGGGCGCAGCAAAAAAACGCCCGTCGCCTGACAGGTAAGCAGATTTTAGCACAGGCAGGACGCAAGGTCAAGATTTTTCGTCATAAAAAGCTGTAAAAATCGCTGTTTTCGGCAATAAAGTTGACTATTTCGGCTTATGAGCATATATTCTTTTTAGAAATTTACGGGAGCTTTAGGCTAATGAACTATGCAGAGAGTTTAAATTATATAGAAAGCGCCTCCGCTCCCGGCTCAAAACCGGGACTTAAGAGGATAGGCGCGCTTTTGGAGGCCCTTTCGAACCCGCAGAAAGACTTAAGCTTTATACACGTTGCGGGAACCAACGGCAAGGGCTCGGTATGCTGCTATTTGGAGTCTGTTTTGCAGGAGAGCGGAATAAAAACGGGGCTCTATACCTCGCCGCACCTGAGGCGGGTGAACGAGCGCTTCAGATTCTGCGGCAGCGAAATCTCGGACGAAGATTTGGCTGAGCTTATTGATGATCTCGCCCCTGTTAACGACAGTCTCGGCAGACAGTGCACGGAATTTGAGCTTCTCACCGCCGCCGCCTTCTTTTATTATAAGAAGCTGGGTGCCGGGATTGTAATTCTGGAGACGGGCCTGGGCGGCCGCTTCGACGCCACTAACATCATCGAAAAGCCCCTTCTTTCGATAGTTAGCAGCATCGGTCTCGACCACACGGAAGTGCTGGGCGATACAAAGGAAAAAATCGCCTTCGAGAAGGCCGGGATTTTCAAATCCGGCTGTCCTGCGCTCTGCCTTAAGGGCGACGAGAGCGTACTCGAGGTTTTTGAAAGCGAGGCCGGAAGGCGCGGCTCTAAGCTCTATACGGCGGACGAGAGCAAGCTCAGCCTTATATCGGCGGATATCGGCGGACAGCTTTTCAGCTTTGAGGGCAAAACTTTCAAGATTTCCATGCTCGGCGCCCACCAGCTTATAAACGCCGCTCTCGCCATAAGAACTGTGGAAGTTCTGCGGGAAGGCGGCATTAAAATTCCCGACGAGGCGCTGGGGCGCGGACTTGAGAAGGCGAGACTTTCATCGCGGCTGAGTATTTTGAGCGATAAACCCCTGTTTATATTAGACGGCGGACACAACCCCATGGGAATTGAGTCGGCAAAAGCGGCGCTCGAGGCCATTTTCCCAGAGAGAGAGAAAATTGTTATCTTCGGCACCATGAAAGACAAGGATATCTCAGAGAGCCTGAAGCTTTTGAAAGGCTTTTGCAGTGAGATAGTCTGCACGAGCGTCGGCGGCGAGAGGGCCAAAGATGCCGCCGGACTTTATGAAATGGCGGCGGAGACAGGCATTCCGGGCTCATCCGAGCCGGAGGTGCCCGGGGCCGTAGAGAAGGCGCTGCAGCTTGCCGAGGGGCGGAACGCTTTGGTTTTATGTCTTGGCTCTTTGTATTTAGCCGGCCCTGTTTTAGACTATTTTGAGGAGAAAAAGAATGCGGATTCTGGCAATTGACTATGGCGAGCGGCGCAGCGGCCTTGCTTTTTCGGACGTGAGCGAGCTGCTCTGCGCCAAGGCATACACAATAAAGCACTACTCTGACGGAGAGCTTCTCGACAAGCTTTTAAAGGAGATAGAGGAGAACGAGGTCGGAAAAATTTTGCTGGGGCTCCCCCGCAACATGGACGGAAGCGAGGGGGAGCGCGCCGAGAAGAGCCGAGCTCTGGGCGAGGCTTTGAAAGCAGCCTGCGATCTTGAGGTGCTTTTTATCGATGAGAGACTCACAAGCGTGGAAGCTCATTCAATTCTTCAAAGCTGCGGCAAAAGAGAAAAAACGCACAAAGACAAGGTTGACGCCGTTGCGGCATCATTGATATTGAGTACGTACTTGGATTCGAAGAGATAGGAAGTTTTTTCTGTCTCTTTCTTATTTTTCACAGCCTCTCAGCTCAAGGGCGGGCGCTTGTCTATTGGCGTTTTCCGAGCGCGTTTGCTTTTCCTCTCGCAGGCTGCACATATTTTTTTCTTAAAAATTGCGCTTTTTCATTGATAATAAACAAATCCTATGGTATGCTGTCAATGAATTAACAAAACAGGAGGTATTCACTATGATGCATCTTTCTTATGAGCAGGAAATTACCCTAATCAAGCGCCTGCTCATGGCAGTTAACGTTTCCGAGAGCGACGCCGAGTCGCTGGCCACCGTTGTCACCCACTCTGATTTCACCGGCACCTATTCTCACGGACTGTCCCGTCTCTGCATCTACCTGCGGCAGTATATGAAAGGCGCCCTGAATCCGCAGCCTGACTTCCGCCTGGTTAAGGATAAGGACGCTGCCCTCGTCTTCGAATGTGACGACGGCTCAGGCATTGTGGCAGTGAACCGAGTATATGATGCGGTCCTCGAACGCGCCCGCAAGTATGGCGTTGCCGCAGGTGTGGCTCGCAACAGCGCGAACATCGGCTTCGGAGCCTACTACGGCCGCCGCATGGCAGATGACAATGTGATTGGTATTGTTGTGAGCAACACCTATCCCTGCCAGTCTCCGTACGGCGGTGCAGACCGTCTCATCGGCACAAACCCCATTATCCTCGGCTGCCCCACGACGAATCCGGATCGTCCGATCATTATCGATATTTCCACCAGTGGTGTCGCCATAGGTAAGGTACAGGCCTATCGCCGCGAGAATAGGGAGATGCCCGAAGGCTGGGCCAACGACTATGATGGCAACCCAACCACCAATCCGCATGATGCATACTGTGTCCGTCCTATGGGCGACCACAAAGGCTATGGTCTCGCCGTGTTTGTCGATATGTTCGGCGGCGTCCTGGCCGATGCGCTCACCAGCCCCGAGATTCCGTTCGTGGAAAATTGGGAGCCTGAGAAGACCGGTTTCGCTGTTATACTGCTGGATATTGCGCACTTCATAGATGTTGACCGCTTCAAGGAGCATGCTTCGCTTTTTGCCAGCATAATCAAAAACAGCCGAACAGCCACCGGCGTGGAGGAGATTTTCATGCCCGGCGAGATTGAGGCTCGTAAGATGGAAGAAGCCAGAGTCACCGGCCTTGATTTTTCCGATGCGCTGCAGGCCGAGCTGGAAGAACTTGCGCGTGAGGTCGGCGCCATCGGCGCAGACGGCAAGCTCGCAGACCTGTACGAGTAATCGAACTGCTCAAGCCCGAGCAGACATAAAAATTACACAATCGCCAGCGGAGCTGTCTCTTCCCGAGACAGCTCCGCTTCACTTGCGAGAGATTATAATGAAGGTCATCTAGGGACATCGCTGATTTTGAGCACACATTTGGATTCGAAGAGACAGGAAAGTTTCCTGTCTCTTTCTTAAGGGAATGTTGCAAAATGAAATAATTTGCAACGCTCTTGTTTATTTTATGCATTGAAATATTTCCTATTTTTTACATCAAGAAGCTTTGTAAATTACATCCGTTTGTTAATATATTTTTGGAGGAAACTAAACTTATCGACAAAGAAATGTGCGAAGGTTTTTTCGGAAAGGAGTTTCACCTTGAATTTTGTAACGCATTTAATGATGGCAGATGCGCTCTACGGAGAGCTTTCCGAGGTAATTGACTTGGATCGAGAGTCCTTTATTTATGGAAATGTTAAGCCGGACTGCACACCGATAGTCCTCTTTAAACCCCATATTCTAAGCATTCATTCCGAAGGTGTCCTAGCTCTTTCCGAGCAGCTGATTGAAGAAGATTTCAGCAGGGATGCCTTTTCTTTGGATTTAGGCATCTTGTGTCATTTCCTTTCGGACTTTTTCTGCCTTTATCACGCCAAGGAAGAAAAATTCAACCGCCATTTGGCACATGGAATCTATGAGATTAGGCTCTGCAACTACCACAAAAAAAATGAGCCTGCGCTTTTGAAAAACGCTTTTTCTTTTAAAGACAATCCGACCCGTGACTTGAGGCAAACAATAAAAGATTTCCGCGGAGAGTATTTTTCACATGAGCATCACTTGGGATTGGATTTGTTCTATGCTTACAGGCTCTGCAAGCTGGCGTGTAAATCCGTAGCCTACTACCGTTCCGGCAGCTTCGTTTGCGACGAGGAACTTTACCGCAAACAGCCGGCCTATGTAAAGGGAGCATTTTAAAATGAAAATAGCCTTGTTTACCGACACATTTTTTCCCCAAGTGAACGGGGTCAGCAATACCATCCAAAGAATGATGGAATATTTTAGAAAAGAGAATATAGAATACAGGATTTTTACGCCCAAATACGATGACGAGGCTGCTCCGGAGACTGTTGAGCAGTACTACAGCATGAAGTTTTTTCTTTACCCAGATTGCCGCTTCACCTTTCCCAATTTTTTCAGAATTAACAAGACCTTTGAAGACTTCAAGCCGGACCTCGTCCACAACATGACCGAATTCAGTATGGGCCTGGCGGGTTTGCACCATGCGCAAAAATTCTCTATTCCGTCCGTTTCGACATATACCACAAATTTCGCAACTTATTTGAAATATTATAACTTAGAGCCCTTGGAAAGCCTTGCGGAAGACTATCTGGCCTGGTTTCACAATCAGAATATGATGACCTTCTGCGCCACAGCCGGCACGGAAAAACAGGTCAACGCCATGGGTGTTCCTCAGACCGCCAGGTTTTCCCGCGGGATAGATACGAAGCTCTTTAGCCCCGCAAAGAGGAGCGATGACTTTCGGAGGGCTCACGGCTTGGATGGCAAAATCGTATTTTCCTATGTGGGAAGAATTTCCGCCGAAAAAGGCTTGGATCTTTTAATAGACGCCTACTCAAAGCTCTATGAGCGGCACGGTGAAAAAGCTGCCTTGGTGATGACGGGCGACGGCCCATACCTTGAGGAGTGTAAAAAAAGACTTCCGCAGGATACCGTCTATACGGGTTTTCTGAAAGGAGAAGACTTGGCCGCTTCTTACGCATCATCCGATATCTTTGTATGCCCTTCTTCCACTGAGACTTTCGGCAACGTCGTTTTGGAGGCGATGGCCTCGGGCCTTGCGGTCTTGGGAGCGGATGCCGGCGGCGTGGGAGAGAATATACGATACGGCGAAACCGGCCTCACATTTGAAAGCGGCAATTCGGAGAAGCTCTATTCGGCCATGCTCACGCTCCTAGAAGACAGGGAAATGAGAGATGCTTTGGCCGCAGGCGGGCGAAACTATGCCTTGACCAGAACTTGGGACTCGATATTCAGTGAACTGCTTGAGCATTATCGCCTTGCTACCACAAAATACACAGCCCTCAAACTGTCGGCTTGAGAGATAGGAGTGTTTGAATGAAAATTGCTATGATAGGCTCGGGTTATGTCGGACTTGTCTCGGGCGCCTGCTTTTCGGATTTCGGCTTTGAAGTGACCTGCGTGGACAATGATGCCGAACTTATAAAACAGTTACAGGCCGGAAAACCTCACATATTTGAAGCGGGCCTGGAAGATATGATGCAAAAGAACATTTATTATAAGCGTTTGAGTTTTACAGACGATTTGGGAGAAGCAGTCCGGAACTCGGACCTCATATTCATTGCCGTGGGTACGCCCTCCGGTGAAGACGGTTCTGCCGACTTAAGCAGTGTCTATGAGGTCGCCAAAGAAATCGGCAGAAGCATAAACGGCTATAAGGTCGTCATAAATAAATCTACGGTTCCTGTCGGTACAGGTCAAAAGATAAAAAAAATAATAAAAGATGAAATTCAAAAGCGCGGGGAGGATATAGATTTCGATGTGGTTTCAAACCCCGAGTTTTTAAGGCAGGGCACGGGCGTTTACGACTTCACACACACCGACAGGGTAGTTATAGGAGCCGAATCGGAAAAGGCCATTGAGCTTATGAAGGAAGCCTACCGGGTCCTCTACCTCAACGAGACGCCGTTTTTGATAGTCGATATTGAGACGGCCGAGCTGGTAAAGTATGCATCAAACGCCTTCCTAGCCACTAAAATTTCTTTTGTCAACGAGCTTTCCGAGCTATGTGAGAAAGTCGGAGCCAACATTCAGCAGGTTTCCAAGGGCATGGGCATGGACGGGAGGATAGGGGAGAAATTCCTGCATGCGGGACCGGGTTATGGGGGCAGCTGTTTTCCCAAGGATACCCGGGCGCTATACTATACAGCCGAACTCCATGGAGTCGAGCTTGGCGTTGTCAAAGCCGGAATCCTTGCAAACGAAAGACAAAAGGACAGAATGAGTGAAAAAATTATAGACAAGATGGGCGGAGTTGAGAACAAGAAAATTGCCTTTCTGGGCTTGGCTTTTAAAAACAATACGGACGACGACAGGGGCTCGCCTGCCGTTCACATTATCCGCGAGCTCTATCGAGCCGGCGCTCTGATTAAGGCTTATGACCCCCAGGCCGTTCCCAAGGCTAAAAAGACACTGGAAAACGCCGGTGTAGAGATAGAGTACGCAAAAGATGAGTATCAGGCTGCCGAAGGCGCCGATGCCCTCGTCATAGCAACGGAGTGGAACCAATTCAGGAGCTTGGACTTAAATCGCATCAAAGAAATTCTGGCAGGAAATTATTTCTTTGACCTGCGCAACATCTACCCGCCTGAAGCTATGAGAGAGCGGGGTTTTGAATATCATTCAGTGGGCAGGCCTTAAAAAGAGGTTTTATATAGCAAAGGTTTAGGACTTTTAACATAAGGATTGCACAAAAAAACTGTGGTTTATTGTAAACCCTTCCGTCACGGCTTGCGCCGCGCCGCCCTCCCTTACACGGGGAGGGCTTTGCTGCTCTGCAAATTATCAGATTTTATCTTTTTACATAAAATAAATCTTTATTCGTCTTGCAAACGCCGACAGCCCCAATAATCATTATTCGTTCGGCGGGCACTTGTTTATTGTTTTTCGCTTTGATTTTTTCTTATTTTACATTCTTTTTAACTTCCGCTTACTTGTATTTTAAGCTCTTCAATGTTAAAATATAATTGTTCCAGCAAAAACAAAACACAAGGAGGATAAGATGAAAAAATTCTTAACAATTTTAACTGTTTTCGCGCTTGTTCTGACATTGGTCGCCTGCGGGGCGGCTCCCGCAGCAGAAAAGCCCGAGGCGAAAGAGCCGGCCGCTGAGGGCGAGGCTCCCATCATCAAAAAGGTCGCTCTGGTCACAGACGTCGGCACCATTGACGACGAATCGTTCAACCAGGCTTGCTGGCAGGGCGTTAAGGCCTGGAGCGAGGCAAATAAGATCGACCACAAGTACTATCAGCCCACCGAAGACAGCAACGATGCCAGAATGCTCTCGATCTCTCAGGCAATACAGGAGGGCGCAAATGTTGTTGTTCTTCCCGGCTTCCTCTTCGATGCCGCTGTGGCCGAGGTTCAGGATCAATATCCCGATGTCTATTTCATCGCGGTTGACGTCGCCTCTCTCCCCAACGACACACCCATAGGCAAGAATGCTATCTGCATAACCTTTGCCGAGGAGCAGGCAGGATTTTTGGCAGGCTACGCCGCTGTTAAAGACGGCTACACCAAGCACGGCTTCTTGGGCGGCATGGCTGTTCCCGCCGTTGTACGCTTCGGCTACGGCTATGTTCAGGGCGCGGACTTAGCAGCCCAGGAAATGGAAACCGATATTGAGATCAAGTATTTCTACGGCGGCCAGTTCTTTGGAGATGCCAACATCACAGCCCGCATGGAAGGCTGGTATAAGGACGGCACCGAGGTCGTCTTTGCCTGCGGAGGCGGTATCTATACCTCTGCTGTCGATGCTGCTCTGCAGTATGACGGCAAGGTGATAGGCGTCGACGTCGACCAGTTCCCCGTAGGCGAGAAGGAAGAGGGCGGACAGAAACTCTATAAGTACAACCCGTTCATCTCCTCTGCCATGAAGGGTCTGCAGCCTGTAACCGAGGCAATCCTTGAAGCCATTCAGACAGGCAAGTGGGAAGAGTACAGCGGCAAGTCCATGGTGTTCTCCCTCGCCGAGGGCGACTTTGTCGGCCTGCCCACCACGGAAGAATCTTGGGGCTTTGAGACCTTTACGCTTGAAGACTACGAGGCTCTTATCGAGAGAATCAAGAGCGGCGAGATTGAAATCGACAACAGCTTCGACACCGCAAAGCCGCCTACGGTCAGCGAGTTTACAAAACTCGAGATGATCAGCTAAGTTAATAATTCGATACCCATCGGAAGCGGCTTTATGCCGCTTCCTCTTTTTTATACTCTTATTTGCTTAACCAGTCCCCATTCGCCGACTTTGTCGGCGCCTTCCCCTTAAGTCCTAGGGGAAAGGATAGCTTGCTGCAAATTCTAAAGCAGTAAGCGTTTTTCGTTTATGCTGCCCTGAAAAATCAGACGCGCCAAGCTGTAGATTTTCGGGCTTTAAGCTTGTATTTGCGCCCTCTTTTTGCTACTATCTTCTTTGCGAGAAGAGGTTAACATATGTCGCAAAAAGCACTCAGCAAGCTCTTTTTTGAATATTTCGACACAGCCGCCCTCCCCCTCGGGGAAAAAAGCGGCTTTTTCCCCTGCGCGCTTTGGGGACTTCCCAATGTTGCGAGGGCTCATTTTATTTCTGCGCTCCATTTTAACAGAGAGCGCCCCCTCTTTATTTTCACCCCCAATGAGAAGGAGGCGGCGGAGCTAAGTCATTTGATTTTGGGCTTTTCGGGTGTGGAGGCCAACATTCTCTCGGGCAGAGAGCTCAGGCTCAGGCCCGTGGCGGCAAGAACCAGAGCCGACGAAGCCTCGAGGCTAAAGAGCCTTTATGAAATTCTCTCGGGCGCAAGAATAAACATAGTAACGGCCGAGGGCGCCCTCTTGCGCCCCATGCCCTCGGATGTTCTGGGACGCTCCGTCAAAAAACTCAAAAGGGGAGATAGTGTTAAAATCGAGACTCTCGAGCTCTTCCTGCTCTCCTGCGGTTATAAAAAGACCGAGATGGTGAGTCTGCCGGGGCAGTTTGCGCGCCGCGGCGGTATTCTCGACTTCTTTTCCCCGCAAAACGAAGACCCCGTGCGAATGGAGTTTTGGGGGGACGAGATTGACTATATAGGTCACTTCGATTCGGAAAGTCAGAGGCGCTTTGAGGATCTTAACGAAGCGCTTATACTACCCGCTTCGGAGGTTCTTCCCTCGGAATATGAGGGCTCTTTGGGCAAGTTTTTGGATAAGCTGGATAAACTCCTCAAAAAATCCGAGGCAGGGAGCGCAAGAGCGGAGTTTTTCACACGCGAGTTTGAAAACCTCCGGGATTTCGGAGAGCTGAGTTCTCCCGACCTCTTCTCCCCGATGATTTACGGGGGAGAAACTTCTGTTTTTGACTATATAGACAGTAAGGCCGAAATTATTATAGATTCGCCCCGCCGCTTTTCAGAGCGGATGAGAGAGCTTTGCGCGCGATATGATGAGGAGATTTCTTCTTTTTCCTCGGACTTTTTTAAGTTCATAAAATCCGCAGAGCTTGTTTTGCCGCGGAGAGAATTTTGGGAGAGTCTTGAAAATCAACGGGTTTTTTTGACCGACAGTTTCGCATCCTCCGCGATTCCCGTTACGCCAAAATCGAGTTTCAGCTTAGAAATTCGGCAGATTCCCGCCTTTCACGGAAGCATTAAGGCAATGCTTTCCGACATTAAAGAGTTTTTGGGCTTGGGGGCCGGAGTTCTTATCTTGACTCCCGAGCTTTTCAGAGCGGAGCTTATGGAAGAGCTCTTGAGAGAAGAAGGCATAGAGCCTATGCTGAATTTTAAGGACGATTCGCTTCCCGGGGCAGGCGAGGTGATGATTAAGCAGGGCTCTTTGGGCGCGGGCTTCTTTTCTCCAAAGCTTTCTCTTGCAGTGCTCAGCGACGACCTTCTCATGCGAAAGCCCAGACGGGCACAAAAGCGAAGGAAAGCCCGCAAGAAGGGGGCGCTCTCCGACGTTTCGGAGCTTAAAATCGGAGATCTCGTCGTCCACGACATTCACGGTCTCTGCCGATTTGCGGGCCTTAGGAAGATGACGGTCCACTCCGAGCAGCGCGATTACATAAAACTGAACTTTTTGGGCAAGGACGCTCTCTATCTCCCTGTTTCATCCATACAGCTCATAGCCAAGTACATGGGCGCCTCGGATGACAAGGCAATTAAACTCTCGAAGCTGGGCGGCACGGACTGGTCGAACAAAATCGCCAGAGCCAAGGCCTCTGTCAAGGAGATGGCCGCCGAACTCATCGCTCTCTATTCCGAGAGACAGGCTTTAAAGGGTCACGCTTTCTCGCCGGACAGTCCCTGGCAAACAGAATTTGAGCAGCGCTTTGACTACAGCGAAACCGAAGACCAGCTTAAGTGCACAGAGGAGATAAAGGCCGACATGGAAAAGCCGCAGCCTATGGACAGGCTTCTTTGCGGAGATGTGGGCTTCGGAAAGACCGAGGTTTCGCTGAGAGCCGTTATGAAGTGTGTGCTCGACGGCAAGCAGGCCGCTCTCCTTGCTCCCACCACGGTTCTTGCAACGCAGCACTACAACACCGCTCTCGCTCGATTTATGGGCTATCCCGTGGAGATAAGACTTTTGAGCCGCTACACTCCGGCGCGGGAAGTGCGGAAGACCCTCAAAGAGCTCTGTGAGGGCAGAATAGACTTTTTAATCGGCACTCACAGGCTTCTCGGCTCGGATGTGAAATTTCGCGATTTGGGACTTTTGATTGTCGATGAGGAGCAGCGCTTCGGCGTCTCGCAGAAGGAAAAGCTGAAGACAAAGTTCAAAAATGTCGATGTGCTCACGCTCTCGGCCACCCCGATACCGAGAACGCTGAACATGGCGCTCTCGGGCATAAGAGATTTTTCGAGCATAGAGGAACCTCCTTTCGGCAGACAGACCGTGGCTACTTATGTTATGGAATATGACCAAAGCAGTCTTAAAGAGGCCATGGAGCGGGAGCTTTCGAGAGGCGGACAGGTTTTTTACATCTATAACCGCATTGAGGGTTTGGAGCGCAAGGCCTATAACATACAGCGCATGCTTCCGGAGGCCAGAGTTCGCTTTGCTCACGGACGCATGAGCGACGATGAGATGGACGGGGCCTTCGAGGCCATGCTCTCGGGCGACTGCGACATTTTGGTTTCGACAACGATAATAGAAAACGGCATAGATATGCCCAATGTAAACACCCTTATAGTTGAAGACGCCGACCGCTTCGGCCTTGCTCAGCTGCATCAGATAAGGGGCAGAGTCGGCCGCTCGGGCCGCAAGGCCTACGCCTATTTCTGCTTCAGGAAGGGAAGAGTCCTGAGCGAAACGGCGGAGCAGCGCCTTGGCGCCATAAAGGAGTTTGCCGAGTTTAACTCGGGCATAAAAATAGCCATGCGCGACTTGGAGATTAGGGGCGCAGGCAGACTTTTGGGCGCTCAGCAGTCGGGTCACCTCACCGATGTGGGATATGACATGTATCTGAGAATACTGGAGGAGGCTATTGCCGAAGAAAAGGGCTTGGAGCCTGTCGATGCCAAAAACTCCACCGCAGACATCGTGGTTTCCGCCATTATTCCCGAAAGCTATGTGGGCTCCCAGGAGCTGAGAATGAGTTTATACAGGCGTATTGCCGAGCTTAAAACGGAAGAGGAAGAGCTGGAGCTTATTGACGAGCTTATTGACCGTTTCGGAGAGCCGCCCGATGAAACGATATCCCTCATTAGAATAGCGAGACTCAGAGCCGAGGCCGCCGAACTGGGCTTTAGCGATATAAGTCAGAAAGACAGAACTCTCTACTTTGCCGCCTCATCGGTCTCGCCCGAAAAGTTCTTAGATTTAAGCCGCAAGTCAAAGTATAGGGGCAGGCTCCGCGCTTTGCCTGGAGAAAAGCCGCTTTTAAGCTTGGAGCTTAAAGAGAGTGAAAATCCGCTTAAGGTCGCCGAGAGTTTTATATATGATTGGTCTTTATAAACATAAGAAAGCCTGATATAATTTTGTGGCTAAGTTTAAAGGAAGTGTAAGATGAAAAAGAGTTTTTCTGTTTTAATTGTACTCATTATGCTGCTATCCCTGCTCTCGGCCTGCGCCGATGCCTCTGTCAGAGAGTATGAGCCCACACCGACCGTCACCCCCAGGCCCGAAGGCGTGCACGACTTCAAAGCAGCCTATGAGAGCATGGACCCCGACACTGTTGTCTTCACCATAGGCAAGGACAAAATCTACTGGGACGAGCTGTTTTATTGGATAAATTCCTCTATGCTCAGAATTGAATCTCAATTCGGAGCGATGCCCCTTGACGATATGCTCACAGAGGACGAGAGCTTTGCCGAGTTTATAATGGAGGATGTAAAAACTGTGATAGTGCAGTTTTATGGCCTCAATAAAGAACTTGAGAAGCTCGGAATCGGGCTGAGCGATGAGTCTAAAGCTCAGTTTGAAGAGATTAAGAAGGCCAACATGGAGCGCTACTGCGGCGGTCAGGTTTCGGACGAGGAGTTCTTCAACGCGCTCTCGGAGCTTTTAATAAGCGAGAGAGTATATAAGTATGTAAGCGAGACTTCTCTGCTCCACCAAGACGGTTTTGCCGCTCTTTACGGCCCCGGCGGAGAAAAATTTTCTGCCGACAAGACACTTGCCTTTGCTGAAGAGCGAGGCTATATGAGGGCAATGCATGTGCTTTTCTCTTTTGAGAACCCGGACGGCAGTCAAAAGACCGACGCCGAGAAACTCAATCTTAAAAAAGAGGCGGAAGCCCTTGTAAGCGAGCTGAGAAAGATTGGAGCTAAGGATAAGCTCACGGAGGAATTTAAAAAGAGGGTGCTGGAAAGAGGCGAGGACCCCGGCGCAGCGCATCTTATAGACGGCTACTACTTCACCGAGGGCAAAATGGTTCCCGCCTTTGAAGAAGCTGTTAAGATGGCGGAAATGTATAAGGTCACAGACCCTGTCGAGACGGAGTTCGGCCTGCATGTGATACTCAGGCTCCCCTTGGAGGCCGACGGCGTGCTGGATTACTACACTGCCAGAACCTTGAGAAGCGATGCCGCATATTTTGACTACAACAAAAAGATTGAGAGCTTTACTGAAATGTATGAGCTTAAAGAGAGTGATGCCATGAAGGATTTTGACCTGCTCAAAATCTTCGGCGAGGACGCTGACAGTGTATTTTCTCCCGGCTCTGCAGGGTGAAGAGCCGAAAGAAAGCCCGAAAAATTAAGACTATAAACAAAAAACAGAGCAGCAAAAGCTACTCTGTTTTTTGTTTTATTAAAGTTAATTTACTCCTTCTTGCGGAAAATATCGAAGAAGTTTTTGAAAGCCTCGGAGACGGCATTGAAGATATTTTTAAACTTCTCTGAGAATTTTTCGCTGAAGTTCTGAATTTTCTCCTTGGCCGCCGCCATCTTCTGTATGCTCTCTTTTACGGAATCGACTTTCTCCTTAAGCTCGTCGGGATCCATTTTTTCAAGCGAGCGGCAGAGAGAGATGAGCTTATCTATCTGAGAATCGGTAAGCGTTACGCCGAGGCGATCGGCTATCTTGATTATTTCGGCCCTGAGCTCTTCGTCCGTCATGTTTCTGGTTTCGTCCAGGATGAGCTTGAGTTCGTTGACTATCTCCACCGAGTCGATGGCTCCCAGCTTTTCGGCAAGCTCCGCTGTGACCGTGAGTTCCTCGGCGCCGATCTGCTTGGCCAGCTCGTCCATTTCCTCCCCGCTCATATCTTCATAGGCGAGATATACGCCTGTGAGCGCGGCGGTGCCCGACACATTGAAGGGAGCCGCAACTATAACTTTGCAGTCCTCAACGCCCGCCGTGGTGAGCGCGCTTATATACATCTCTTTACTGCACCAGTCGATGTTGTGTGTTTCGACCTCTATTCCCGAGCCTTCCGGCAGGGTTTCGATATAGATGCTCGAATAGGAGCGTGAACCCATCTTGGCGCTGTCGACAAGTCCCTCGAGATATTTTCTCTCCTGATCTATGCTGACACGGAGTTCCTTAACGTCTCCGCGCTTAATGCCGAAAACTTTGTAGATATTCTCTATCTGGTTATCGTCTAAGTTGGCGCCCAAAACCGCTCTCTTCTCGCCCTCGGCTATATCAGCAGCGAGTGCGAAGCTCATTGAGCTTAAAATTAAAATTGTAAGTATTATCGCTATTGTTCTTTTCATAATATATACCTTCCTTTCTGCTGTCACAGAGGATTTTTCTTCATCTGCGCAAAGCGCCGCGGGTATTTCTTCGGCGTGCTTTTTTCCTTTCTTATTATTATCAGGCTTCTTCCTGTATCTGCCCAAGGGAGAACATACTCGTGCACCGCCTCTATGGCGCCGCCCTGAAGCTCTATGCCCCTTTTGGCGGCTTCAAGCTCCGGGTCGGGTTCGGGCCCCTTCATGGCGAGCATCAGCCCGCCTTTTTTTACCAGATGCATGGAAAGCTCGGAGAGCAACCTGAGGTCGGCGACAGCTCGGGATATGACTATGTCGAAGCTCTCTCTCAGCTCTTGCGGCGCTTCCTCCGCCCTTATCGGGAGGACCCTGCAATCTTTTAACTCAAGTTCGGATATAAGTCCCTCGAGAAAATTGACTCGCTTTTGCCGGCATTCGAGAAGGCTGACCGAAAGACTCTCCTCGGCAATTTTAAGCGCCGCTCCCGGGAAACCCGCGCCCGAGCCTATATCGCAGAGGCTTTTGCCCTTGAAATCACAGTAGGGCAGGACTGCTACGGAATCCAGGAAATGGAGCTTCATTATCTCCTCGTCATCCTTAATCGCCGTGAGGTTTGCCAGCTTTGAGCCCTCTATCAGGCACTCTTTATATCTTAAAAACTTTCTTATCTGCTCCGCTTTAAGCTCTATCCCGAGCTCGGCAGCGCTCTTCTTAAGTTTGTTTTCCAAGTTCTGTTCTCCGAAAAAAGTGGACAGTTACCCGTCCACTTATAGCACACTTTTTCTTAAAATACAATATTTATAAGTCTATTGCCGCTTCTTATGCGTAGAAATCGTGTCTGCCGATTGTCTTTACAAATGTCAGCTCTTCTTTGAACCAGTTGTCGGCGCCGACCTTGGGATTTACAAAGTACAGACTGCCGCCCGCCATGTTTACTCCCTCGAAGCAGAGTTTTGCGGCAATTATGGATTCCTCACTCGGACTCACATTGATATTGCCGGATTCTGTCGGTCCGAACTGCACCGCGTGCTCCTTATCAAAGATGACTCCTATAACATCGTCGGGAAAACCCGGGCTTTTAACGCGGTTTAAAACCACATTGCCAACCGCTATCTTGCCCTCGAGAGGCTCTTTAGCCGCTTCGGCTTCTATCAGCCTTGACAGCCAATACAGGTCACTCTCGTTGTAGACCTCGGATGCGGTTTTTACTTTGTATATCTCTCCCTCATTAAGTTCAAAGTCGGCTCTCTTCATGTCGACGCTTGTTTCATAGCTCATGTTATAAAAGCTGCAGAGCATGTCCAACGGATAGTAAATTTTGGTCGGAGTCTTTATTACATCGCTCAAGGGAACCACAGCCCTATCGCCGACTTCGAGGTAAGTTCCGTATTCCGAAACCTTAAATGCGGTTTCGCCTATATACTCGCCGTTCATACTCTCGCCCAATAGGCTGGCAAACTGCCATATTGCCGCATAAATCTTGCCGTCAAAGACGGGAAGCCTGACGCAGGCAACATCATTTACATAGGCGGTTAAATAGTTCATATCCGGCTCGGAGCCAAGGCGGCGAAGCTTTGAGGGCATCAAGGCCGTCGGCGCGGAGCCTTCGCTTTTGGCAGGGCTTAGATCGGCATTTGCAGATTCCGTGGAAGCCGTTGAGGTTTTTTTCTCGACCCAATAGAGCCCTTCTTTACTGGCTCGCACCGGATCGATTACCAAAAATCCCGCAAGAGCAAGCATCAAAAGTACAAATGCCAGGACTGCCGCTATTTTCTTTTTTTCAAGACGGAAACCGAACATTTTTTTCATAACACACTGCTCCAGTCAAAATGCGTTCTCATTCGAATAAGTACCAAAAACGGGGAGTCTTTCCTTTTTTCAAGTATAATTATACAAGAAATGTTGAATTATTCTCAATCAGCAATATGCACAAATAGCTTTTTGACTTTTCGTATAATACGACGAGTCTTTCTACTGCTTGTATAACTTTGTTTAATTTATACTTTTTATACCCCATATCTTGTGTCGACATATTGCATAAAATTTGAAGTTTCCGGCAAATTATTTCAAAACTCTTTCAAAAATTACAGTTTGTAACCTCTTTCGTCCATTTTCTCGACTTCTTTTTTAAAAATAATTTGTGTTATGTAAACTAATTTTATGAATATTTTCACCTATATTTTTGGAATACAGGATAAATTTATCCTTTTTTATTGAGAGCAAATGGCCACCTATTCCCCACTTTGTCTATTGTTTCGGTTGTTTTTGCTCCGGTTCTCCACATTGCTTTAAAAATCGGCTTTATTTAACATAGCTTTTAAATATTCATTCTCTTCAATCTTTTTGAATATTCAGAGGGGTTTTTCGCTCTGCCTCGCAGCACTGTAAACCTGTTCCTTTTTGTAATTTTTTGTATTGTGTATATTCTATATAAAATCTTTGTTTAGCTGTCCTGAGCTTTACTTTAAAATGCCGGAATGGTATAATCAGTGCATAAACTCTTCGACGAGTTTGCCAAGGCGTGAAGGCCGAAATTTCGATTATAACGGAGGAAAATAAAATGACAAAGTATGAATGCGTATGCGGCTATGTATATGATCCCGAAGTAGGCGATCCCGACAACGGCGTTGCTCCCGGAACAGCCTTTGAAGACATAGGCGACGACTGGGTCTGTCCTGTCTGCGGCTTAGATAAGAGCGCTTTTGAGGCTCTTTAATCAAAGCCCTTAAAGCTGCGGCTAAAACCGCAGCTTTTTCTGTTCTTTGTTATTTTTTTAGTTTACATCTTTACATTTTTGTGGTATAAGTGGATTCAACTTCCTGTTTATTTAAAAATTTATAACTAATTAACTTTAGGGGGATTTTTTATCTATGGATTTGAAGGTTGGAGCCATCCTTGAGGGGACAGTGAGCGGGATTGCGAACTTCGGCGCATTTGTCACCTTGGAAAACGGCCAAAAGGGCTTGGTGCATATTTCGGAAATCGCCAACTCCTATGTTGAAAATGTGAGAGACCACCTGAGCGAGGGCATGAAAATCAAAGTCAAAGTGCTCGAACTTGGGCAGGGCGGCAAAATAAACCTGTCCATTAAAAAGGCTCTCGTTTCGGAACCGGCTAAGGAGTCTCCCCCGGAGACAAAGCCGCAACCCATTCCCGAAGCTCCCCCTAAAACGGAGAACGAGATTTTTGAGGATAGGCTGAAGCGCTTTATGCAGGAGTCGAACAGCCGCATAAATGAAAATAAGATGTATAAAGATCTCAAAAACCGCAGAAGAAGATAAATTATATAACTACACAGGGGAAGCTGAGCAGCTTCCCTTTTTCTTAATAAACGATATAAAATTCTTATCCAAGAATCGAATCAAAATTGCGAGGTGCTTATTATGAAAAAAACAGCGATTGTCACCGGCGCCAGCCGCGGCATAGGCAGGGAAACGGCTCTCCTTCTGAGCCAAAACGGCTATGAGGTCTTTGATCTCTCCAGAAGCGGAGAGAGTAAGGACGGCATTAAAACCGTTAAAACGGATCTCTGCTCGGAGGAGGACATCATCAGGGCCTTCGATGAGATTTTTAAAGAGCGCGATCGGCTGGACCTTTTGGTAAATAACGCGGGCTTCGGCATATCGGGCGCAGTTGAATTCACAAGTACGGCAGACGCCAAAAGACTTTTCGATGTAAACTTCTTTGCTCCGTTTATGTGCTCAAGAGAGGCTGTAAAACACCTTAGAAACTCCGATAATCCTCACATAGTAAATATAAGTTCCGCAGCGGCCATCTTCCCTCTGCCCTTTCAGGCTTTCTATTCGGCCTCAAAGGCTGCCGTGCATTCTTTGTCAATGGCTTTAAGCGGAGAGCTTCTGCCCTTTGGAATTAGGGTAAATACCGTGATGCCCGGCGACAGCAAGACGACCTTCACCGCCAAGAGGGAAAAATCGTTTGAGGGAGAGGAGCTCTATGGTGAGCGCATAGTCCGCTCGATATCGGCGATGGAAAAGGATGAGCAGGGCGGCTTTTCTCCGAAGCTCGTGGCGGAAACCATACTTAAAATAGCCGAGAGCGATAAGACCGGCGGAATTCACATTGTGGGCGGGAAGTACAAAGTGTTTGCCGCTGCTTCCAATCTTCTGCCCGAAAGGCTTAAAAACAGACTGATATTTAAAATGTACGGCTGAAAAAAGACAAGAAAGAAAAGAGCCCTCGGGGCTCTTTTCTATTTTATTCTGCCTTCTTGACTGCAGATTTTTGCCGGCGGGCTTATTATCTCAGTTTTTACGCCTGCCTTTTTTTTAACTCTTCGAGAGGTGGATTCTTTGATTTCTCCGACCACAGCTCAATGTGCTCATAGCGCAGATCATCACGCTCTTTCTTTTGCTCCGCCGTCATCTTTCCTGCTTGTTCAAGGCGAGTGATTTCGGCAATCCTGTCTTTTTTCCAGGCTTCCATCCTTCTCCTCCTTTCCTCTTTAATTTTTCAACGAGTGCAGGGGGGCCGGAATCAGCCCTCCTCTTTGGACAAATTTATCATTTTTAGCGGAATTTACCGCCATAATCGGCGCGCTTCCCAAAAGACCTCCGAAGTTCACGCTGTCTCCGATTTTTTTACCCGGCACGGGTATTACGCGAACCGCCGTTGTCTTGTTGTTTATAACTCCGATGGCCGCCTCGTCGGCTATGATGCCCGAGATTGTTTCGGCTGAGGTGTCTCCCTCGAGAGCTATCATGTCCAGACCGACAGAGCAGACTGCCGTCATCGCCTCGAGCTTTTCTATGTTTAAAAACCCGTTTTCAACCGCTTTTATCATGCCCGCATCCTCGGAAACGGGAATAAAGGCTCCCGAAAGTCCTCCCACGCGGGAAGAGGCCATAAGTCCGCCTTTTTTGACGGCATCGTTGAGCATGGCAAGCGCCGCGGTTGTGCCGGGAGCGCCGACGCTCTCGAGTCCCGTTTCCTCGAGGACTAGGGCCACACTGTCGCCAAACGAGGGGGTCGGAGCAAGGCTGAGATCGACTATGCCGAAGGGCACATTGAGCCTCTTTGCGGCCTCGAGCGCTACAAGCTGACCCATGCGGGTAACTCTGAAGGCGGATTTCTTAATCTCCTCGGCGAGCTCATCGAAGCTCCTGCCCCTCGCCTTGAGCATGCCCTCGTATATGGCGCCGGGGCCTGAGATGCCGACATTCACCACACAGTCGGGCTCACCCGTGCCGTGGAAGGCGCCCGCCATGAAGGGGTTATCCTCGACGGCATTGGCAAAGCAGACCAGTTTCGCACAGGCGATTCCCGAATTATCCGCCGTCTTCTCGGCGGCTTCCTTTATTACCCTGCCCATCTTGGCCACGGCGTCCATATTGATGCCCGCCTTGCTGCTGGCCAAATTCACACTGGAGCAGAGAAACTTTGTTTGACTGAGCGCCGAAGGGATGGAGTTTATGAGCGCCAAGTCCCCTCGAGCAGCACCCTTTTGCACAAGCGCAGAGTAGCCGCCCAGAAAATCTATCCCAAGCTCCAGAGCCGCGCTGTCGAGAGCTTTGGCTATCTCGAGAAAGCCCTCTTCATCGAAGGCAGCTCCCACAAGAGCTATCGGCGTGACGGACACACGCTTATTGACTATCGGTATGGAAAAATCGGATTCTATCTCCTCACAGACCTCGGAGAGGCGCGATGCGGTCTTTGTTATCTTATCATAAATTTTTTCTGCCGTGAATTTCGCTTTAGAGTCGGTGCAGTCCATTAGGCTTATGCCCATTGTCACGGTGCGGATATCGAGCTGCCACTTGGTGATCATCTCGATTGTGCTGATTATTTCTTCTCTGTTAATTCCGAACATAGCTAAATCCTGTTGCAGGCTCTGAAAATTTCTTCTCTGTGCACCGCTATTTCCAGACCGTGGTTTTTTCCCAGTTCTGCCATTTCCTCTTTAAACTCCTTGAAGCTTGAGCTTAAATCCGAAACATCGAGAAGCATTATCATTGTGAAGCATTCGGACATGACCGTCTGGCTTATGTCCAGAATATTGGCGTTGCGCTTGGCGCAGACATTGCAAACCAGGGCCATTATGCCCACTCTGTCTTTTCCTATGACACTGAGTATCGCTTTCATTTCTTTTCTCCGTCCCAGAGCTCATCGAGATTCAGTTCGAATGCGGGTATAAACTTTTCGATAAAATACTCCGCCTCTTCCAAACCCATTGCTCTTATTTTTTCTAAACTCTGCGCTTCGGCAGATACGAATTCCATATTTCCGGCCTTGCGCTCCTCTATACATTTTATATACGCGGACAAGCTGTCGGCCGCCTTGAGGAGCCTGAACTCATAGGAATCGTCCTCTGTATATTCGCCCAAAAGGGGATAGGTATAGCTCTCTCTGAGTTCCTCGGGGATCAGTCCCAGCAGTTTTTCGGCGGAGAGCTGCTCGACGGACTTATATGCCGCTTTTATTTCCGGATTAATATATTTCACAGGTGTCGGCAGATCGCCGGTTAGTATTTCGCTCGCGTCGTGGTAGAGCGCAAGCACGGCCAGTCTCTCGGCCGATACATCTTTTTTGAAAATCTCGCGAGCTATAAGTCCGAGAGCGTGGGCAAGCACCGCCACCATGTGGCTGTGCTCCTGTACATTCTCTTCTATGCTGCTGCGCATCAGACCCCAGCGATTTATATATCTCATTCTGGATATAAGCGCAAAAAATCCGCTCTTTTTCATTATACCTCCTCAAACTCGAGCAGCAGTCCGGCATCTCTTTTGAAAACCGACTTTTCTTTCCATTTTCCACTGCTAAATCTTGCAAAAGCTATTGTCGCCCCGAAAATCCAGCCCAGCGGCACGGTGAGCCAGGATGCCTTGTAGCCATAGTCGAAAACATAGACCAGCAAATAGGCCGAACTGACTCGGACGAAGAGAGATGTAATGCTTGTTAAAGTGCTCGTCATGGTATCTCCCGAGCCCGTGAGTGTGGCACTTGTTGGAATATATAGGGCAAAAATTATAATCACAAAGGACATAAACCTTTGATACTCAACGGCAATTCTGAGAGAGTCGCTCGATAGGCCGAAGACCCTTGCAAAATCCGGAGCCACCAGATAGATTGAAAATGAAATGATAAGGCTTAGGCTCAAGACCATTATCGTGGCCACTTTTCTGCCTTTGTATACTCTGTCGAGTCTATCGGCGCCTGTGTTTTGTCCGGTGAAGGTGGATACACCGCTGGCAAGCGAGAAGATCGGAACGAAAGCAAAGGATTCCATGCGGTTTCCGACCGCATAGCCGCTTATCAGGGCTGTCCAATTAAATCCGTTTATAAGTCTCTGCATAAAAATATTGCCGACGGATATGATTGACTGCTGAATAATTGAGGGCACTCCAAAACGCAGGGTGGTCTTTAGGCGCTCGAAGTCGAAGACAAAGTCCTCGCCCCTTATGTCCAGCATGGGGTACTTTTTGATCATGTAGATAAACGCGGCCACACAGCTCGCAATTTGAGAGATAACCGTCGCCACCGCAACTCCGACCAGGTCCCAGTGAAAGCAGATTACAAAAACAAGGTCCAGAACAATGTTCATAACGGAGCTTATTGCCAAGAAATAGAGGGTTGCCTTGGAGTCGCCTATGGCATTGAGATTGCTTGCGATAGCGTTGTAGATATAGACAAAAACTATGCCCAAGCCCGCCGCTTTGTAGTATCTGACGGCATCTTGGAGCATGAGAGGATCCTGATAGTTCATAACCGTAGAGAGCAGTGGGCGCGCGAAGATAAAGGCTATGGCGCTTAAAACCATTCCCACAGCTCCCATGGTTATTATCTGGGTTGAGGCTGTTCTTCTGAGCAGCTTGTAGCGTCTGGCTCCGTAGAATTGGGAAATCTGTATGCCGCCTCCCATTCCAAGACCTACGGCCATAGCTAAAAACAGAAACATCAGGGCGACTCCGCCGCCGATTGCAGCTATGTATCTTTCACTTATGGCCTTTGTTGCGCCTGCGAAGTTTCCCACCACTATACTGTCTACCGCATTATATAGTTGTTGAAGTGCATGTCCCAGCATAATCGGGAGTGAGAACCTTAGTATTTGTTTCCACTCCGTACCGATTGTCATATCTATTGCGCTCTTGTTTTCCAAGTAAAGACCATCCCTTTCCGATTAGAGTATTTTATCATAAATTTTTTTATTGTAAAATTCTAAATAAAATGAAGTTCTTGATATGTCTATATATGAGGTCTATGCAGCTTGGAGCAGGGAAAAAACACCTTCGAGCGCAAGCAGATCCGGAGAGCAAAGAAGCTTTGACTTAGGTCAAGGCCTCTTTCTTTATCTTCATCATATAAAAAGCTTGCGTACCGTTAATCGACACGCAAGCTTTAAATTAGTTTAAATTTTTCGTCTTATCCGAAGAGGTGGAGGAGGAAACCGTAGCCCTCTTTTTCCATTTCGTCTTTGGGTATGAAGCGAAGGGATGCCGAGTTTATGCAGTATCTCAGGCCGTTCGGTGACTCGGGGTCTCCCGTGAACAGGTGGCCGAGATGGGTGCTGCCTGTGCGGCTCACCACTTCTGTTCTGCGCAGTCCCATGCTGTTGTCGGGCTTTTCAAAGATAGAGGGAAGCTCTATCGGCTTTTTGAAAGCGGGCCAGCCGCAGGATGACTTGTATTTATCCTTTGAGGAAAAGAGCGGCTCTCCCGTGACTATATCGACATATATTCCCTCTTCAAATTTGTCGAAGTACTCATTTTGAAAGGGCGGCTCCGTGCCGGCGTTTTGCGTGACCTCGTATTGCAGGGGCGTGAGCTTCTCTTTTATTTCGGCGTCAGTGGGAAGCTTATAGTTCTTGGGGTCTATTTTCATGTCCGTGAAGAAGTCCAGCAACAGGGGAGATATATGGCAATAGCCTCTCGGGTTTTTTATTAGATATTTCTGGTGCTCTTTCTCAGCCTTGAAGTAGTTTTTGAGCGGGGTAATCTCGACGGCGAAACCCGGCGTTCGCTTTTTCTCGACAGCTGCAATTCTCTCGATCTCATCTTTGAGTTCCAAGTCGTCATAATAGATGCCCGACTGATACTGGCTGCCCACATCGGGGCCCTGCCTGTTTTCGCTCTCGGTATCTATGATGAAGAAAAATGTGTGAAGCAGGGTATCGAGGCTGACCTCATCCATATCGAAGGTGATTTTTGCACACTCCCTAAAGCCCGTCTGACCCGTGAGGACAGTGCGATAATTGGCGTTTTCCTCGCAGTCGCCGTTGGCATAGCCGACTTCGGTTTCGAGAACGCCCTTAAGCCAGCCGAAGAAGTATTCAACGCCCCAAAAGCAGCCGCCCGCAAGATATATGTTCTTAATGTTTGCCATTATTTTTGCTCCTTTAAGCCTTTTTCTCATATGTGAGATATTGATATTTCAGGCCGTTCTCCGATAAGAGCACATCGCTCTGTTCTGTAATCCGCCACGCCTCATCCTCATCCAGGTTTGGAAAAAAGACATCGGAAAGGGGCTCTGAGAAGACTTTGGTTATATAGATCTTACTCAGGTCTTCCATAAAGAGCTTGTAAACCGAGGCTCCCCCTATTACAAAGACAGTTTCAAATTGCTCTGAAAGTCTTAAGGCCTCCTCCTTCGAAGCCGCAACCATAGCGCCCTCCACGGATTTTAGCGTGGAGGATATAATTATATTTTCTCTGCCCCTAAGCGGACTTTTTCCCGGAAAATCCAGCATGGTTTTGCGCCCGTAGATTACACAGCTTCCGCGAGTGAGCTTTTGAAAGCGCACTCTGTCTTCGGGTATGACCTCGG
Organism: Candidatus Scatomorpha sp.; assembly: GCA_040765295.1. Lineage (GTDB taxonomy): Bacteria > Bacillota > Clostridia > Oscillospirales > Oscillospiraceae > Scatomorpha. The sequence continues at coordinate 272,097 of JAXGSB010000001.1, read as the reverse complement.
GCTGAGTGCCGTCACGCCCTATGCCCCAATCGGAATAAACCGCAAGTATCGCCTGCATATCTTAAACCGCTATGGGAATCTTCACATCAAAGGGATGATATTTATAATCTTCGAGCTTGAAGCTGTTTGGCGTGAAATCGTAAAAGTTTTTCACAGTTTTATCAACTATGAGCTTAGGCGCATCATAGGGCTCGTTTTTTATTATCTCTTTTACTATATCGATGTGTCTGTCGTAGATGTGGGCATCGGCTATCACATGTACGAGTTCGCCGGCTTCGAGATTCGACACCTGCGCCATCATTATTAGAAGCGCCGAGTATTGGCAGACATTCCAGTTGTTTGCCGCCAGCATGTCCTGGCTGCGCTGGTTGAGTATGCCGTTTAGGGTGTTGCCGCTCACATTGAAAGTCATGGAGTAGGCACAAGGGTAGAGCGCCATCTCGCTGAGGTCGGCAAAGTTATAGAGGTTTGTCATTATTCTTCTGGATGCGGGGTTGTTCTTTAAATCAAAGAGCGCCCTGTCGACCTGGTCGAACTCGCCCTCGGGATAATGGTGCTTAACTCCAAGCTGATAGCCGTAGGCCTTGCCTATTGAGCCGTTCTCGTCCGCCCACTCGTCCCATACACGGCTGTTTAAGTCCTTTATGTTGTTGGACTTTTTCTGCCATATCCAAAGAAGCTCGTCTATGGCGGACTTAAGATAGCTTCGGCGGATGGTGAGGATGGGAAACTCCTCTTTAAGATTGTAGCGATTTACTATACCGAATTTTTTTATAGTGTGGGCGCTCCGGCCGTCGGGCCACTTGGGTCTTACATTTTGTCCCACATCGGAAACTCCGTTGTTTAAAATATCGAGACAGTTTTCTCTGAAAATTATATCGGCTTTGCTCATATCTTCCTCCTTATATTTTGTTTATTTAAGCAGCCGCGCCACCACAATGAACCTGCTGCTGTAATCGCCTTTTTTGCAGGTAGAGAGCGTTATGAGCCTGTCTTCTCCGTATTGAGGAATTATGCCCGTTTCAAAAATCATGTGCTCACGGACAAAGTTTACATAGGCCTTGTACTCGTCCTCATTTGCGGCGTTTACAAAGACTGTATAGTTATATTCCTGCTCCTCGGGCGACTTGTCGATATTGATCATAGGCAGCTTCATATTGCAGGCTGCCACCACTTCCCATGTCTGCTTTTTATAAAGCGTATCGAAGCTGAATGTCGGATGCTCGCGCCAGAACGCCTCGTCCCTGTACTTGTTCAGTTCTCCGAACATCGTTCCGTTATTCATACGGTGGCCGTGTATTATAAGGTTATCGGAGTTTTCCAAATCACAGTTGGAGTCTAAAAAGAAGGTGCCCGAGTTAGAGCTTTTGCCGAAAAAATCGAGCCGGAGATACTTCTCCCTGTTTTCCGGCGGCGACTGTACCACGGGACCGTTTGCCTGAGTGCCGGGAATCTCTATCCAACCTATCATTTCCCCGTTTGTTTCGTAGAGAGCTTTATAGCGCTCGAGCATCTGCGGCTCTCCCTCGGCCGTCTGCGACTCTCCGCCTGCAGACGAAGCAATATCATCAGGACGCAAGAGCTCCACGAGTTGCTGATTTACCGCTTTTTCTCTCTTGTATTGGAGCAAAAGACTTGTGAGCTTGAAGAGCGAGAAAACAAAAATCAGCGCAAAAATGGCGGTTAGAGCCGTAAACAGTATGTTGTTCTTAGTTTTTTTGTTTTTCATAGCTACAATATTATAATTGCAGAAGCGGAAAAATGCAATACGAGAGGCGGTAAATTGAGGTCTCTGCAAACAGGCAGTTCCGGCCTAATCTCAGCCTTAGGGAGAACAGACAATTTCGGCAGATAAGGCAAATTTAAAACATTCCGAGCCTAGGCAGAAAAATACCCGCACAAACAGTTTTGTGCGGGCATGAGTTTTATTTTAAATATTTTTGCCTTACCATTTTTTCCCGCCACAGCTCTTTGCGCTCGGGTTTGTATTCCTCGACATAGTCGAGAAGTTTGTCCATGTCGCTGAAGACGGCAAACATATCGAGAGTCTCAATCGGAGTGAAGCCTTCGGCAACCGATTTATCAATCATTTCGACAAGCTTGTCATAGCAGCCCTCGGTATTGAGCACCGCAATGGCGCCTTCCACATCCCCCACCTGCTTGAGCGTGAGCGTTTCGAAAAATTCCTCGAAGCTGCCTATGCCGCCGGGAAGCGTAATAAAGGCTTCGGAGAGTTCCCTCATCTTGCATTTTCTCTCGGCCATGGTTTCGGTGAGTATCATTTCGTCGGCTTCCTCGAGAAGTATGCCCGGCAAATCGAAAAATCCGGGAGATATTCCTATAACTCTGCCGCCGCCCGCCTTGACGCCCTTTGCGCAGGCACCCATAAGTCCCGTGGCTCCGCCGCCATATATCAATGTGTGTCCCCTTTGCGTCATCTTTTTTCCAAATTCGAAGGCCTCTTCATAAAAGACTTCCTTCAGCTTATCGCTCGAAGCGGCAAAAACGCAAATTTTCATCTATACCTCCAAAACTCTGAGCATGCGGGCCAAGGTGAGCCTGTTTCGAATGGCGGCCGATATCGGGAGTATCTCTTCGCTCAAAGACTCGTCTATTCCTATGTCGGAAAGACTTCTCTTTGCGCCTATATCCTCAAAGAGTTTATAAAGTTCTTCATAGCTTGGTATCTCGGCAATTATCTCCCTTATTTTATCCCAATTATCTACAATGTTTTGCGGGCTGAAGCTTGAGAGCACATCGTTCTCGTTTTCCCTCATTATTTTGTCCGCAAGAGGGCCGAACTTTTCTTCTATCCACTCTTTGCTAAGCGGCTCGAAGGGACGCGCCTTGGGAGTTTTTTCGGCAAGCTCATGGTACTTCTTTGCGCAGAGCAAGGTTCCGACACCCACACATTCGCCGTGTATTCCCGCGGCATTTTCAAAGCGGGGGGGCTTCATCTCCACAAGGTGAGCAATAAGGTGCTCGGCCCCCGAAGCCGCCCTCGAGTGATTTATCATCTGCATGCTGAGACCCGAAATCATCTGAGCCATTGTCATGGACTCGAAATCCGGTTTTTCACCGCGGCGCAAAGCCTCGGCCGCGCCGCTCATCATATCGAGGGCCTCGCGCGCCACACCGTAGACCCTGTCGCAGAAATACTCTCCCGAAACCAGCGTCGCCATTTTCCAATCGGCAAGTGAAATGTGCTTCGAGAGAATATCCTGCACACCGCTTATGTTGAGCCACATGGGCGCCCCAGAAATTACATCGAGATCGGCAAGCACGAGCCTCGGCGCCGACATGGGTATCGATTTTTTCTGTCCGTCGATGACTATGGAGCAGATGTTGGCTGTGAAACCGTCGGAAGACGCTAGAGTCGGCACCGCAATAAAGGGTATGCCGAGCTTAAAGGCGTGGTATCTTGCAAAGTCCATGAGAGTGCCGCTGCCGACGGTGACAATGTAGTCGGGGTTTCCGAGCTCTTCGGCAACAGACTCTATCATATTTTTCTCAGAGTGCAGGCCTTTTGCCTCGAGCACGATATTCTTATCGGCCTCGGGGCGTGTGACAGTTGGCAGATTGTAGGTGTTTGTGTCGTAAAGCACGACTCTTTTTCCGCTGAAACCCGCCATCTCGGCATATTTCTCAAAGTCTTTAAGCGCTCCGCTCTCGCAGACAACAAGCTTTGTCTCGAGCGGATGCTCTCTGCCGCAGTCGCAGGGCAGGGTATATTTTTCGCAATCTAAAATCATTTTACTTATCCTTTAGTTTTAGCCCATATCTTGCTTTTTCGGCAAGCGCCTCGGCCGTGAGCCCGAAGTGCTCTAAAACCTCGAGGGGTTTGCCGGACCTTCCGAACTCGTCCTGCACGCCGCAGCGCAGCACTCTTACGGGGCAGTTTTCAGAAGCGTATGACGCCACCTGAGAGCCGAGTCCGCCGTGGATATTGTGCTCCTCGGCGGTTATGATAAGGCCTGTTTCAAAAGCCGCTTTTTTGATTATCTCGCCGTCTATGGGCTTTATCGTATGCATGTCGATAACTCGGGTCGATATTCCTTCTTTGGAAAGTATTTCGGCGGCTTTGAGAGCCTCTTGCACCATAAGTCCGCAGGCTATAAAGCTGAGATCTTTTCCGTCGCGAAGCTGCACACCCTTGCCAAGCTCGAAGCTGTAGCCTTCGGCTTCTTCTGTCACGCTCTCGACGGCCATTCTGCCGAGCCTTACATAGGCCGGGCCGTCGTAGTCTATGAGAGCCTCGATTGCGCAGCTCATCTCATAAGCATCGCAGGGGCAGAGCACCATCATGTTCGCTATCGAGTTCATTACGGCAAAATCCTCGAGGCACTGGTGGGTGGCTCCGTCTTCTCCGACGGATAGTCCGCCGTGAGAGCCTATGCACTTTACATTAAGTCTCGGATATGCCACTGAGTTTCGTATCTGCTCAAAGGCTCTGCCGCTTGTGAACATGGCAAAAGATGAGGCAAAGGGCTTTTTGCCCGCTGCGGCAAGTCCCGCCGCTGTGCCTATCATATTGCACTCGGCTATACCCATATTGTAAAAACGCTCGGGATAGAGTTTTGCAAAATCCCCGGACTTTGTGGAGCCCGAGAGATCCGCATCTAAAACTACAAGTTCGGGATATTTTGCGCCCAGCGCTGCCAACGTTTTTCCGTAGGCTTCGCGCGTTGCTTTCTTCTCACTCATTTTCTCTGCCCTCCAGCCTTTTTTCCTCTGCCAAAAGCTCCTTCATCGCCGCCTCATACTGCTCGGCGTTGGGAGCCTTGCCGTGCCATCCGGCGTTGTTTTCCATGAATGAGACTCCCTTGCCCTTTACGGTATGAGCCACAACTGCAAGCGGCCCGTCGCCTGCTCTCGGCGCAGTGAAGGCTTGTCTCAGCTCTTCGAAGCTGTGTCCGTCGGCTTTTCTGACTTCAAAGCCGAAGGCTTTGAGCTTTTTATCGACGGGAGAAACAGGCATTACATCCTCTGTCTTGCCGTCTATCTGCAGTCCGTTTAAGTCCACTATGACGACGAGGTTGTCGAGTTTATACTTCGAAGCGGCCATGAAGGCCTCCCAAACCTGACCTTCCTGAAGCTCGCCGTCACCCATAAGGCAGTAGACCTTATAGTCTTTTTTATCCAGCTTTCCGGCCAGAGCCATGCCCACAGCCGCCGAGATGCCCTGTCCCAAAGAGCCTGTGGACATATCGACACCCTTGACATGGCGCATATCGGGGTGACCTGAATAGTGCGCCTTTATACTGCGGAAGAGCTTGAGATCTTCCTCGGGAAAAAATCCTTTTGACGCAAGCGCCGAATAGAGAGCGGGCGTGCAATGCCCTTTCGAGAGAACAAATCTGTCTCTCTGCTCATCGCAGGGGTTTTCGGGGTTTACTCTCATTATCTCGTGATAGAGCAGCGTCAGTATGTCCATGGCCGAGAGCGAGCCGCCGATGTGTCCCGACTCCGCTTCATAGACCATTTCAACTATCTGCCGCCTGCACTTTGCTGCTATAAGCTCAAGTTTCACAGCGACCTCCTATGATAAAAAAATTAACAATTAGCTGTTGCTTGATTATAGCACTTATCGCCCCAAGATTCAACGAATTGCAAGGAGGGACTGCCCCGGCTCTCGGCTTTCGGGTTTAGATGAAAATCGGTGTTTTTCGGGCTTTTATAAGGTCTTTCGCTCCACATCTTGAATTATGGGCTAAAATATGAGAAAATAATTGCCCACAAAAATAACGTTTGATTCAGGGAAAAAAGATGGTGAAAAAACTCTTTTCTTATATAAAAGATTTTACAAGCGGACTCGGCAAGATACAGATTCAAACCTATTCCGCCGCGTCTGCCTACTACTTATTTGTTTCTCTTGTTCCCCTTCTCATGTTGCTCACCGCTCTGCTCAGGTATACCCCTATAACCGACGAGTTTCTCATGTCGTTTATAGTGGAATACTTTCCCGAACCTATGGCTGAGATTATAAGCGGAATAATAAACAGTATATATGTGGGCAGCGGTATTGCACTTGTGGTTTCGATTGTGCTAGCGCTCTTTCTGTTTTCTGCAGTCTTCAAGTCAATACTTCGCGGACTCGACGCGGTTTATGAGGCAGACAGGAAAGATACCAACCTCATGTTTTCTTTAAGGGCTGCGCTCTATTTTATCCTGCTCCTTTTCTCTGCTGTTTTACTTTTAGTTTTTATAGTCTACTGGGGAAGAATAACGGCACTTGTGACCCCCTATCTGCCGCAAGAACTTCTTGAAAGCAAAGCGGTTAAACTTCTGGGCAAGCTCAAGCTCCCGTTCACTTTTTTCTTTTTGTTTTGCGCCTTTACCTTCTTTTACAAGTGGGCCCCCGCAAGCCGTGGACGCTATGTTCACCAGTTCGCAGGAGCCTTTGTTTCGGCGGCGGGCTGGACAGTGCTCTCGCTGATTTTCAGCGTTTATCTCCTCATCTCGCCGAGTTGGGGCGCCTACGGCTTTTTCGGCACCGTGATAATAAGCCTTCTCTGGCTTTTCAACTGCCTTAAGGTCTTCTTTTTCGGCGGATATATAAACAATTTTCTCATGAAACGCCGAATCTTAAAGCTTGAAGAGGAAGAAGATGTCTGAAATTTCATTTAGAGCTGTCGGCAAGACATACGACGGCTTTACTTATCCTCTCAGGGATTTGAGCTTTGATGTTTATAAGGGTGAGCACGTGGCGCTTCTGGGAGAGAACGGCTCGGGGAAGAGCACCGTTTTAAAGCTTATATCGGGCGCGCTCAGCCCCGATGAGGGCGAGATTTTTATATCCCGGCAGAGCAGTGTAGCGGTTTTGACTCAAATTCCGAACTTTCCCGCAGACTATTCTACGGAGGATGTACTGAAAGACGCTCAGCGAGAGCTTTTCGAGACAGAGATCAGGCTGAGAGAGCTTGAAAAGCAGATGGCAAACTGCAAGGACGGCTCGGTTTTGGCCGAGTACGACAGGCTTTCGGAGAACTTCAGGCTCTCGGGCGGCTATGAAAAAGACGCAGAGCGCGCCAGAGTTGCCTTTGGACTTCAGATTGATGACGAAATGCGTGAAAAGCTCTTTTCTTCGCTTTCGGGCGGAGAGAAAACCAGAGTTTGTCTCGCGGCCCTCGTGCTGAAAGAGCCCAACATTCTGCTTTTGGACGAGCCCACAAACCACCTCGACACTCCGGCTTGTGAGTGGCTGGAGGAGAGGGTGCGAAGCTTTAAGGGCACGGTTTTAACGGTGAGCCACGACCGCTATTTTCTCGACAAAACGGCGGACCGCTGCATAGTCTTGGAGGAGGGCAAGGCGGAGTTTTACGCCGGAAACTACAGTTTCTATCTCGAAGAGAGCCACAGGCGGGAAAAAGCCGCCTTAGAGAGCTACGAGAAAGACCTTAAAGATGCAAAAAAGCTTCTCGAGAGCGCCGAAATACTGCACATCTGGGGCAACAAGGGCAAGGGCAGACTTCACAGACGCGCCTTTTCGATGGAAAAGAAGGCCGCAGAGCTGATGCCTGAAAAGAGGCCTCAGCAAAAACTCAGGCTCGGAAGTCGCTTCCGTAGCACCTCATACACCGGCGACACACTCTTCGATATAAGACACATTAAAATGGCTTTCGGGGAGAGGGAGCTCTTTGAAATAAGAGATACTCTCTTGAGAGCGGAGGAGCGGGTCGCCTTAATCGGCCCTAACGGCTCGGGCAAGACCACCCTTATTAAAGTCCTGCTGCGAGAGCTTAAAGCTCCCGTAAATCACTTCACACGCGGCGACTCGCTTAAGACAGCCTATCTCCCGCAGGAGATAAACTTCCCCGATGAGAGCGAGAGCCTTTTAGACTGCTATCTCCGCCTTTTAAAGCAGACACCTGCGCAGGCACGAAACACACTCGCCCGCTTCGGATTTAGGGGTGAGGACGTATTTAAACCTATAGATTCTCTCTCGGGCGGAGAGAAAACGAGGCTTAAGCTTTCGCTGATAATGCAGGGAGACGCAAACCTGCTTATTCTCGACGAGCCGACAAACCACTTGGATCTTAAAAGCCGCGAGTGGATTGAAGAGGCTCTCTTCGATTACACGGGCGCCATGCTGCTGGTTTCGCACGACAGATATTTTGCCAGCAAATTTGCCGAGCGCATTTGGGAGATTAGAGACGGCATTTTTACAGACTACAGAGGCAGCTACGAGGAGTTCACCGAATTTAAGCGCCGGATGCATAGCATAGCCGGCGCAGAGACCGCTTTAAAAGAGGAAAAGCCGAAAAAAGAACGCCCTTTGAGGGAAAAGAGCGACAGAAAAACTGCGGGGGATATAAAAAAACTGGAAAAAGAGATAGACTCTTTGGAGAACATGCTCTCGGAGCTCGAGGCTCTGGAGGAGCGGGAGAGCTCAAACTACATAAAACTTATGGAAATACACGAGGAGAAAGCAGCTTTGGAAGAGACACTCAATACACTCTATGACGATTGGGAGGAAGCACATGAATAAAACCAATCTGATAATCGTAATCGCGCTTGTAGTTGCCGCCATCTTTTTCACCTTCGCGCTTACCGGCCATCGCTACTTTGCGGCAGCGCTCTTAGGCATTGCCTTTTTGATAGTTTTCTACAGCTACACAGGCGGAATAATAAAAACTGTTTTTACTGTAATTTTATGCCTTGGCGTTCTGCTTTTTATCATAGTTGAGATACCTATCATCAAAAACGCCCATACCGACGCAGAGGAAGACACGGAATATCTTATTGTCTTGGGAGCGGGTGTGAGGGGAACGGTTCCTTCGCTTTCACTCCGCAACCGCATGGACGGCGCCTATAACTGGCTTAAGGATCATCCCGACGTCACGGTTATTCTTTCGGGCGGGCAGGGCCCGGGCGAGGACATTACGGAAGCCCGCGCCATGTATGACAATTTTACCAAAAGGGGCTTTCCCGCAGAGCGCCTTTATATGGAGGAGAGCTCTACCAGCACCAGAGAAAACCTTGCACACTCCCTTGAAATTATTAAATCTTTGGGTGGAAGCGAGGACTCACGCATTGCAGTTTGCACCAGCGAATATCACCTTTTCAGAACCAAGCTTTTGGCCAAAGACGAGGGCTTGAACATAAGGGGTGTGAGCGCCCCCACCACCATGCCGACGCTTATGATAAACTATTTTATCCGCGAAGCGTTTGGAGTGGTTCACTATTTTGTAATAGGACAGTAGGAGGAAATATGGAAAATTCTGTTAAGATTGAAAATCTTGAGATTGCCGCAGTCGCCGATACTTCGGAAAGTGTGGGAAGTTTGGAGAACTCGGAAATCTCTGAAGATGCGGAAATGCCGGAGTTTGCAGAAAAAGAGAGCTTTAATGTCTATGACTTTGATAAGACTATCCTGCCCTACGACAGCACGGCCGCCTTCTTCATTTTCTGCTTAAAGCGCCAGTTCAGCCTGTTTTTTGCCGTGATTCCGGCGGCGCTCGCCTTTCCTTTCTTTAAGTTGGGATTAATGTCTAAGACAAGGTGCAAGGAAATATTCTACCGTTTTCTGCGCAAGCTTGAGAACATCGACAGGCTTGTTGACATGTTCTGGCGCATTAAAAAGGGCGATATTTACCCTTGGTACCTCTCACAAAAGCAGAGCAGCGATGTGATAATTTCGGCCTCGCCCGAATTTTTACTTAAACCCGTCTGTGACGAGCTGGGAGTGAGGCTCATAGCCTCGAGAGTGGATAAACACACGGGGAAAACCGAGGGGCTCAACAACTTCGGCATGGAGAAGCTCGCTCGTTTCAGGGCAGAGTTTCCCGTGGCTGTTGTCAGCGAGTTTTATTCAGACTCTCTGAGCGACGAACCGCTTGCCTTTATTGCTGAGAAAGCCTTTATCATAAAGCACGGGAGGCCCTTTCCCTGGCCTAATCATCCTTAGAGGGTGAAGAGCTTCTGAATTAAACTTATAAAAGAGCCGGCGGAGGCCCCTTAGAGGGCCGCCGGCTCTTCTTGCATTTATTGCATTTATATATTATAATTACTGCCTATCACAAATTTAAAAATAAGCAAAAAATGAGGAGGCTTTTATATGGATTATAAGAAGATTTATCAGGAAAAACTTTGCAGTGCGGAAGAGATTGCCAAGAGGGTACAGTCCGGCTGGGTTTTGGGATTGGACTCCGGCCCCGTTGCAACGCCTGCGATTATTGACGCCATTATAAAGAGAGCCAAGACCGGCGAGATTGATAAAATCAAGGTTCACAATATGCTCGATTATTATCCCTTTGATTTTTATTATGAAAATCTTCTCGGAAAGATAGAGAGCGTCTCGTGGTTCTCGGGTCCGGGCTCCAGAAATGCCGTAAACAGCGGCTTCGGTGACTTTGGCCCGGCTTACTTCCATGAGATTCCGACTATCTACAGAAAATTCTACGATTTCGATGTCTTCATAACCCAAGTTTCCCCCATGGATAAGCACGGCTATATGAGCCTTGGCATATGCGCCGCCTCCTCGGCCGGCTTGCTCGACAAGTCGAAGCGCATCTTCGTTGAGGTCAATGAAAACATGCCCCGTGCCTGCGGCGGCATAAACATCCACGTCAAGGACATCGACGGTATTGTTGAAAATCACATCCCCGTGCCGACTTTGGAGCCTTCAGTTATCGACGATACCTCCAGAAAAATAGGCGAGCTTATCGCCGAACAGATTCCCGACGGCGCCTGCATACAGCTCGGAATCGGCGCAATTCCCGATGCGACGGGCATGGCGCTGAAAAGCAAGAAAGATTTGGGCCTTCACACCGAAATGTTTACCGGCTCGATGGTAGACCTTATTGAGTGCGGCGCAGTCAACAACAGTAAAAAGCAGATTCATAGATATAAATCTGTCTGCACCTTTGCTTACGGCCCGAAGAGTATGTATGAATATGTCGATGATAACCCCTCTGTCCTCTTTCTCCCCGTTGAATACGTCAACGACCCCAATGTAATAGCACAGAACGACAATGTGATATCGATAAACGCCTGTATAGAGGTCGACCTTTGGGGACAGGTGTGCTCCGAATCCATAGGGACAAAACACTTCTCCGGCACGGGCGGTCAGGTTGACTATGTAAGAGGTGCACCTCGCTCCAAGGGCGGCAAGAGCTTTATAGCCTTCCAGTCCACCGCAAAGAACGGCACCATCAGCAAGATAAGGTCCAGCCTTAGCGAAGGCGCCATCTGCACCACAAACAAGAACGAAGTCGACTATATAGTCACTGAATACGGCATTGCCCATCTGAGAGGCCAGCCTATCTCCTCAAGGGCAAAACAGCTCATCCAAATCGCACATCCCGACTTCAGGGACGAGCTCACCTTCGCCGCAAGAAAGCGCGGCATGCTTATCTAGTCAACATTTTTTGCAAGGCAGAGGCTAAGCCCCTGCCTTGCTCTTTTTTTTTTCTAAAGCGTCACAAGCATAAGCTCGGAGCACTCAGCTCCGAGCTTATGCTTCCTTACTGCGGCATGCCGCAGGGGAGGGTAATCTCACCTCTGGAGCAGGCGTCGTCTGAAACTGCTCTGTAGTGCGAAAATCCGCCGCTGAAATTTATCGGACTAAATCCGCGCTGCTTAAGTATGCGGCAGGCTATGTAGGACCTGAGTCCGCCGTGGCACATAACAATTATCTTTTTATCGCGCGGAAGCTCATTGAGTCTTTCCCTCAGCTCATCGACAGGGATATTTACAAATCCTTCAACGTGAGCTTTTTTATATTCTTTTTCCGTTCTCACATCTAGTAAGAAGTGTTCCTTCGAGCCTTCAATCTCCTTGAGGCCTTCGAAATCTATGACATCGACAAGACCCTTTTCGATGTTCTCTATCATAAATCCGGCCATGTTGCAGGGGTCTTTGGCGGAGGAAAACGGAGGCGCGTAGCAGAGCTCCAATTCTTTAAGCTGAGAGCCCTTGAGGCCTGCCAGCATTGCCGTCGCTATAACATCCAGTCTTTTATCGGCTCCCTTTTCTCCAATAACCTGGGCTCCGAGTATTCTCTCTGTCCCTCTCTCCACCAAAAGCTTCATCTGCAGGTTTGAAAAACCCGGATAGTAGGAGGACGAGGACAGAGGAGATAGAACTATGGAGTAGAAGTCAAGTCCAAGATCGGAAGCTGTCGCGGAATTGAGACCCGTGGAGGCTGCGGCAAGTCTGAAGACCTTGGCTATGCTTGAGCCCATGCTTCCTCTGTATTCGGATTCTATGCCGCAGATATTGTCGGCTGCTATTCTGCCCTGCTTGTTGGCAGGTCCCGCCAGAGCAATGTTTACCATTTTTCCGGATATTGGATTTAAAACCTCAACACAGTCTCCCACGGCATAGATATCCTCTATCGAGGTCCTCATCTTTGAATCGACGGCCACTGTTCTCTTTACTCCCATTTTCAAGCCCGCCTCAAGAGCAAGGCCGCTATCGGGCGAAACTCCGAGAGCAAAGATGGCAAAGTCGGCCTCGACATCCTCGCCGCTTTTTAGTTTGCAGACAATGGATTTCTCTTTTTCCTCGAAGCCCAAGACCTCTTTCCCCAGCAGAAGCTCGGCTCCGTGATGGCGAAATTCCGCGTGGACATAGGCCGCCATATCGGAATCCAAGGTTTTTAAAAGCTGTTTCGGCCTTTGGACTATTTTTACTTTAAGTCCTCTTTCTATAAGGCCTTCGGCAAGCTCAACACCGATGAAGCCACCGCCTGCGATTATTACACTCTGCGGTTTATTTTCATCTACGAAAGACTTGATTTTCACGGCATCTTCAACGGTCCTGAGCGTCATAACTTTTTCGGAGTTTATGCCTTCTATCGAGGGCTTTATGGGCTTGGCCCCCGTGGAGATTATCAGCTTGTCGTAGTCTTCAAAAAAGACCTTTCCCGTTTCGAGGTTTTTTACCTCTACCTGCTTTTTTTCCGGCAGTATCTTCGTAACCTCATGCCGCACGAACACATCTACGTTGAAACGCTGTTTAAATGCCTCGGGCGTTTGCACATAGAGCATTTCCTCTTCTTTTATCACATCCGCGATAAAATAGGGGAGACCGCAGTTTGCATAAGACATGTGACCGCTTCTCTCGAACACCTTTATCTCAGCATTTTCCGAGAGTCTCCTGAGCCTGGCCGCAGCGCTTGCGCCTCCGGCGACCCCGCCTATTATAACAATCTTCATTTTAGCCTCCTTAGATATATACTTAATAAAATTTTGCTTTCTTTTTTGGAATAAAAGCGTCTGCTTAAAAAAAGTGAAAAAGGGAGAGATTTCTCCTCTCCGAATATATGCTGTGTTATAATTATAACACAGTCCGCTTGCTATGCAAAACCCTAAATTTATACATTTCGGCATAAATGCAAAACCTCTCTAATTGCTTTTTTTCTCAAGCAAAAAGTTTGTTAAAGTTTTGATTTGTGGGCAAGTTTTATAAAACCATTGCTTTTATTTCTTCTCTATGGTATTATCTGGTCAACGCGTTTCGAAAGTGTTCGAATAAAAAAACAATTATTGGAGGTAAAGAAATGTATGCTTTGATTGCAGCTGTTCCCATTCTTCTCTGCGTCTTTTTGATGATCGGATTGGGATGGGGCGCAAAGAAGGCCCTGCCGGTCGCCTGGCTGGTTGCCGCTCTTGTGGCACTGCTGGTTTGGCAGCAGGACTTCAAGGCTGTTATAGCCTATTCCATCTCAGGAGGGCTCAGCTCTGTTGACGTTCTGGTCATCGTCTTCGGCGCCATCTTGATTATGAACACCCTGAAACACTCGGGCGCCGTTGTTGCTATCCAGCGTGTGTTCAGAGACATCTCTCCCGACAGAAGAGTTCAGGTTATCCTGATAGGCTTCCTTTTCGGAGCCTTCATCGAGGGCGCCGCCGGATTCGGAACACCCGCAGCCCTTGCCGCTCCGCTCTTGATCAGTATCGGCTTCCCCCCTCTCTCCGCCGCTGTAGTGGCCCTCATCTATAACTCCGTGCCCGTCAGCTTCGGCGGAGTCGGAACTCCCGTAAACGGACTCATGTCCGCCGTAGGCGAGAGTGTTGAGAACTTAGGCGCCAGCGCCGAAGAATTCAGATTGATACTCACAAAGTACACAGCTTTCGGCCACGCCAGCGCCTGCCTTGTCATTGTGTTCCTGGCCGTTGTCATTATGGTCAAAATGTTCGGAAAAAACAAAAAGGCCTCGGAAGCGCTTCCCGTTCTTCCATTTGCTCTTTTTGTGTCGATTGTTTTTGACTTCTTCTATCTCGGTTTCGCCTTCATCTTCGGCCCCGAATTCCCCTCGCTCATTGGCTCAATGCTCACTATGGGAGTAGTGATTTTCGCAGTGAAGAAGGGCTTCTTAGTTCCGAAAGAGCCCTGGGACTTCGATGTGAGAGAGAACTGGGACGACAGCTGGAAGGCTCTGCAGGAGGTCAAGGAGGACAGAGACACCGGCATGAGCGCCCTGCTCGCTTGGACTCCATATATCATAGTCCTCATAATTCTCATAATCACCCGTCTTCCCAACCTGCCTGTTAAGGCATGGCTCAACGCAAACGGCATAGTGAAGATTAACGCAATTCTGGGCGTGGAGAAAGCATCTTGGGCTTGGAAGGTCTTTAACAACCCCGGCATCTTCCCCTTCATCATTGTCTGCCTGATTACCTTTGTGATTCACAAGATGCCCGGCGACAAGATAAAGGAGGTAATAGCCGACACTGCAAATCAGGTAAGCGGCGCATTCATCGCCCTCATCTTCGGCTGCGCAATGGTCTATGTCTATAGAAACACTGCCGACGGTTCCGCCGCCATAGAGGCCGGAAAGATCGACTCCACAATGCTTATATGCATGGCGCGCGCACTGGCCGACCTTGCCGGCAAGGCCTATGTCATCATCTCGCCGTTCATCGGCGTTCTGGGAGCCTTCATGGCGGGCTCGAACACTGTTTCGAACATCCTCTTCGCCCCCCTGCAGTTTGAGACTGCAAGGCTGCTCACAATCAGCCCGCTGATTGTCTGCGCAATTCAGAACATCGGCGGCGCGGCAGGCAATATGATCTGCGTTAACAACGTCGTCTCCGCCTGCGCCACAACAGGAACCTTAGGAAACGAAGGAAAAATAATTAAGACCAATATCGTACCCTGCTTAATCTATTGCGTAATTACAATCATTGTGCTGGGTGGGGCGATAGTGGTTCTGAAACATGATCCGATGGGATTGGCTGTCGCGGAACAGGTTGCAAGCGTTATAGGTTAAAATCAGCTTCACGCTTTTGTCCCCCCGCCGGCTGCGGGGGGACAATTTTAATTTTATGAAGCTTTATCTTGATAATTGATGTATAATGAATGACAGACCATCAACAAATCTATAAAAAGGAGGAGTTCAATTGGCTGATTTAATTTTGGCCCTTAAGATTAACGAAAAAGACAACGTCGCAACAGTTTTCTCCAACGGAGCGGAAAAAGGCGCGGCTGTCACGGTTAAGGACGAAAAAGGCAAGGAAAAAGAGATAGTAATCTCCGAGGACATACCCTATGGACACAAGCTTGCAATTCGCGATATTGCAAAAGGCGAGCTCATAATCAAGTATGGTGAAGAGATAGGCATTGCTGTCGCCGACATCAAAAAAGGAGATTATGTGCATGTACACAATCTGGAATCAATGCGCGGCAGAGGCGACTGGGAGGGAAAGAAATGAAATTTAAAGGTTATAGAAGACCCGACGGCAGAGTCGGCTCACGCAATATTGTTGCGCTTATCCCCACAGTTGTCTGCTCCAACGATGTGGCCTCCAGCATTTTAGCACAGGTTCAGGGTACACAGGCAATTTTACACCATCAGGGCTGCTGCCAGCTCCCGCCGGACTTGGAGCGAGTCACCGACACTCTGCTCAGCCTTGCCCTCACTCCGAATATAGGCGCAGTACTGCTCTTATCCTTAGGGTGCGAGGGAACAGATGTCGAAAGACTCTATGAAGGTATTAAAAAGAGCGGCAAGCCTGTAGAGATTGTAAGGATTCAGGAGATCGGCGGCACTGCCAACGCCATAGCCGACGGCATCAACAAGGCCCAAGCCCTTGTAAGGAAAATTGGAAGTCAGCAGCGTGAAGATATCGACATAAGCGAAGTTATCATGTCGATCAAGTGCGGCGGCTCGGATGCGACCAGCGGAATGGCCTCGAACGCCGTTATCGGCTATGTTGCCGACAAGCTGGTGTCGCTTGGGGCAACCGTGGTTTTCGGAGAGACAACGGAGTTTATAGGCGCCGAGCACATACTTGCCAGAAGAGGTGTTACGGAAGAAGTTTCGGATAAGATTTATGAAATCGTCCGCAACATGGAGGCCAGAGCCAAGTCGCTCGGCTGCGATATGCGCAAGGGCCAGCCCACTCCGGGCAACATAGCGGGCGGACTTTCCTCTATTGAAGAAAAGTCGCTGGGAGCCATTATGAAGTCGGGCTCTTCCCCGATTCAGGGTGTGCTGGATTATCCCGAGCTCATAGACGGACAGAAAGGTCTGTGGATAAAGGATACCCCGGGCAGAGAGCCTGAAATACTCACAGGAATGGCGGCCACCGGAGCTCAGGTCATGATGTTCTCGACCGGCAGAGGCTCGCCGCAGGGCTTCCCGACCATGCCTGTCATTAAGATATGCGGAAACCCGAATACCTATGAGCGCATGATAAATGACATGGACCTGAATGCCGGCGTGATTCTGGAAGGCAAAAAGAGCATACACGATGTCGGAGAAGAGGCCTTTGAGCTTTTGCTCAGAGTTCTAAGCGGAGAGCAGACCAAAAACGAGGCTCTACGCTACTTCAACAACATAGACATTCATTGCTTGGGGCCGGTTATTTAACAAATTCAAAGCAAAAAAATTGGAGCTGCAGCAATTGCTGCAGCTCCGGTTTTTTACACTTTATTAAAGAGTTTCCCCTAACGGGAGTTTATTTTTCCTTGAGTCTCGAAATCATCAGGTCGCAGACTTCGTTCATGTCTCCGACTATGCCGTAATCGCAGTAGTTGAAAATCTGAGCGTCGGGATCCGTGTTGACCGCAACAAAGGTATCGGCGGTTATGCCTGCAACATGGTTTACAGCGCCCGAAACACCGAAGCATATATAAAGCTTGGGCTTGATTATCGTGCCCGACTGACCGATCATGAGCTTGTAGGGGATGATATCTCTGTCGAACAGGGGTCTTGTGCAGCCAAGTTTGCCGCCCAAAAGCTTTGCAAGCTCTCTGTATTTCTGCAGGTCGCCCTCTTCCTTGAGGCCGTTTCCAACGCCGACTATAATCTCGGCATCGGCTATTTCCAGATCGGGATCATAGTCGAACTCGGCGAATGAGAGGTGTCTCATGCGAATTTTATCTACGGGGAAGTCTATTTTCTCTACTATTTCCTCGATTTCGTCCTTGGCGCCCGTGGGCTCGAACTTGAAAGTTCCGGTTCTTATAGTGCTGATTTGGGGACGAAGCTCGGGGAAGGTGATGACTGCCATAATTTTTCCGCCGACCGCCGGCTCGATAAACTCGAGGTCTCCTGTTTCCGCGTCGTACTGAACTTCCATAGCGTCGGAGGTGCAGCCCGTGTTGAGCTGCACGGCAAACCTGGGAGCAAAGTCGCGTCCGTTTATCGTGCCGCCCACAAAAATCGTCGAGGGATTGTATTTTTGCGAAAGTACCGTGAAGGCGTTGGAATAGGCATCGGTATTGTAGAAGTCGTATCCGGTGCCTTCGACAGTGATGGTTCCGTCGATGCCGCAACTGCGAATCTTTTGCATATCTTCTTCATCAAATTTGTTTAGAAGAACGGCATAGAGCTTTTCGTCCATAACATCGCAGAGCTTGCGCGCCTCGCAGAGAAGCTCTAAGGATACCGGAGCTACCTTTCCGCCATCGTTCTCAATATAAACCCAGATATTTTTATAATCTCTTTTATTCATATTCTCCTCCTAGATAGCGCCTTTATCTGCAAGAAGCTCGAAGAGCTTATTTACATCTTTTTCGGCGTTGCCTTCGTTTATAATCTGTCCCGGTTCGGGAAGCTCGGGAGGATAGATTCTGGGTACGATTGTTCCGGATCCGGGAACGCCTATTTTACTCATGTCGAGGCCGTCGATATCGTTTTCGCTGAACACTGTTACCGTAGCCTTCTTCGCAGCCATTTTTCCCTTAAAGTTGGGAATGCTGGCTCTGTAGTTTTCTTTTTCGACCGTGAAAAGGCAGGGCAGATCGGCTTCAACAGTTTCGATTCCCTTTTCCAGCTCCCTTTCGGCAAGCACTGTCATTTTTTCGGTATCGACATTCAGTATCTTAAAGCAGCCGGTAATCTGAGCAGCGTCGAAACGCTCGGCAAGCTGGCTTCCCATTTGGCCGGTAGCGCCGTCGATAGACTCTTTTCCGCAGAAAATCATATCGAATTTTTTACCCAGCATATCTGCGGCCATCTGTATTGAATATGAGGTGGAGAGCGTATCGGCTCCGCCGAACGGACGGCCGCTGATCAGCACCGCATAATCCGCGCCGACGGCAATGCACTCTCTGAGAGTCGATTCAGCCATGGGAGGCCCCATCGTTATTGCAGTAATCTCACCGCCATATTCTTTCTTTACTCTGACTGCCGCCTCAAGCGCATTGAGATCAAGGGGGTTTGTGTAAACAGGCACTCCCTCGCGCACGAGGTTTCCGGTTTCGGGGTCCATCTTGACCAAATCAACATCCGGAACCTGTTTGACACAGACAAGAATATTTAGCATATATTATCTCCTATCTTCTATTTACTATATGAGGGGGCAAAGAAGCGCCCCCTCATATGAATTAATTGTTTTTGCCGAGGCTGATTATACGCAGACCTTTCCGGGATTGAGAATCATGTTGGGGTCGAATATCTTTTTAATCGCACCCATAAGGTCATAGGCTGTCTGACCCGCAGACTCAAGCAGATATTCTTTCTTTGCGTGTCCGATGGCGTGCTCACCCGAGACTTGGCCTCCAAACTCATTGCACTTGGTGTAGCATTTGTCCATGATAATCTGATTGACTTTCAGGAATTCCTCTTCACTGAGGTCGTTGGAGCAGCAGTAGATGTGGAGGTTGCCGTCTCCGGCGTGTCCGAAGTTTCTGATGCGGATGTTGTACTTATCGCCCAGTTCGCGCACATACATCAGGAACTCGGGTATCTTATCGACAGGAACAACAACGTCCATCTCGTCGAGCAGTTTGGTATCCGCCTCGATAGCTGTGAGGAAGCTGCTTCTGGCCTCCCAGACTTCCTTCTTGAGTGTAGGTGTATCTACAACCAGAACGTCAAATGCGCCGGCTTCTTCGGCAACTTCCGCCAAGCGCTCCATCTTGGGCTCGATTTCTTCCTCGCTGTCGCCGACTAAGGTGACCAGAATGCTTGCTTCAACAGATTCGCCTTCATATTCGGTGGGGAACACGGGGTTGCCCGTGAAGGCTGCCGAGGACATGACGATATCTTTGTCCATAAACTCAATAGACTGCGGGTCGAGGTTGGCAAGCTTTATCTTGGGCACGGCCGAAATGCAGCTCTCGATATCGGGGAAGGGCAGGATGAAAGACATGTCGAAATTCGGTTTCGGAATGAGCTTCAGTGTCAGTTCGGTGATTATTCCGAGTGTGCCCTCCGAGCCGATCATGAGGTGGAGCAGACTGTAGCCGGAGCTGGTTTTAAAGACTGTTTTTCCGAGCTCCATGATTTCTCCCGTGGGAAGAACAACTGTCATGGCGAGGACATAGTCTCTGGTAACGCCGTATTTGATGGCGCGCATGCCGCCTGCGTTTGTTGCAACGTTTCCGCCCAAGGTCGAGGTCTTCTCACCCGGATCGGGCGGATACATAAGTCCCTGTTCAAGAGCGTCCGCCGCCAAATCCTGAAGCAGAACGCCGGGCTGTACGCGGACAGCAAGGTTGTTAATATCGTATTCCAAAATCTTGTTCATGCGTGTGGTTCCCAAAACTATTCCGCCATATATGGGGACACAGCCGCCTACAAGACCGGTACCGGAACCTCTGGGGGTTACCGGAATTTTGTTCTCCGAGCAAATTTTCATTATTTCGGAAACTTCTTCCGTGGTTTCCGCCTCGCAGACCGCTTCCGGGAGGAACTTCCCGTAAATGGGCATCTCATCGTGGCTATAGTCCGGATTGATGCCATCGCCGATGAAGAATCTCTTCTCTCCTACGACAGCTTTGAGCTGCTCGGCAATCTCCGGGGTAACTTTGTTGTATTTTGCCATTTAAAAACCTCCTGTTTTTATTTATTTATTCTTTTACAATAACGGATACTCCGTTAGGGATCACTGTAATGCTCTCTTTGCCCATGGCCTTTGCCATTTCGACGGCCTCGTCCAAGCTGGATGCATAAATCATCTTCATCTCTTCTACCATCTCTTTGATTTCCGGGCGGGTTACAAAAATCATCTTGAACTTCTTGAGTATTCTGCAAAGAATCTGAATTTCCCACTGATCCGGAGTGGTTTCATCCTGCGGCGTTGCCATGCACTCATCGTAAAGGCAAAAAACATCGCTGCAGTCCCTGAGAGCCTCGTAGAAGGCTTGGCCTCCGTGGCCATCGGCGCATTCGGCGCAGAGTATGATAACTCCGTCCTCTTTGCAGCTTGCCTCCGCAGCGCTCATACCCTTGGCTGTCTGATAGATGTTTTGATCCAGAGGAGCGCCGCCGTTTGACGTGATAACTATGTCCGAATGAACGGGCTCGACCTTGCAGTAGCTCAAAAGGAAATCGCAGCCCTGTCTGTGGGCGGTAACCGGATTGCCTGCAAAAGCGGCAACCGTCTTTTTATCTTCGTCGATAACGACGTTTACAATATATGCCAGATTTGCCATTTCTGCGGCGGCCAGCATATCCTCGTGCATCGGGTTCCCGTCGAGAATGCCGGTGCGGGAATTTTCGCTGTGTATAAAGCGCGAGCAGTGGTTTCCGAGTACCGTCACCTGATCGGAAATTCCGGGCAGAACGCTCTTGCGTCCGCCTGAAAAACCTGCGAAGAAGTGAGGCTCGATAAAACCCTCGGATACCAGCAGATCCGCCTCAACAGCAAGCTTGTCTATAACGCAGGGAGCGCCCGAGGGCAGAACTCCGATTTTGACATTGGCTTCGTCGTCTCTGCAGTCGTGTATGACAATCTTGACTTGGTTCATAATCTCTTCGCCGAGTTTGCTTAGAAGCTCCTTGTCGGTCGTAGGTCTGTGAAAACCGGTCGCCACAAGCAGAGTGATATCGATATCCGGATTTCCCTCTTTGAGCTCGTCAAACATGTTCGGAAGAATGTCCTTGCTGGGAACAGGTCTGGTGTGGTCGGAAATTATAATCACACAGTTCTTTTTTCCCTTTGCAAGTTCGGAAAGACGCGGAGAATCTATCGGATTTTCCATTGCCTTTCTAACAATTTCTAAACCGCTTCCCTCGGCTTGGAGCTCATCGATACGCGAGGTCAATATCGCGTCCGCTTTGCTCTTTGGAAATTCAAAATAGGTGTCTCCATAAGGAATATGCAACACAAAAAATCTCCCCTCTCATATTTTTTTATTAGTTTTACTGTTTTAAGGTCTTTCTGTAATTTTACACCATGGGTGGCAGATATTAAGTCTCTTAAATAAACAGGGTGTCTGCGGCCCATAATTTTTCCTTAATCACTTTATATAGATGTATAAAATTTTATCATATTGACTGCTCAATTGCAACGTTTTGAAGCAGTTCGCTATTGATAAAAAAGACAGAAAAGTTAAAAAATCACAAATCACAAAATCGTATTCTTTTTTTTATTTGAACTTTAAAAGCATCCGACACTGTGCGCTGCCAAGTGCTTTTTAATCTTTAAAGCTTTATGCTGATTTTCTCTATTGCCTTGAGTATCTTCCCCTCTGTTTCTTCAAAGAGGATCTCTCCCTCGCGGCGAATCGTATTTTTAAATACCTCGTCGACCATGCTGTCTGTATTTTCCAAAATCAGAGAGCGGCTCGTTTTCATAGCGGTCAGGCTGAACTCGAGAGCTGTAACTATATCGGACAATATGCTCTTTCGGCAGTTCTCACCGACCTTAATGAGCACCTCCGCGCAGCGCGCCGATGAGAACATGACATCCGTCGGCACCATAATCGCAATCCTGAGTGCGGCGGGGAGCTTGAGCTTGCGCTCAGGATCGTCCTTATCCATCTTCAAAGCCTTTTCTAGGGGCAGAAAGGATTTTCTGTCTTCCTCACTCTGTCTCATAAAGAAGTCTGTCATAGCGTCGAGCAGCTTCTCCTCTTCGGCAAGCTTTGGGTTTTTGCTTATCTTGCAAGCCATTGCGCCAAGCGCCGCCGCCTGTGCAGCCAGAAGCGCTGTCGCGCAGCCGCCACCCGGCATACTATGCGCAGAGCCCAGAACCTGCAAGTATTCCTTTATGGTCATATCCTGTATCAAGCCCGACTTTTTCTCGGGTTTCTTCTCCTTTGCAAGTCTGACTTTCAGTTTTTTCATTACTAGCCCCTTCTTATAAGATATTTATTAAAAAGCTCAATCCGCTTTAATATTTGGTAAATGAGATAGCTGAGAACATATACGAAGACCGCCTCGAGCGGTATTAGGATAAGCGGGCTTATCTTATGTATATCCGGCCCCTTTGTCCTTAAAATCAAGGTGATAAAATAGTGCACAAGGTAGATTGTAAGTCCGGCATCCGAAAGCTTCGTAAGCAGGGCGCCCGAAGTTTCATCCTCGAACTTCAGCTCGAGATAGCGGTAAAGTCCGAATGCCGCCAGATATGACCCCAGCTGGGCGCCCTCTAAAAAGCCCATGTAGAGCTCGCCCATAAGTTTCGAGAAAGCATATGTCCCCATCATCATTACAAGAACACCCAGCGCAAACACTCCGAGATACGCTTCTTTGCGATAGGCAGATTTTTTTGTCGACAAATACCATCCCGCAAAAACATATCCTATACAGGAGTATGGCATGTAGAGGGCATAGGCCTTTGCCCATCCGCCCAGAAGAGAAAAGGGCTTGAACAGGAGCAGCACCGGATAAATTATGGCAAAAATAAGCCAGAGGTAAAATGTGAGCTTTAAAATTTCCTCGCTCGCATTGCTTATAAATGCTTTAAGCGCCGGCAGAAAAAGATATACGAGTATTATTATCAGAAGGTAGTACAGATGGCCTGCGTGCTTGAATAAGAAGGTGTCGGCAAGGGAGCTAAACAAAAGATTGAGGCTTATTTTTTCGCCGTCTAAAACGGCCATGCCGAAGTTGAGGAAGACAGCATAGACAAAGCCCCAGAAGAGCAGAATTATAAGCGTTGGAATCGCGTATGATTTTATCGCCTTTTCAGGACATATCTCTTTTTTCGACGAGAGCAGCAGCCTGCCCGTTACCATGAGAAATGCCGGCACGCAGAAACGTCCGAGCGCATTGAAAAACAGGCAGCCCATAAAAGACACCGAATCCAGAGGGAACTCTTTCATACCGTAGCCGGAAAGATGAATAAGTATTACCCCAAAGGCCGCTGCAAGCTTGAAAACATCAAGCGATTTGCTTCTGTTCATGCTCAATTTTGTCCTCCTCCTTTGCCATTGCCGAGGCAAGCGCCATTATTATGTAGAATAGCGGCGTGACCGCGCCGCCCAGATTGCCGAAGAAACTGTAAATAAGATAGCCCGCTGCGGACAGAGCAAAACCCGTATCGCTCCCGAAGCTCACTTTTTTTAAAACTGTAATTATGAAGAAGATGTATGCCGAAAGCCCGAGAATCCCGAGCTGCGCCAGATGTGATAGAAACTCGTTGTGCGCAGAGTTGAGATAGGAAACAAGCAGGGTCCCCGTCTCGGGCACAAATCGCTCAAATCTCGTCGTAAAAAGATGTGGCAGAGAGGCAGGTCCGTGGCCTAAAAGGGGCCTGCTTTTAAAAGTCTCCAGAGTTTCCGCCCAAATTATCAAACGCTTTGAACCGAAGTTCCTCGATAATCTTCCGTTAAGTATTTCGTGAAGCTCGAAGAGAGTTTCGTTTTTGGGTCTTATAAAATAAATGAACGCAAAAAACAAGAGCAGCGCTGCGAAAAAACCGACTGCGACATATGCGGCGCGGCGGCCGCCGACAGCGCGCAAAATCGAGGCCAAAAGCAGGCAAAGACAAAAGGATATGAGGTATGCGCTCTGCCTAAGACTTACACTTATATATAAAAACATGCCTATGGGTAAAATAAGCCAAAGTCGCTTTATATCTTTTGAGAACAGTATTTCCCAAATAAAGAGGGGAGAGAGAAGTGAAAAATAGGCCGAAAGAAGATTTTGATTCCCGAAAGTTCCCAAATAAACTCCCGAATAGTCAACACCGCGCCCTGAGAGCCTTGCCCCCTCCGGATAGAGGCTCAGGGGGTTAAAGCCCAGAATTTGAAGAATGCAGACAAGCGACAGCAAAAGCGAGGATATGAATAAAATCCCGAGTATATCTTTCTTCTTATAACGCCCTCCCGAGAGCAGGAAGAAGATGAGAACAAAGAGAAGGAGCATAAAGAGTCCGTCGTAATTTTGCCCGATGATGAGCTTCCATCTATCGAGGCTGGAGAGTATAAAGCTTAACATAGCCGTGAGTGCGAAGATGAAAATCTCAATTTCCGCAGAGCCGGCTTTTTTTAAAAAGTCTTTTCTGTCGGGAGATATGAGGAGAGCGGCAAAGAGCGCGAAACTGCAGACAGTGAGGAAAATTATCTTCTCGCGGCTGATGTTCTCGTAGCCATGAAAACCCGGATAAATCGGATAGATTCCGAGGAGCAAAAAGATATATATTTTTCTTATTTTATCCGCCGTTTTCATATGCCTTATACTAGCATTTTAGGCCCTTGCAAGCAAGCGGGATTCGTGCTTTAATCTTTATGTATCGGAGCAAAGGAGCCTTAAGATGTATTTTGACACTCACGCCCACTATGACGACAAAGCCTTTCGGGAAGACCTGCCCGAGCTCATGGCCGCCATGCGCCAAAACGGGATATCATATATTTTAAATCCGGGCGTCGACTTAGAAAGCTCGGAAGAGGCAGTCGGACTTGCGAATGAATATGACATTGTCTATGCCGCCGTGGGTTTTCACCCCTCGGACTGTGAGAAGTTTGAGGAGGGCAGTCTCCAAAGACTGGAGAAACTCACTCGAGAAAAAAAGGTTCTTGCAATCGGCGAGATAGGTCTGGACTACTACTGGACAAAGGAGAATGCCGCGCAGCAGCGCCATGTGTTTCTTAAACAGCTTGAACTTGCCGCGGACCTTAAACTTCCCGTCGTCGTCCACAGCCGCGATGCCCACGAGGAAACTCTGAAAACGCTCTCGCGTTTTAAAGGGCTTAAGGGCGTTATGCACTGCTACTCAGGCACCGCGGAATTTGCAGAGCGGCTCGTTAAGCTGGGGCTCTACTTCGGCTTCGACGGGCCCGTCACATATAAAAACGCTCGCAAGACCGTTGAGGCGCTGGCCGCTGTACCGAGAGACAGAATCCTTATCGAGACCGACAGCCCGTATCTGAGCCCTGTGCCTCATAGGGGAAAGCGAAACAGCTCTTTAAATCTCCCTCTCATCTCGGCCAAGTGCGCTGAGATTCTGGGAATGCCGGAGAGTGATTTTGCGCGGCTTACGCTTGAAAACGGGAAAGAATTATTCGGAATATAAACACCTAAAAGTTTTCAACTCCGGCCGCTTCCGGCAACTGTTGCGCCCTTCTCACTTACCGGCGCAAGCTCTCCCTATTTTCTGTCGGCAAATTTAAGCTCATTGAGTGACTCTTCCTTGACAAATAGGGTGCAGAGTGCTAGAATTCAATCCTAGTTTGCGCGAGTGGTGGAATTGGTAGACTCGCTAGATTCAGGTTCTAGTGCTCAATACGGGCGTGGGGGTTCGAGTCCCCCCTCGCGCACCAAAATTTAAAACCCTGCAGGTTTAATACTTGCAGGGTTTTTCTGAAAAACTTGATGTTTTTAATAAATTTAAGAAAAAATGCTTTTAGATTTTAATGCTGTTCCGGACAGTTATATTCCGCTCTTGTAACACACAGGTGTTTTAAATTAATCGAATCTGTTTGCTCAACGCTTATTGACACAAGGACAGCCCGTTGTTATTATGTGATTAAATCAAAAGTTGTCTTTAGCGTGAAGCTATCGGTGCGGCTTCTGCCGCAGTTACTGGATATCGTTAAAACTTAATCTGTTAAAGGAGGGAGATACTTTATGAATCGAGTATTTAAGAAAGTATTGATACTTGTTTTGCTTTTAGTCTTATGCTTTTCCTTCTCTGCTTGTGACACTATAAGAATCGTCATTGAACGCGGGCCTTCGGAATCAGTCTCTCCGCCGTCTCCGTCTGCCGCGCCGACAGCTGCCCCGACCTCGGCGCCTTTTGGAGAATCGCCCGACCGCGCGGGAAGCGGCGAAGTGCTTTTTGACATCTATAAGCAAACCGCACTTGTAGATTTAAACACCGACGGCAAGCCGGAAGAACTGACATTCACGGCCGGTGAAAGCTCGGCAACTCTGAGAATTAACTCAAACACATACAAAATAGACCGCGACAATCTGGCGCAGGCTTTCGCTGTGACGGATATCGATGTATCAGACGGGATTTTAGAGATTGCTTTCACCGACCGGTACAGCGACAGTCTCGCGGATACGGAATTCCCTTTTACATACCTTTACTGGTGGAACGGGGAATATTTGATCAGCATGGGCGGGCTGATGGACATGAAGTTTGACGGCGCATGGAGAAGCACGTTCAATCCGGCGAACCACCTTAATGCGCATGGCACTGTGATGTGTCTGACCAGAACACAGAATTTCTCCGATGCCTGGTATACCGGGCATTATGTGCCGGACGGAGCCGACAGAAAGCTGAAAGAGGCCTTATATGTGGCGGATGTGCTGTTTCATCAAGACCCGCTGGAGCTGATAGAAGACCACATGCTAATGCTGAAAGAAATCAGCGACACCTACTTTCATTTTGACTATGGGGTAATATGGGATTATGCAAGCAATAGCGGTGGATACGCGGGTAAGCCGCGCGAGTTTTCCGATGAAATAGTTGCTTTTATCGCTAAGCGCGGAGAGAAACTAACCATAACTCATGTCTACGGTAAGGAATGGTTTAAACTTGTCGCCGCGGACGGGAAAACAGGTTGGCTTAAATGTAAGGATATGAAAGTTTATGGCTATTGGCCCGTAATGGGCGATGACTTTAGTGCTTACGACTTGTTTGACGGTATCATGGTCGCGGGCTGAGTTTAAAATAAGCGGCTGAGTTGCAAGAGAAATATACAGCGAAATAAATAACTGTATCAGTCTTAATACAAAGCGATTTTTCTGTAATTTGTCATTTCGTGTGTTATAATATACCATATTATCGAAGACAAGAGCTTATAAATTAAGAAAGAAAGGAAGGAAAACTAGTATGGCAAAAGATCGTATCGAGAGCAAATACATAACCGTTGCACCGAATGTGGAAATACACTATCTGGAAAAAGGTGAAGGAGATCCTATCGTTTTCATCCCCGGTTTGACGTTCTCAGGCGAGATATTCAAAGCGCAGATCGAACACTTTTCAGAAAAATATCGAGCCATCGCCATTGATCCCCGCGGTCAAGGGCTCTCCGGAAAACCCGTTGACGGTAATGACTATCAGACACATGGAAAAGACCTCGCTGCTGTCATTGACGGGCTTGGCCTCACAAATGTTGTCCTTGTCGGGTGGAGCACCGGAAATCTGGACGCGTGGAGCTATGTGGAGCAGTTCGGAAAAGAGAAGTTGAAAGCCGTTGTCACCATTGATATGTCTCCGCTGCCGCTTTCTCCCGATCCCGCATGGTGGACGGAGGGAAGTATGGAAGATCTTTCTATGGTGGGCACGAAAGTCCTGAACACACCGGAAGGCACCCGAGCATTTTTCAGCGACTACACAAGCGGAGTCATGATTCAGCATGAGATGGAGCCTGCTGAGCTTGAGTATATTTTGGATATGTCCGGACGCACACCATATTGGGTATGCAAGGCGTTGTTCTCTGATGCTATATTTTCAAACTATCTGCCGACAGCGAAGGAACTCGGCGCAAGTTTCCCAAGCCTGATGTTTATTGCAGAGCACTGGGCAGATGTGGCAAAGCCGTTTGTGGAGGAGCAGATGCCGGGATATGAAACCTGTGTGATGGGTGGCCACCTGATGTTCTTCGAGTATCCGGAAAAATGGAATAAGGTGCTGGAAGACTTTCTTTCAAGACATTGATTGCCAAGGCAGAAAAGAAAGTAATACAAAACGGTTAATGTAAAAACACTGCTTCAGCCGGTTAATATCGGCGGCGTACAGGTGAGAAGTTGATAGATTAGATTAGAAAACTGTTTAAAGGGAGCGTTGCAAAATGAAAAATTTGCAACGCTCTCTTATTTTTTAAGTAAACGGTACATAAGCTCCGTGTTAACCCCAAGAGCTTATTTTTTATATACCTTGACTCAATTTGAATTGAAGTGGTAAGCTTTTATTGGACACGAAGGGGGTATATTTTGTACACAAGGTGTATTATATAGTGGTCATTATATACATAGACCCTCAAAAGAGATTAGGAGGCTTGCTTTGAAATATTCAAAAGAAGAACGACTCGAGATTGGTCGTCAACTCTATACCGGAGAAATTAGTCGTTCTTGGGCGGCAGAAACATACGGAGTCAGCGAAACTACTGCTCGGGAAATGCTCAATTAAAATAGGCCTTAGACAAGTTTACCCCCATATTTTCTTACGGGTGGTTTTATGCTAAAACAAAGGCTCATCAGAGCCCGATACTTTCATTGTTTTTCTGCAGGCAGGCTCTCTGAAGGCTTTAAGCTCGGAGAGGGTTTTCCCATGCACGGAAAAATGCAGACTTTGTCGTATGCTCTCAGCATGGGCATGAGAACTTTATAAATATTCATGGGCGTGGGGCTTATGCTCCGCGCTCTTTTCGCTCTCATCGAAGAGCCGATTTTAAAAAACAAAAGGAGAAGATATGAGTATCAAATACGAAAATGCGGTTAAAAAGCCCGGCGAGCTCTCGCCCCGAGTGAAGGCCCTGCGAGACTTCTTTTTCGAGGGCACCGCGCGAGAGTGGAACAACGAATACGAGTGCTACACCACGGGCGAACCTTGGGACATACAGTTTAACGAGATAAGCTATTTTATTGTCCCCGAAACCTACAGTTTTTTCGACACTTTCATCGCAAGCGCCAGACAGTCCGCGCAGAAGATCGACCTGCCCGAGAACTTCTTCGAGCTCTCGATTGCCGAACGCATCGCTGTTTTTAACCAAAAAGCCATCTGCGAGCATCTGCCGCTCACCATACTGCCGGGCGACCTGCTCTGCGGTGCAAACTTCAACATGTTAAGCTCCATGTGTCTCACAAAAAAAGAACAAAAAGAGCGCGACAAGCTGACCGCCGAGGCGAGAAAATCCTGCCTCGAGCTTTATTACAAGGGCTATGGAAACTCGGGCTCGACGAGCGGCCACCTAATCCCCGACTACGCTTACTTCCTTGAGTACGGATTTGAGGGAAAATATGCCCGGCTTGAGAAGCTTTATTCCCAGCTCAGCGAGTCGGAAAAAAAGGGTGATAAGGGCGCCAATTTAAGGGCGCAGATGACAGCCTGCAGAACTCCTCAAAAGCTTGCCGCCGCCTATGCAGAGCTTTGCAGGGAGACGGCAGAGCTCGAACCTGACGAGAGCCGCAGAGCTGAGCTTTTAAAAATGGCGGAGAATATGGAGAGGGTGCCTTGGAAGGGCGCGAGAAACTTTCACGAGGCGATTCAGAGTCTTTGGCTCACCCACATGCTGGTGATGGCCGACGAAAACTATCCGGGCCCGGGCGTTTCATTCGGCAGACTGGATCAGTATCTGCTCCCCTACTACGAGACCTCGATAAAAGAGGGCATGGACAGGGAGTTTATGAAGGAGATTTTGGGCTGTTTCTGGGTTCACTGCAACACCGCCTATGATGCGCAGATAAGAGTCGGCGGAAATCAGGGCATAACGGCGGGCTTCGGTCAGCTTTTCAATCTATCGGGCATGGGCGCCGAGGGCAAGGACATGACAAACGAGCTCACTTGGCTCCTGCTCGAGGTAATTGACGATATGAGTCCCATACTCGAGCCCAAGCCCAATGTCCGTCTGCACCGAAACAGTCCCGAGGCTCTGCTCGACAGGGTTGTGGAAATGGTTTCCACAAGTCAGGGCGCGCCCTTCCTCTTAAACTTCGACGAGCGCAGCATGGCGGGTATGCTCCGCCAGGCCAAAATGTCGGGCATGGAAAAATATATAAACGAAGACAATGTTTTTGACTACGCAAGCGTGGGCTGTCTGGAAAACACCATGGTGGGCAATGACCGCTCGGGCACCGTGGATAACAACATCAATCTTTTAAAGGCCATGGAGCTGGTCTATGGCAACGGCAAGGACTTTATGCCTTTCTACGATGAGATGACAGGCAAGCCCTCGAAGCAGACCCAAGACGGACCTCTTACCGGAAACCCCGCAGACTTTGATACATTTGAAAAGTTTTACGCCGCCTTTGAAGAGCAGCTTAAATACTGCATAAAACGTTTTGTAGACAACTATGAGCTCACCGAGGTAATCCGCTCGCGCTTCCACCCGACTCCCTATCTCTCGCTCTTAGTCAAAGGCTGCGCGGAGCAGGGCAAGGACATCACCCAAGGCGGTGCGGAGTTAAACTTCACCACGCTCGAGGGCGTAACCTTTGCAACGACGGTCGACAGTCTGCTCGCCGTTAAATATCTCTGCTACGACAAAAAGGAGTGCACGCTCCCCGAGCTCATTGAGGCTCTTCGGCAAAACTGGAAGGGCTATGAAATTCTTCAGAATAAGGCGCTTCACAGAGCGCCAAAATACGGCAGAGACGACCATAATGCCGACGCTCTTGCGCAGAAGGTTATGAAGCTTTGGGCGGATGAATGCTGGAAATACGAGACGGCATCCACCGGCCGCCGCTTCCGCCCCGGCATGCTCTCCTGGAACTATTGGATAGGCTCGGGATACATCCTCAAGGCCTCTGCCAACGGCAGAACAGAGGCGCAGTTCCTCTCGAACGCAATCTGCCCCTCGAACGGCGCCGACATAAACGGCCCCACCTCGAACTCGAACTCCGTGGGGCAAGCTTTGGGCGGCAAGAGCGAGGACGAGGGCGACTTCATGGACTACGTCAACTACCTGCCCAACGGCGCGAGCCACACCATAAGCTTCAACACCTCTCTTCTGAGGGATGCGGCGCACAAGGAAAAGTTTAAATCTTTCCTTAAAGGCTATATCGAAAACAGCGGCACCGCCCTGCAGATAAACATTCTTGATCCCGAGATGCTGAAAGAGGCTCAGCGCAATCCTCAGGATTACAGACACCTGCTCGTGAGAGTTACCGGCTATAACGCATATTTCACAAGCATAGGCAGAGAGCTTCAGGATGAGATAATCGCCAGAGAAAGCCACAAAGGGGTTTAGAGCTTGAGGATTTTGAATTTTCAGAGGATGAGCACCGAGGACGGTCCGGGCCTCAGGACAACGCTTTTTGTAAAGGGCTGCCCTTTGAGCTGCAAGTGGTGCCACAACCCCGAAAGCATCAAGATACACCCGGAGATAGAGTGGCTGGACGCGCGCTGCATGGGCTGCGGCAGCTGCGCCGCAGTCTGCCCGAGCGGCGCGCTTGAACAGTCGGACGAGGGAGTTTTTATAGACTGCGAAAAGTGCCTGCTCTGCTTTGCCTGTGTCGATGCCTGCCCGACCGTAGCGCTTGAGCGCAAGGGAGAGGACATGGATACGGATGAGATTTTCTCGGAGCTAATAAAAGACAGGGCCTATTTCGGAGAAAACGGCGGGGTGACGCTCTCGGGCGGCGAGATTGCCCTGCAGTATGAGGCGGCGGCAGAGCTCTTGCGCAAGCTGAAGGGAACAGGCATACACACGGCGATAGACAGCTGCGGACTCTGCTCGCGTGACGCTCTGGATTCAATGCTTCAATACACAGACCTTGTGCTCTTCGACTTGAAGCTCGCCGATTCCGAGAGACACAAATATTGGACAGGAGCTTCAAACCGAAAAATAATAGAAAATTTTGAATACCTTTGCAGTCTGCGGCAGGGTGAGAGAGCGGATTTGGAACTTTGGGTGCGCACTCCGATTATTCCGGGAGCCACCGACGATAACGAGAACATAGCGGACATTGCAAGACTTGTGCGGGACAGGGCAGACCGCTGGGAACTCTGCGCCTTCAACAATCTTTGCCGCGACAAATACAAAAGGCTTGGCCGAGACTGGGAATTTAATAAATCGGCTTTAATGAGTAAGGGCCGCATGAATGAACTTGCGAGACTGGCCGAACTTAACGGAGGAAAAAATGTACTTTGGACGGGCGCAACCGCCCTTGAGGAGGAAAAATGAGAGATTATATTAAACAGGATGAAATTAAGACCTTTGACAGCTCATATAAAGTGGGCTTGGTTTCGACAACAGACGACATGGGCGATCCGCACATAACCCTTTTTTCCACGCTTATGGCTAAAGACGCAGACGAGCTTATGGTCGGCAATTTTATAAGCGGACTCAGCACCGAGTACATGCAAAAACGGCCGAAGTGCGGGTTTTTGATAATGACTCTTCAAAGAGATTTTTGGATTGGCCGCATGAACTATACCCACATGGCCTTAAACGGTGAGGAGTATGAGTACTTCAACAGCATGCCGCTCTTTCGCTTTAACACCTACTTCGGCGTCGACAGCGTCTATTATTTCAAGCTGAAGGAAATCAGCGAGAAGCGCGCCTTGAACATGGCGGGCGTGATTGCAAACGCCCTGAGAGTCATGCTCTCGAGGGGGCGCTTTAAGGGCCGCGGGCGCAAGGGCGCGCTGGGAGCCTGGACCTGCGAGCTGATGCAAAAACTCGACACCTTGGCCTTTATCTCATATATTGACGACGAGAGTTATCCGCGCGTTATTCCGTGCATACAGCTTCAGGCGGCTGATGACAGCACCCTCGTCCTCACAAATCATCCGTATAAGGCGGAGCTTTCCGCCATCCCGAAGGGCGCGAGAGTTGCCGTTTTCGGCGCCAACTTAAACTTCGAAACCGTTTTAATGAAAGGTGAGTTCTCGGGCTTTGAGGGCGGGCTCGGCTATGTGGCCATCGACAGAGTATATAACTCTTCGCCGCCAAAGCACGGATATATCTTCCCGCCCGAAGAACGGATTAAGAGATAGCGGATTTTGCACCGAGCGGTTGCGTCACTTTCGTTTTTAAGATATTATTGAAGCGGCTATATTAATAAAAGCATTGCAAAGCAACTTAAGCCTTGACTAATAGGAGGAAACAGTAGTGAAAAAATTTATAAGCTTGTTTTTGGCAGTACTCATGATCTTCTCTCTGGCGGCTTGCGGCGCAGGCGGAGCAAAAGGCGGAGATGACGACAAAATTGAAAACGCCGTTTGGGACGAGCTTGAAAAGATGGGAAAAATTGTATATGAAGACGGCAAGTATTTTTTTATCATAACCCAAACCCAGCCCGCCGATATTACCGGCAACGAGGTCACACAAGAGGCCCTAGACAACAGAGAGGGCAGGGAGTATTCTTCCGCAACCCTCAACCCTGATGGCTCTGTAACTTACAAAATGACCAAAAAACAGCATAAGGCTATGCTGGACAGTGTGTGCGAAGATTTCGACACAATCATTAAGGATCTTGTTAACAGTCCCGACTTTGCGTTAACCGAAGTAAACTACAACGAGAACTACACCGTTTTTGATGTTCATCTTAATACCGAAGAGCTTGGCACATCGGAGGGCTCCTTGGTTTCGAGCTTCTATATTTTCGGCGAAATGTACGCTGTTTTTTCCGGTTATGAAGAGCAAAACATAACTGTGAATTTTTATTCCCAAAGCGGAAAACTCTTAGAGACCGTAAACTCTTCCGATTTAAAGTGAGAGTTTTGTATTTCTAAAACAAATATTAATAAGGAGGGAAATAATGGTACTTAAATATTACGGACATGCATGTTTTAAGCTGGAATCGGCGGCGGGTTCTGTCGTTTTCGATCCATACGTCAGCGGCTATGTTCCCGGCTTTTCTCTTCCGCCTTTAGATGCCGACCTTATTATCTCGAGCCACGAACACTCCGACCACTACGCGCCCGATAGCGTGAAGCTCAGCGGCAGAGAGCATAATTTTATAATTGAACAAATCGAGACATTTCACGACGAAGAGGGCGGCGCCCTAAGGGGAAAAAATATAGTTTCCGTTGTGAACGCCGAGGGGCTTAGGATTGCTCACTTAGGAGACTTAGGACATGAGTTGGATGAAGAGCAGCTCAAATTGCTTGGCAAGCCGGACGTTCTTATGATTCCCGTGGGCGGTTTTTACACCATAGATGCCGTTGCGGCTAAGAACATTGTCGATGCCTGCTCGCCTCGGCTTGTTGTGCCCATGCACTATCGCGAAGGAGAGCGCGGACTTCAGGTTATTGCCGAAGTTGAGAGCTTTTTGAAGCTCTTCCCTGAAAGTGAGGTGCGCAGACTGAGTGAGAGCTGGCTTGAGTTCACGGATGAGGCTCTAAAGGGAGTTTGTCTTTTTGCCCTGCCGTAAAATTGAGTGCACAAGAGCCTAAAAACAAGGCTTCTTTAAAACACAATTTTACATAAACAAAGCCATGCGGTGACGCATGGCTTTGTTATTAAGTTTATACAGATTTAGGATTTAGTTTTGCAAACGAGCTCGTCGTTTTCCATGTCTAAGACCAAGGTGTCTCCCGAGCCGACATCGCCCATGAGTATTGCCTTGGCAATCAGCGTCTCGGCGCTCGACTGTATATAGCGCCTTAGAGGTCTTGCGCCGTACTGTGGGCTGTAGCCCACATCTATCATGTGCGTTTTGGCGCTCTCGCTCACTTCGAGCTCAAGGCCCTTTTCAGCAAGTCTTTCTCTGAGGCCTCTCAGCATAATCTCGATAATTGCCTCAAGGTCCTCTCTCGAGAGCGGGCTGAACATTATAATCTCGTCGAGCCTGTTTAAGAACTCGGGTCTGAACGCGGCTTTAAGCTCCTGCATAACCATCTCTTCCGCCTCGGGTGATATGCTGCCGTCGGGCATGATGCCCTCGAGCAGGTAATGGCTTCCCAGGTTGGAGGTCATGATGATTATCGTGTTTTTAAAGTCCACCGTGCGCCCCTGACTGTCTGTCACTCGGCCGTCGTCGAGTATTTGCAGAAGCACATTGAAAACATCGGGGTGCGCCTTTTCAATTTCGTCAAAGAGCACCACGCTGTAGGGCCTTCTCCTCACCGCTTCGGTGAGCTGTCCGCCCTCGTCGTAGCCGACATATCCGGGAGGCGCTCCTATGAGCCGTGAGACTGAAAACTTTTCCATATATTCCGTCATATCTATGCGGCAGATCGCGTTCTCGTCGTCGAAGAGGACTTCGGCAAGGCTTTTGGCAAGCTCCGTCTTACCCACGCCTGTGGGTCCAAGGAATATAAAGCTTCCCACCGGCCTCGAGGGGTCGGAAACTCCGGCTCTAGAGCGCTGTATCGCCTCGGTTACAAGGCGCACTGCCTCGTCCTGACCGCGCAGGCGCTTTTTAATCTCCTCATCGAGGTTCAAAAGCCTTTTCTTTTCGCTCTCCAAGAGCTTTGCAACGGGTATGCCCGTCCATTTGGCAACGACATCGGCAATCTCGTCTTCCGTAACACAGTCTCGAACCAAAGAGCTCTCGCCCTTCTGCTCGGCAAGCTTAAGAGCTTCGTCGAGCTTCTTTTTAAGCTCGGGCAGCTCCGAATACATGAGCTTGGCCGCCTTTTCATATTCGAGCTTGCGCTGAGCCTCTTCTATCTCTGAGTTCATGCGCTCGATATCGGCCTTAAGCTCTTTAACTCTGTCGGCGGCGCCGCGCTCGGCTTCCCACTTGGCGTGGAGGTTTGCATATTCCTCCTCGAGCTCCTTTTTCTCCGCCCTCAGCTTTTCAAGCCGCTCAAGAGAGAGCCTGTCTTCCTCGTGCTTGAGCGCGGTTTCTTCAATCTCGAGCTGCATAAGGCGTCTGCGGATATCGTCAAGCTCCTGAGGCATGCTGTCTATCTCTGTCCTTATCGTGGCGCAGGCCTCGTCTACAAGGTCTATAGCCTTGTCGGGCAGGAAACGCTCACTTATATATCTGTTCGAGAGCACTGCGGCCGAAACAAGCGCCGCATCCTGAATTCTTACGCCGTGGAAAACCTCGTAGCGCTCTTTTAAGCCTCTCAGCACCGAGATTGTGTCTTCCACTGAGGGCTCGTCCACCATTACAGGCTGGAAACGGCGCTCCAAGGCCGCATCCTTCTCGAAGTATTTTCTGTACTCGTCTAAAGTCGTAGCGCCTATGCAGTGCAGCTCGCCCCTTGCCAAAAGCGGCTTTAAGAGGTTGCCCGCATCCATACTGCCCTCTGTTTTGCCGGCGCCGACAATGTTGTGAATCTCATCTATAAAGAGGAGTATCTCGCCGTCGGAGCTCTTTACCTCTTCCAAAACGGCCTTGAGCCTCTCCTCAAACTCGCCCCTATATTTCGCGCCCGCTATAAGTGCGCCCATATCGAGCGAGAATATGGTTTTATCCTTAAGTCCCTGCGGCACGTCGCCCCTGACTATTCTCTGCGCCAGTCCCTCGACTATGGCAGTTTTGCCGACACCGGGTTGACCGATTAAAACGGGATTGTTCTTTGTTTTTCTCGAAAGAATGCGAATAACGCTTCTAATCTCGCTGTCGCGGCCGATAACGGGGTCGAGCTCACCTGTGCGGGCCCTCTCAACAAGGTCTGAGCCGTATTTCTTCAGCGCCTCGAAGTCCGATTCGGGGCTGTCGCTCGTGACTCGCTGCGTTTTAAGCTTGGAGAGCGCAGTCAGAAAGCTGTCGTAGTCTATTCCCTTGTCGCGCAGAATTTTAAGGCTTTTTGAATCGGCCTTTTTGAGTGCGGCTAGGAAAATATGCTCAACCGATACATAATCGTCGTTCATCTTGGGCGCAAGGGCCTCGGCCATGGAGATTATATCGTTAAACTCCCTTGAACCGTAGACCTCGAAATTGCCCGAGGATATTCTCGGCAGGTTTCTTATCTCTCTATCGAAATCGGCCAAAAGTGCGTCGGTATCGACTCCCATGCTTTTAAGCACCGAGCCTATCATGCCTCCGTCCTGGTCTATTAGGGCGTATAGCAGATGAAGAGGGCTTAAATATTGGTTGCCTGCCTCCTTTGCCATGTTTGTACTCGCGTTTATGGCCTCTATTGTTTTTCTTGTAAATTTTTCAGCATTCATATAATCTCACCACCTTGTATTTATATAACTATCTCGCGCCTTAAGGCAGCTGCCTTAAGCTCGGCGCGAAGCTCGGCTTCACTCAGATTCCCAACAAGATATTTCTTCATTAGCCTGTCGAAGAGCCTTACATAATTCGAAAGCACCTCCGCGGCCTGCTCGGGGCTCTTGCCCCTGTAGAAATCGCGCGGAATGTTTCTCACAAAACGCCCGTCATATAGGGCGTAATCCAATCTTTCGCACTGCACAGGCCCTACAGCCTCGCACTCAGAGCGGGCAAAAAGCCTGAAGAACTCTCCCATGCTCTCAAGGAGCTCGCTCGCCTGCGTTCTGAAAATAACCGTCATCGCGCCGTCTTCCTCGCCCTCGGTTAATTTAAGCTCATAGCGCACCGTCGGCCTGTAGCGGTAGTCGATGCTCGATTTAAGCGAAAGACTGGGAGCAAAGGGCATGAAGTTTGCCGTGAGCTCGCGGCACGGACGGAGCAGCTCCTCCATAGCGCTGAAAATATCGTTTATGTGCTCGGCAGGCGTTTTAAGCGAGACATGCTCGGCAAGTATTTGGTTAATAAGCCTTGAGCGATTGGTGCCCAAGGCGCGTGCTTCCTCGTCTATTTCCCGAACGACTTCCTCGCTCAGAATCAGACTGTACAGCATTTTTGCCATGCCTTACCTCCTCTAAAAAAAATCTAAATTTGCGGCATTTGGCCGCATATATATGGTAGCATGCCGCATAGCTTTTGTCAATTATTTTATATAATCTCTAAAACATTTTCTTTCATCATTTTTAAGCAGTATGAGGCTGATTTTTAAATTATTCTGCCATTTTACACAAGCGCTAAGGAAACGCTCTTCCCAAAAAGTCTTTTTTGCTCTAGAATGCTCATAGGGAAATTTTTTATTTTTTGCTTCCATATTTATACAATTAAGTATTGCTGAGGATATCATGAAACAGAATACCGAGCTTTCTATTGAATTAAAAAGACTGGCTGTCTGCTGCTTTGCCTCTTTAATTTATGCCATCAGCATGAACCTCTTTGTTGTGCCGTCCAGCGTCTATGTCGGCGGAATTTTCGGCATGTGTCAGCTTTTGCGCACCTTGCTGGCAGAGGGATTACATCTCAACTTCAGTATAGACATTGCCCCGATCATCTACTATGCGCTGAATATCCCTCTTTTCATCTACGCGAGAATAAAAATCAGCAGACTTTTTCTTATCCGCTCTCTTGTAACGGTCACGGTTATGACGGTTTTTCTGGCTCTTATTCCCATTCATGCTGTTTTGCCGGACGACAGGCTCGCTTCATGCGTTATAGGCGGTTTAATCTGCGGAGCTTCAATCGGACTTATCCTTCGTATGAACTCTTCGGCAGGCGGCCTCGACATCATAGGCCTGCTCATCATCATGAGGAAGGAAGGGGCAAGCGTAGGCAAGGTGAGTCTCATTATCAACTCCACCCTCTATGCCGCATGTTTGTTCCTGTTCAGCTTGGATGTTGTAATCTATTCCATCATATTCACCGCAGTATCTTCCTTCGCAGTTGATAAAAGCCACACGCAGAACATCATTGTGGAAGCGAAGATTATAAGCAAGAAGTATGAAGAAATGGAACAGGCCATTATGAACGACCTTAAGCGCGGCGTGACCAAGTGGACAAGCGTAGGCAGCTACACCGGTGAGGAGGGCAGGGTGCTTTGCGTTCTGCTTTCGAAGTATGAGCTCCCTCAGCTCAGGCTTATTGTCAGAGAGTTTGACCCGAACGCATTTTTGATAATCAACGAAAATGTGAACGTTCAGGGAAATTTTTTGAAAAAAATGAGTGACTGACACTAAAATTTGTATATATAAAACTAAAAGGCCGCCGAGAAAGCTCGGCGGCGTAACTTTTTATTAAATTAAGCTTTTTTCGTGAGCATTTTAAGGCTGTCTAATAGCGTTTCGTGCTTAACATCGGTGGGCTTGAATTTTAAAATTTTAAAAACAATCTCCATAATAAAGCCCGTGCAAAAAGCCGCGAGCAAGGTGCCTATGCCCAGCGGCCCGCCCAAGAGAAAACCGACGATGGCCGCGGTTGACTCGAGCAATGTTCTGGAAACACCGACAGAAAGGGGAGTGTGCCTTGCAATAAAAACCATAAGAGAATCCCGCGGTCCTGCGCCGAAGCCCGAGGAGATATATTCATAGGAGGCAAAGCAGATAATCACAAGACCTATAAAGAAAAACAGGTAGCGCATAATGTAGCTCTCTCCGGGAGCTATTATGCCCGTGCCGCGTATAAGGTCGATATACAAGCCTATAAACACCATGTTAAAGAGCGTGCCGAGACCTATGGCCTCTTTGCCCAGCCAGACTATCAGCACAAAAACAATTCCCTGCAAAATGCTCGAAAGTCCAAATGTTATCCCGAGAACCTTGGCAAGGCCGTCGCTCAGGATATCCCAGGGGGAGTAGCCTATGTTGGCCGAGATGGTAAACACTGCTCCCAAGCCAAAGAGAAAAAGCCCGAAATTGAGCTTAATAAAACGGATAAGAAAGCCCTGCTTTTTCTCCGCAGCCGCCATATTTTCCTTCACATACCCATCTCCTTCAAAAAATATACCTTTGTATTTTAACACAAAGTCCATAGACTTGTAAAACAATTGATTTAAGGAAAAAACTTTCCTCTGTTTTGCGCTTTCTACCCTCTTCCTCGCGCTGTGAGTGAAGCCGAGCTGCGGCTTTGGGACGAAAGATTGACGATGATTTTTAAAAATGGTAGTATGAGCTTCGGTTTTGCAGATTTTTTAAATACTAAGACCCCGTTTTGGGAGGAATATATAATGCATGAAATAGGAGTAGTCAGAGAGGTCGTAAAAACCGTGCTGCGCTATGCCGAGGAACATAATGTGAAAGAGGTGAGCGAAATTGTCGTCGATATCGGCGAGCTTTCACTCATAGTTCCCAAGTATGTTGAAGACCTCTATCCCGCCTGTGTAGCCGGCACCCCTCTCGAGGACACCAAGCTTATAATCAACATCACCCCGGGACTGGCCATCTGCAACGACTGTGACGAAATTTTTAATGTTGTGGAGAACAAGGGCTGCTGCCCGAAGTGCAATAGCTTTGATAAAGACGTGCTCTCGGGCAGAGATTTCATGATAAAGCAGATTCATGTGCCGGAAGACTGATAAACACCATACCCTCCCGAGCTGAAATCTTACGCTTAGAGAGAGTATTTTATAATCGCGATTCAAGAAGCAAGCACTGTCAGACGAGCCACAAATTTAAAGATATGTCAAAACATTTTAGCAGTACATTTTCGCAAAATGTCAAAGACCTTTGATAGACAAAAAAACATAAGCTATATATATTCCTTTCAGATGGAGGCTCAATCATATGGAAATCGAAAAGAAGTTAAAAGAAGCCAGAGTTAACGCGGGGCTTACGCAAGAGCAGCTTGCTCAGAAAATTATGGTCTCGAGACAGACCATATCAAACTGGGAAAACGGAAAGTCCTTGCCGGATATTATCAGCATTATGAATT
The DNA here is from genome assembly GCA_040765295.1 of Candidatus Scatomorpha sp. Lineage (GTDB taxonomy): Bacteria > Bacillota > Clostridia > Oscillospirales > Oscillospiraceae > Scatomorpha. Next base: position 231,263 of record JAXGSB010000001.1, on the reverse strand, counting down.
TGAGCGACCTTTATCAAATAAGTCTGGACGATTTATTGAAAGGAGATCCGAAAATGAAGGAAAAAATGGAAAAGGATGTAAATACGGCGAAATATAATAAGCGGCTTATATTAACCGCCGGAATTTTAATCGTTTTAGTTGTCGCAATATATTTCATCAGCGTTCTTGCGGGCGGCGCGTTCCGAGATTTCTGTGAAAGCGCCGTAATATGGGTACTTATAGGTATCGGCGTGGCTTTCAGCGCTACATATTTTAATCAAAAAGAATAAGGATAAGTTTCTCGGCGGATATTCTTCCGCAAATAGCGAGAAATAAGAGCAGAGCGGCTAAGAAAAAAATCTCAGTCGCTCTGCATTATTTTATTGTTTTTCAGTCTCAAGCGGCTTTTTTGGCGCTTTGAGTCTTAAATTCTAAATAAGCGCGCTCCATTCGCTCGAAAAATCCCCTTGTGTCTTCGCTGCTCATCAGGTTGAATATCTCTATCTTGTCCTCGGTTTTAATCATAATGTAGGGAGGAATTTGGGGATTTAGGGACAGCGTTGCCCTGCCTATGCCCTCGACGTTGAATTTTCCCTCCAAGAGCTCGTCCATGCCTGTGCCGTAGACACGCATCGATCGGGGAAGCTCCTCTAAAAGCTCGAGTTCCAGAATATCCTCGTAATCTATATTGAAGCGTTCGGAAACGTGCTTAAAGCTCACCGATACATCGTCGTAACCGGCTGCCCTTGGGCTGAGCTCCTGTTTTATCAGGTAAACGCCGAAAAACGGCATTGCAAGCAGTATGAGCACAGTGGTGCCCATGATGACCTTTCCCCAAAAGTTCGCCATATTAACGCTCATATTCATGCCCGCTCTGTCGTTAATTAAAACGTGTCTGTCGCGGGGATTGTGGTAGAAAAGGCCGTAAATCCAGTTTACATCCTCGTCCACATAGTCCTCGCCCATGGCGAGCGTTATTTTCTCCTGTCTCGAGCGCACACCCATCTCAATCAATATTGCAAGCACAAGCATGGCAGCCATGTAGACGCAGAGAATAATTAGGAAGGCTGTTTCCGACTTATAGAAAAACATAAACAAAAGTCCCAATGGCGCCGACAGCCACGCTATGCCGAACCATACAGTCGTCCAGCCTTGCAGTCTGATTCTGCTTAATTCGGCATTCTTTTCGCTCTCATAGCCCAGAATGTCCATCCTCTGCCTGAAAATCAAGGGGTATAGGAGCATTGAAAGGACTATCATGAACGAAAACATCGAACACATAATCGAAAAATCGCGCACAATCTCCTTAGGCAAAATGAATTTTGCCAAGACTACAGGAAGAAGGCTTACGATAAGCGGCGGGAGAAACCACTTTACAGATCTCGGCCTTTCAAAGTTCTGTCTGGTCTTGAGGTCCACAACTCTCAGGTTTTGGAGCGGGCTGCGGTAGCCCTCTTCGAGCTTGAGCTCCTTCAGTTCGGTGTTGGCTTTGGCAAAGAGGAATATCGGAAGAACTATTGCCGCTATCATCCAGACAAGCGCCAGGGTGAGTCTCACCGAAAAATACTCGGCTAAAACAAAAATCATGAGCAGGGCAAAGAGCAGAAAAACTTCCGCAATTATAAGATTTATCCTAAATCTCTTTACTATGAGATTAATAGTTCTGTCGGAGAGCGCCTCTGTGGGAAAAGTCACTCCCAAGACTATGTTTTTCTTTGGTTTGCTGCTGCTCCAGAACAATATTCCGTTGAGCGGAGCAATAATCCCCAAGGAAAAAAGTATTAAATAGTCTGCAAAGCCCATCTTATGCACCTCCTCTGTAGTAGTCGGAGCAGAGCTTTAAAAACTCACGCTCTCCCATGCCGCGGATACGCGCCTCGGAAGCCACCGTGTGAAGCGCCAGTTTTTTCTCATCGTCGAGGCCGCCCTCGGGGATTTTTTCCGAGACCACGCTCCCGCCTTTTCGGGTTGAGGATATGAAGCCCTCCTGCTTTAAGAGTGAATAGGCCTTGGACACCGTCATCGGATTTACGCCGATATCGTCGCTTAAAGCCCTTATCGAGGGAAGCCTTTCACCCGACTCAAGCTCGCCCGAGCCTATGCCGCGTACAATCTGATCTCTTATCTGCATATAGATGGGGCTTTCGCTCTCGAAGTCTATTGTCAGTATCAAGCCGAGCCTCCTTTCAGCCATTGTATGGCTAGCTATACTTGTATTATATCCTGTATAACACATAATATAAATCTGTCTTTTGACCTTGTCAAGCTTTTTCTGAAAAACGCTCTTTTTTGATTATTTCTTTGTAAATTCGCGTAAAAATCTCACACTTTTTCACTTTATCATGGAAAAGAGCTTGACAGTCCTTGTTTGTCGTGTATAATTATGCATAATTTCATACAGTCACGGATAGAGGCGCGACTGACATTATTAAGCTCTTATTTGACGGACATCTTTAGAGCCCAAAGGGGAAGTCGCCGAGGTTTTGAAAGCTTGTCCGAGCTTTCATTGCCGGGTCGGCAGACAACATCTGCCGAACTGTCACTTAATTTAAGTGGAGTGCTAGCTGTTGATACTGCCTTAATTATTTGCAGTCTTCGGTTTAGCTTCCGAATGACTGTAAATTTTGTTTAAGGAGACAGACATGAAAGAGAGAAAAAGAATACTGCTGATTACGGCCCTCATATTGATTTTCACCCTTATGCTGGGCATCTACGCTCTGGCAGACGGCGAAGAAGCGGCAGAGTACCAGAGCAACATGTATATGACATTTTGGTCATTGGTTCCTCCCATTGTGGCCATCGCCCTTGCACTTATAACCAAGGAGGTGTATTCCTCCCTCTTTATAGGTATTTTGTCGGGCGCGCTCTTCTATTCGAACTTCAGACCGATAGCCACTGTCGACACCATCTTAGTTGACGGTCTCATCTACGGTTTGACCGATGCCTGGAATGCCGGCATCTTCATCTTTCTTATTCTGCTCGGCATCTTCGTTGCTCTAATTAACAAATCCGGCGGCTCTGCGGCCTTCGGCGAGTGGGCGCAAAAGAACATAAAATCCCGCACCGGAGCCATGCTTGCAAGCGTGTTTTTAGGCGTTTTGATATTCATCGACGACTATTTCAACTGCCTCACGGTCGGCGCCGTCATGCGTCCCGTGACCGATGCGCACAAGGTTTCGAGAGCGAAGTTTGCCTATGTCATAGACGCGACGGCAGCCCCCGTTTGCATGATAGCCCCCATATCCAGCTGGGCGGCGGCGGTTTCGGGCATGGTTGAAGGAGCCGACGGTCTGACTCTCTTTGTGAGAGCTATCCCCTACAACCTTTATTCTCTGCTGACGCTGGTTTTCCTTGTTGCCATGTCTCTCATGAATGTCGACTACGGCCCCATGCTCATACACGAGCGCAACGCAGTGGAAAAGGGCGATTTGTTTACTGTGGGCGAGGTAAAGGCCACACTTAAAGCCGAAGAAGGCTCGAAAAAGGGAACAGTTATTGACCTGATACTCCCCATAATTTTCCTTGTCGTAATGTGCGTTGTCGGCATCATCTATGTCGGCGGCTTCTTTGACGGTGTAAGTTTTATAGAGTCTTTCTCGGGCACCGACTCTTCCGTCGGTCTGCCTTGGGGCGCACTCGTTGCTCTGCTCTTTGCCTTCATCTATTTCATAGCCCGCAGAACGATAAGCTTTAAAGAGGCCATGGACTGCATCAGCGAGGGCTTTGTGCTCATGGTTCCCTCTCTCCTCATACTCACGCTTGCCATCACATTGAAGAACATGACGGGTCTTCTCGGCGCGCCCGAGTATGTTGAGGGCCTTGTAATGGGCGCCTCGGGTCACTTCTTCAACTTCCTGCCCGCTATTATTTTCTTAATTGCCTCCTTCTTCAGTTTCTCGATGGGCACGAGCTGGGGCACCTTCGGAATTTTGCTGCCCATAATCATACCCATACTGCAGGCCGACCCTCAGCTCATGACCATAGGAATTTCCGCCTGCCTTGCGGGCGCCGTCTTCGGCGACCACTGCAGCCCCATTTCCGATACGACAATCATGTCTTCGGCAGGCGCCAACTGCGACCACATGGCGCACGTCACCACCCAGCTGCCTTATGCCTTAACCGTGGCGGCTTTCAGCCTTCTGGGCTTTGTTATCGCCGCCTTTGTGAGAAACTGGTTTGTGGTATTCGGAGTGTCTTTGGCTCTCATGCTTGGCTTCCTCTTCTTTATGAAGAACAGAATGCAAAAGGCGCAGTAGGCAATTTAATAATTTAAAATTATATGGGAGAGCTTCCGCTCTCCCATTGTGCTTATCTTACAAAATTTGTGAATATCAGTTTTTCTCTTTCGGGACAGCCGTATTTTTCTTTCCCGAGAGCTATGCTTTTGATTAGAAAGCTTATATTTTCCGCCAAAGTCCGCATGGTTTGCAGCCCTTCAAGGTCTTGAAGCGCTTCCTCCCTGTTGTTGCCATGAATAGAGTTCCAATACTGCGAGCTCGCCACAGGCATTCCGGCTATGGTGAAGTATTTATTGATGCCGTCGAAGCTGGAGCTTGCCCCGCCCCTTCTGCACGAGACCACGGCGGCTCCGACCTTAAAGCGCTTGTTGAGGCGTTGTGTGCTGTAGAAGAGCCTGTCCATAAAGGAAACCAGGCTGCCGTTTGCGCCCGCATAGTAGACCGGAGCCCCCACAACAAGGGCGTCGGCATCTTTAAGTTTTTCGGCGGCCACGTTTACCAAGTCGTCGAAGACGCATTTTCCAAGCTCGTAACATTTATCGCAGGCTGTGCAGCCGCGAACACTCGTTCCGCCGACCTGTAAAATTTCATAATCTATGCCGTTTTTCTTGAAAACCTTTTCCATCTCCTCAAAGGCCGTGCCCAGAGCGCCTTTTTTGTGCGGACTGCCGTTTATCATAAGTACTTTCATAGTAATAAGCTCCTTCTCATCTCGCTTTGTTTTGTTGACTTATTGTATCACAGTTTTTTTGACGCTTCATCGCTTGTTTAGAGATTTACTTGTTGCTATAATATAAAACAGAAAAACTGGGGAGCATAAAATGAAATTTTTAGACATAAAAAAGATAGACGGCGGCGACTTCCTCAGCCGATACGAGGTGAGCTATGAATTAAACGGAAACGTCAAGGTTTATGAAATGTTTTCCCGCTCGCCCTCGATAAGAAACAGGAGCGAGCTTGGCGCAGGAACTCCTGACGCGGTTGTCGTCTTGGTTCTCAGTCCCGACGGACAGAAGATTCTGCTTGTCCGCGAGTTTAGAATGGAGCTCGGACTGCACATCTACGGTCTGCCCTCAGGTCTTGTCGACAAGGGCGAAGATGCCGTTGAGGCCGCCAAAAGGGAGCTTTATGAAGAAACGGGAATCAAAGACTTCGAGCTTATAAAGTTTTTGCCCGCCTCTCACCCCGCAGTCGGCCTTTCAAACGAGCGCTGCTGCTGTGTTGTGGGAAAAGGAAGCGGAGAGCCTAAGCCCGCCGCCTTGGACGAGTTTGAGGATATCGAGGCCGCATTCTACACCAGGGAAGAAGTTAAAAGAATAATCGAAAACGAGAGAATGGGCTCGTGGTCGCAGGCCTTTGCTTTCGGCTTTGCCTATGATTTATTCGGAGGTCTTGAGAATGATTAGGTTTTATAACGGTCCCGTCCTCTCACTGAGAGAGGGCTTTGAGCTTAAAAACGAAGAAGTCTGGGTTAAAGAGGGAAAAATATGCTATACGGGCAAAACGCCCGCAGAGCTCCCCGAGTTTGAGCGCGAGATTGATCTTGAGGGAAAGCTCTTAATGCCCGGCTTTAAAAACTGCCACACACATTCGCCCATGAGCGCATTTCGCTCCTATGCCGACGGGCTGGAGCTCGGCGACTGGCTCTTCGGAAAAATCCTGCCCCTGGAGGAAAAGCTCACGCCGCAAAACATCTACACCTTTACAAAGCTCTCGATTTTGGAATATTTAAGCTCGGGTGTAACATCCATATTCGATATGTATTTTCATCTCGATGGCTTTGTCTCGGCCTGTACGGAATGCGGCATGAGAGCTTCGATCTGCGGCGCAATCACTCAAGACGCACCCGATTACAGCCGTGTTTTGAGGGAATATGAGAAATACAACAATGTATCCGAGCTTATTTCCTATAATCTCGGTTTTCACGCCGAATACACGGCAAGCCGCGAGCTTATGGAGTATATAAGCGAACTCTCTCACAGCTTTAGGGCCCCTGTCTTCACCCACATGTCGGAGACAAAGTCCGAGGTCGAGGGCTGTGTTGAGCGCCACGGCCTCACCCCGCCCGCCTTATTTGAGAGACTGGGACTCTTCGACCACGGCGGGGGAGTTTTCCACGGAGTTTGGCTGAGCGATGAGGACATGGACATACTTAAAAAGCGAGGTGTTAGCGTGGTCAGCTGTCCCTGCTCAAACCTCAAATTGAGAAGCGGAATTGCCCCGCTCGCGAAACTTAAGCAAAAGAGAGTGCGCATCTGCCTGGGCACCGACGGGCCTGCCTCGAACAATGCGCTCGACATTTTCAGGGAGATGTATTTGGCCTCCCTTCTCTCGGACCTCAATCAAAAGGGAAGTCCCGTCATAGAGGCCGAGGACATACTGCTTGCCGCCACGAAAAACGGTGCCGAGCTTGTTTTCCCAGAGTCCGACTGCATAGCCGTCGGGAAGCGCGCCGACCTTGTTCTTATCGATATGAATCGGCCCAGCATGCAGCCCGAGCACAACATTGTGAAAAATCTTGTGTATTCAGGCTCAAAGGACTGCGTTTGCATGACGATGATAGACGGCAAGATACTCTATGAAAACGGAGAATTTTTCATAGGCGAGAGCCCGCAGGATATTTATAAGAGAGCAAAACATGAACTTAAGGAGATAACCCAATGAAGGAAATTAACGGACGTATAGAAGCTTGGGTGGCGGAATGTGAGAAGGAATTCACGGAAGTTCTCGCCCGCATTGTAAAAATAAGAAGCGTGAGGGGAGAGCCCGAGGAGGGCGCCCCCTACGGCCCCGGCCCCAAGGCCGTATTAAACGAGGCTCTGGCGATTTGCAGGGAATACGGCTTTGAAACAAAAAGCTATTCCGACAGAATGGGTATGGCCGAACTCAAACCCGGGGCCGAGAGCGAGCTTGACATTCTCTGCCACCTCGACATTGTACACGAGGGCACGGGCTGGGACTCGGACCCCTTCACACTTATCGAGAAAGACGGAGAACTCTATGGCCGCGGAGTGGCCGACAACAAGGGGGCCTTCGTCATGGCGCTCTTTGCCCTCAGACTGATAAGAGATTTGGGACTACCCATAAAAGGCAACGCCCGCCTCATCTTCGGCACCGACGAGGAGTGCACCTCGAGCGACCTGCCCTATTTCTATAATGTGGAAAAGGCCGCTGCGCGCACCTTCACCCCCGACATCGGCTTCCCCGTCTATAATGTCGAAAAAGGCAGGCTCACATCCACAATCAAGAAAATTTTTACAAATGAGTCCTTTGCGGAAGATATAACGGAGCTTTATGCGGGCAACACGCAAAACCAGGTGCCCGAACTCGGCGAGGCAAAGATAAACTTCGCTCTGAGCGCCGAGCAGCGTGAAAAGCTCGCCGCTCTCGCCGCCGAGAGAAATCTTGTTCTAAGTTTTGAAGAGGGGAGCATTAAGCTCCGCGGCAAGAGCGCCCATGCGGCGAATCCCTCTGTGGGACTTAATACGCTCACGGGACTTTTAGAGCTCATTACCGCATTAGAACTGAAAAGCCCCGTTGCCGAGGCAGTTAAAGAGCTGAGTCTCCTCTTTCCCTACGGTGAGCACGACGGCAAGTCGGTCGGGCTTAAGATTTCGGACGAAATTTCGGGAGATCTGACTCTCTGCCCCTCGATTCTGCGCTTCGACGGCAAAAGCTTAAGTTTGTGCACCGATGCAAGACTGCCTTTGGCTGTCACCCGTGAGGACGAGCTTAACTACATAAAGCTTATTGAAAGCAGAGGATTCGAGGTGGAAACCGAGTTTAAGGATGCCCACTACACCCCCACCGAGTCGGAATTCGTACAAACTCTCCTCGAGGCCTATGAGTTTTACACAGGGCTTAAGGGCGAGGCGCTTTCGACAGGCGGCGGCACCTATGTCCACAATATAGAGGGCGGCGTCGGCTTCGGCCCCTGCATGCCCGGCTATGATGCAAGAATCCACGGCGCCAACGAGAGGCTGAATCTAAATGACTCTATGACCGCTATAAAAATCTTTGCGCGTGTGCTTGCAAGCTATACTCTCTTGGGATAAAATATTCTCACAGATAATTCTGGAGGTTGAGATATGGCAAAGAACATAAAGGAAGTCAAAGACGAAAGACTTTCCATAAAGCCCCTCATAATCAAATACGCGGCGGCCATAATGCTCATCGCCCTCGGCGCGGCCGCCATTGCGTGGACCACTCTTTCACTGAACACTCTGTGCATTATCATCGGCTCTGCCGCTGTCTTCTTCGGCATAATCATGATAATAGTTTACTCCATCACTCCTGTTATGGATGTGGGCAAATCGGGCGTTCTCTCCATAGGCATGCTCTGCGTTGTAATCGGCGCCATACTGCTGATTCGCCCGAAGGAGCTTTTGGGCTTTATTCAGGTTATTGCCGGCTTGCTGCTGATACTCGACTCTGTCTTCAAAATTCAAGCCGCTATCGATGCAAAACGTCTGGAGCTTGGCGGCTGGTGGACGCTCCTTTTGATGTCTTTGCTGGCACTTGCAATGGGAATCGTCATGGTTCTGGGAATTGCCGCCGACATGATTATCATTATGCTGGGCGCCTCGCTCATCTTAGACGGACTGCAAAATCTGATTCACGCAATTTTCTCCACAGCCCACCGTCAAAGGCTCGTGCGTTTATACAAGAAAGCCCTAGAAGAGCAGATTGCAGAGGAGACTGCGGCTTTGGAAGCGCAAAAGGCGGAGGAAATCTTGCCTCCCGAGCCCTCGGAGACTCCTGAAGTTTTAGAGAAATCCGAGCTTTCGGAGCCAGAAGAGGTTCCCGTACCCGAAGAGATCGAAATCCCGCAAGCCGAAGAAGTTGAAGTTCCGCAGCCTGAAGAAACTGAAGTTCCACAACCCGAAGAAGAAAAACTTATAGAATAGAAAGGATGGAAACAGAAGATGTTATTTCTCAATAAAGATCGCGAATTTGTAAGAAACGAGAACGTAAAGGGCGGCGAGGGCTATGCTCTCTATAAGACCATTCTTCCCGCCGAGTTCATGGGAGGCAAGGGGCGCCTGTTCAGTCTCTGCCGTCTTGAGAAAAACTGTGAAGTAGGCTATCACATTCACGAGGGCGATACCGAAGTCTATTACATTCTCAAGGGCGAAGGCGAGTATAACGACAACGGCGTTATGAGAACGCTCTATCCCGGCGATGTCAGCTTTACGGACGACGGCGAAGGCCACGGCATAAAGAATGTAAGTGACGAGCCGCTGATTTTTGTCGCGCTGATTCTCTACACCTGATTCTTTAAGAAAACTTAGTTGAGCTGCGGAAAATTTCCGCAGCTCATTTTTTGCTGTAAAACACTTATTTGTTTTATGTATTCAACGTTTGCCGAGGGCTTCTTCCCACTCGGCCTCTTTGAAGCCGATAAGTACAAAGTCATCCGATACGAGCAGCGGGCGCTTTACGAGCATTCCGTCGGTGGCGAGCAGCTTAAGCTGTTCGTCGTCGCTCATATTCGGGAGCTTGTTTTTAAGTTCTAAATCTCTGTATTGAACGCCGCTGGTGTTGAAAAAACGCCTCAGCGGAAGAGAGCTCTTTTTATACCACTTTTCGAGCTCTTCTTTTTTAGGGTTTTCGAGCTTTATGTCTCTTTCTTCAAAATTGACTCCGCGCTCGGTGAGCCAAAGCTTCGCCTTTTTACAGGTCGAGCAGCGGGGATAGCAAATAAACAGCATATCTTACCTCCGAGTTATTATTTTTTCTGTGTTTATTATAGCATTAAACAACAATTATTTTAATTCCTATGTTTTTATGTAAAAAGCTAAAGCAAAGTGTTATTTGCCCTTGAAAATCACATCATTATGATATTCTAGAAATTCAGCGGAAGGTTTAAATTTCTGCGGAAGTATAATTTCCTGTCCCTCATATTTTTGAAAAACATCTTTAATAAACCCACTTGAGTATAGTTCCTTTAGTTTGCCAGAAATAATAATTTTATATTTCTTGTCTATTGTCAGATAACCTTTATCAAATGCCTTGTCGTGAATAGAGTTAAGGCAGATTCCATTATGCGGATTTAATCTGTTGTCTTCATCTGCTGCCCACGGTTTTATATGGTTTGCCACCAGAAAATCATTGACTTTAATTCCTGTTATTGCGCAACTGTTGTTATATGCTGATAAAACGGAAGAGCGGAAAAAATTTTGATTTACTCTTGTTTTAACAAGTCTAAGTCTGTCCATGCTTGAATAGTTTCTTTCGTCATCGTCTAAGTAGATATTCTCCATATTTCTTTTTGAAAGATTTTCTAAGATTTGCTCTGCTTCATAAACAAGCTTTTCTCTGTTATTTTCAAACTCTTCCCATACCGCTTCTTCCATTTTCGCGCCATGAGTTAGCCCTGTAATGTTTTGCTTTTTCAACTCAGGGTCCAATCTTCCAATATTTCCAATCTTCATATTTAGCGCTGATGGTGTTCTGCCAAGTAGCTTAGCATAATGAATAATCGTCGGGTTCGATTTGCTGCTGCTTGCAAACGGAACTATGCAATATACATAAAAAGCTACTATTGTCTCTTCTCTGGTCCAGTTTCTTCTTGGCTCCACAGCTTATATCCTCCAATTCTCCCGTTTTCTATCTCTTTGAATATTTCTTATACCGGATAGATTGCTGTCGTCAAAGTTTCATCCTACGCCTGCCCCGCAAGATATATCTCGACGTAGTAGCCGTTTTTATCGAGCATATCAGCTTTTTCCTTCGGTCTTTGAGAAGCTTTGTTCATTCTATCATCAAGGTATTAATAATTCTATACAAAGTTTCGCTCTGCCCTCGCATAAACACAAGGGCCGTTGCAGTGGCGGACCTTTTCGGATGCAGAGGAAGCGGCTTTACACAAAAAAAACCTCGGTATTTCTACCGAGGTTTTGGCAGCGGGCGAAGGATTCGAACCCTCACTAACGGAGTCAGAGTCCGGTGTGCTACCGTTACACCAGCCCGCTTTATCGACGCTCGACCATTATATAAAACCTGGCTGAATTGTCAAGTGCTTTTTATAAATCCTCGCTTGGTATCTCCCGTCGTTAAATACGCCGGAATTAAGCGTTTAAAAAATTAAAAGGCAGGGGATATGGAATCCTCTGCCTTTTTGAGATACTCGGATTTCAGTCAGATTCTATTTATCTTTTCTAAAGGTTAAAAACCAGTCCTTCATGTCGTAGCCCTCTCCTTTAACCAGCTCCATTCTCTCGCGAATGGCTCCGCAGGTTCCGGGAGGCGGTACGATGACATCTTTGCCCGGCTGCCAGTTGGCAGGGAGCGCGACTTGCTCGGCCGCGGACTTCTGAAGGCCGATGACAATGCGCTTGATCTCTTCGAAGTTTCTTCCCAGCGAGGCAGGATAGTAGAGAATTGTCTTTATAATCCCCTCGGGATCGATGAAGAAGACCGCGCGGACGGCGGCAGTGTCGGACTCGCCCTGCAGCATTCCGTATTTTTTGGCGACTTCCATCTTGAGGTCGGCAATAAGCGGAAACTCGACGGCAGGTTTTTCAATTCCGTTCCAAGTGTAGCCGCGGATTGCCTGCAGCCAGGCGAGGTGCGAGTGGATGGAGTCTATGGAGAGACCGACCAGCTCGGTATTCAGCGCCTTGAACTCTTCGTGCATACTTGCAAAGGTCATGAACTCCGTGGTGCAGACGGGAGTGAAGTCGGCGGGGTGAGAAAAGAGAATTACCCATTTTCCTTTAAAATCAGAGGGGAAGTTGATAGTTCCCTGAGTTGTTTGTGCGACAAATTCCGGCGCGGGTGTTCCGATTAGCGGAAAGTTGACATTTTCTAACATAATTATAATTTCCTCCTGTTTTGTGTTTTGTTTTAAAGTCTTTTTTAAATGTCTTTGCTTATGATTATAATCCCTTTTTACGGGGTGTTTAGAAGAAGCCGCTATGCTTTGCATTGGATGCAAGCAAATTAGATTCATTCTAATTTTATAATAACGCTAAGCGCCGCTTTTGTCAAGTGTTTTCTATAAATACTCAATTGATATCCGTCATTAAATAGGCTAAAATAGTTGCGTTTGCAAACCATTCATTTTTATATGAATCGAGACAGATAAGAGGCATATATGTTAGAGCTTAAACAGATTAAAAAAGATTACCGGGTCGGCGAATATACCATCAATGCCCTGAGGGGGATTGACCTGAGGTTTCCCGAGCGGGGCCTGGTGGCCATTTTGGGGCCCTCGGGCTGCGGCAAGACGACATTGCTGAATATAATCGGCGGGCTTGACACCTATACCAACGGGGATTTAATCATCAACGGCCGCAGCACGAAGTCATATAAGAGCGCTGACTGGGACCAATATCGAAATCACGCCATCGGCTTTGTCTTCCAAAGCTATAACCTCATTCCCCATCAATCGGTTTTGTCAAATGTGGAGCTGGCCCTTACCATCGGAGGCATAAGCCGACGGGAGCGCCGAAAGAGGGCGATTGAGGCCTTGGAAAATGTGGGCTTGGGGGACGAATTGTATAAAAACCCCAATCAAGTTTCGGGAGGGCAAAGCCAGCGTGTGGCTATAGCTCGGGCTCTGGTGACGGACCCGGATATTATTTTGGCGGACGAGCCGACGGGAGCTTTGGACTCCGAGACTTCTCGGGTTGTGATGGACATTTTAAAGCAGGTATCCGAGGAAAAGCTGGTTATTATAGTCACCCACAACAGGGATTTGGCTGAAGCTTATGCGGACCGAATCATTCAGATGAAAGACGGCCTTGTAAAGCACGACAGCAGGCCTTATGCTCCTGACACCGAAACCGAGGAAAAAGCTTTGACAAAGAGCAAGGCCGGGATGAGCCTTGCCACCGCTTTCCGTCTGTCTTTGTACAACCTTTGGTCCAAGAAGTCCAGAACCTTTTTAACGGCCTTTGCCGGCTCGATAGGCATTATCGGCATCGCCTTGATTTTTGCCCTCTCGAACGGCATTCAGCTTTATATCAATCAGGTGCAGGAAGACACCTTGACCGCCTATCCCATAGCGATAGAGCGGGAAGTGGTGGACACCAACACTTTGTTGGCATCTTTGATGGCGCCCAGAAAGACGGATTTGGTTGAGGGCGAGATTTCCAGCGAAAATCTGATGTTCGAATTTATGCAGCATATGACCAACCCCAGAACCATGAGCAACGACCTTGAGAGCTTTAAGACTTATGTGGAAAGCGACCCCGAGCTTCGGCAGTATGTATCGACCGTGCACTATTCATATCAGATGGATTTGCCGGTTTTTACCAGGCACGCCAACGATGAGGTTTATCAGGTGGAGCTTTTGGATGTGATGGAAGAGGCTTTGGACTCGGACGCATACCAAAACAACTTTCTGCGCCAATTTACGCTCTTCGGCAATATGCAGCTGTTCGAGGAGTTGGTGGCAGCCGAGGACGGGACTTCGGTTTCGGGAATGATCACCTCGCAATATGAGCTGATTCACGGCCGCTGGCCCTTAAAACCCGAAGAAATTGTCTTCGTCTTGCCTTACAGCAATCGGGTTGCGGATATAACCTTGTATAGTTTGGGGCTTAAGGACAAGGAAGACTTAAATCTCATGATGGACCAGCTCTATAGGGGCGAGGCCCTGACTTTGGAGGTGGATGAGCCCACTTTTACCTATGATGATTTCATGAACTTGGAACTCAAGGTTATTATGCCCGGCGAACGCTACCGCAGGAGCGAAGGCGGAACGCTCTGGGTGGATTTGACGGAAACCCCCGGCGGCCGCAGCTTTTTATATGACTCGAAAGATGTGGGTCTTAAATTGAAGGTTGTCGGCATTATAAGGGCGGGGGAAGATGCATCGTATCGCATACAGGGGAGCTTTGCGTATCTGCCGAGCCTGACAAGGGATTTGATTGCCCGAAACAATACCCTGCCCGCACTTAAAGAGCAGAAAGAGGATGAGACCTACGACATCTTGCAGGGCAAGCGCTTTATGACCGATGAAGACAGGGATTTGAGCGATGAGAACAAGCTGCTTCGCTTTAAAGACTTTGCTGAGGAGCAGGATGCGGCGGCCAGGGCGGAATATTATATTTGGGCCCGAAGCCAAATGCCCGAGGATGAGCTTCAGTCTATTATCGACAAGCAGATGGAAAGACTCGACAGGGCCACTATAGAAGAAAATCTGATAGCGGAGTATGCCGAGCAGATGGGAATTAACTTAGAGGATATACGGGCATATATTGAGACTATGAGCGATGAGGAGCTCTTTTCGGCGGTTGAAACGGGCATGCGCGAACAAATTCAAAAAGATTATGCCGCCCGAGTGAGAGCTCAGCTGGAGCGGATGCCGAAAAATCCGCTGGCTTCGGCTTTCGACTCCATGGACATAGATGAGGAGCTGGGGAGCAAGTTATATGATGAGTTTGTGGCGACAACTTTTTCCGACAGTTCTTTTGAAGAGAATTTAAAAATCTTGGGCGAGCAGGACCCGGATGCGCCGGAGCGGATTTTATTATATGCAAAGTCCTTCACCGATAAGGACGGTATTGCCGACTGCATCGCCGCCTATAACGACTCTCAGCCCGAGGAGAAGCAGATTCAATATACCGACTATATTGCCCTGCTGATGAGCTCTATAACCCTGATCATATCGGGTATCACCTATGTGCTGGTTGCCTTTGTGGCCATTTCTCTTGTTGTTTCCTCTATTATGATAGGAATTATTACCTATATTTCCGTTTTGGAGAGAACCAAGGAGATCGGCATACTTAGGGCTCTGGGAGCATCGAAGCGAAATGTTTCTCAGGTCTTTAATGCGGAGACGATTATTGAAGGCTTGGCGGCGGGGGCTTTGGGAGTAGCGATAGCCTCTCTGCTGATTATCCCCATAAACTCCGTCATTCAATCTCTGACGAATATTGACGAGCTGCGGGCTGTTTTGCCCTGGCAGGTGGCCTTGGCCTTGCTTATAATCTCTTTCGTCTTAACGCTTATTGCAGGTCTGATTCCCTCGCGCGTGGCCTCGAACATGCATCCCATGGATGCTTTGAGGACAGAATAAGCAAAGAAAAAATAAGCTCAAAAAATCATCCGCCTTGCAATAAGGCGGATGACTTATTAATCTTGTTATTTGCTTATATTTTATTCTGCGCTCAGCCGAAAACTCTGCGTGCGCCGATGTATATTTTGCTGTTGTCGAGGTTGCTGATGACAACCTTGCCCTTAGTGGAGCTGGAGTGTATGTACTCGCCGTTGCCGATATAGATACCGACATGGCTTACATTGCTCTCGCTCGAGCCTAAGAATACCAGGTCTCCGGCTTGGAGCTGATCATA
This sequence comes from Candidatus Scatomorpha sp., assembly GCA_040765295.1. Taxonomy (GTDB): domain Bacteria; phylum Bacillota; class Clostridia; order Oscillospirales; family Oscillospiraceae; genus Scatomorpha. Next base: position 215,743 of record JAXGSB010000001.1, on the reverse strand, counting down.
GCCCACACTTGTTCCGTCGTTATCGAAGATGCCCTGCGCGGTTCTCTGTATATCGATACCGCACTGTCTGAACACATACCACGCAAAGCCCGAGCAGTCGAAGCCCATGGCGGGGCTTTCCTGAGAGTAAACATACTTGATGCCGAGGTGTTTCCTGGCTTCGTCCACTATCGTCTGGCCTATGCTGCTGCTTTCAACGTAGCCCTGGCTGACCGCGTTTCTAGCCGTAGACGCGTTCTTCCTAACTCCGGCTATGTTCAGAGCGTCTTTGTGTACATATCCTCCGTCGCCGGCGGCAATCACTCTGTACCAGTTTCCCTGCATCTCGTAGACGCTGACATCTTCGTCAAGGTTAAGAAGTCGTACAACTCCATAGTTATATGCGGGGCCGAGCCTCAGGTATGTTCCATCTTTGTTTACCTTGGCCCTGCCGGTCAATGCGCCCGGCTCGGTGAGGGGGTTTATGGACTCTGTCGTGAGGGCAATATAATCCGCTTTGACATAGCCTCTCCTGCCCGCATACTCGCAGATGGCCCATTCGCCCTGCTTTGAAAGGACAAGGCAGTTGTAGCCCGGATAGAGAGTTTGAGTCGATGTGGCATCTTCCTTGGGCTCATTCCTAAAGCGGACGGCTACTTTGATCGTGCCCGTGCCCCTGAATTCCGTTTCTACCGGAGGAGGGGAATAAGACGAAGAAGAGGGAAGAGCCGGAATCTCGGCTGCTCTGATATTTAGATAGTCGGGTCTTATATAGCCTGTTGCGCCGTTATAATTGACTGCGCACCAGCCGTCGGCGGTGGAGACAACTATTACTTCCGCGCCGGGATAGAGCGTGAAGGCGGAATTGGCATCTTCCTTCGGCTCGTCTCTGAAGCGAACGGCAACATTGACTATGCCCATACCGCTTGTGAGCTTGGACGGCGCAGGCGCAGGAGTTTCGGGAGCCTTTTGTGTCTCGGCTGCCGTTTGTAGCTCAGCCGTCTTGATATCGAGATATTCGGGCTTTATATAGCCTGTTGCGCCGTTGAACTCAACCTTGCACCAACCGTCGGCGGTGGAGAGAACCTGTACCTGCGTTCCCGGATAGAGCGTGAAGACGGAATTGGCATCTTCCTTCGGCTCGTCTCTAAAGCGAACGGCAACCTTCACATAGCCTGTGCCGCTTGCGGGCTTAGACTGAGAACTGCCGGTATTTGCCGCTTGACTGTTTTGTACGGCGGTGTTGTTCAATTTATGGCTTACATCAACATACTTGGTCTTTATATAGCCTGTCTTGCCATTGAACTCAACCGTGTACCAACCGTTGCTCTCGGAGTGAACTCTGACTTCATAGCCCTCGTAAACTGAAAAGCCGTATGAAGAGCTGTCCTTGGGCTCGTTTCTGAAGCGCACTGCGGTATTGACACGACCGACCTCCACTGCAGCGATGGCGCTTTGCGCCAGAATCACTACAGTGAGACAGAATGTAAGCATAGATACTAAAAATTTCTTCATAGTAAAATACCTCTAAAACATAATTTTATAGTGATGACTATTCCTGAGCGAGGGCTCTTTCAAGCCATACGGCGCCGAGGTCCATTGCGGAATAGAGAGATTTCTTTTCGCTTCTCTTTTCGACTCTGTTGCGACTGGAGAGACTTTCTTCAGTCCTCTCTAAAGAGACCTCGACTTTTGTCGCGACATCCAAATCCTTTATCTTATCCGTTTCCAGTATCTTCATAACAATGAGATACTTCTCAGCGGGATCCCCGTATATGATAGTGTTTTCGTGGCGACGAAGAGGCTTCCCCCTGTAAGTTAATTCCTTGGCTGCCGCCATAACTTTCCCTCCTCAAACTGACAATTATCAAGATAAATACAAGGTTATAGCTTTTTGTAACCGAATTGTAACAGCTTATTACAGTCTTGTCAAGCTTTATTTTCTGTTTTTTTACTTTTTGCAAAAATTTGTGGCAACGCAAGGCTCATAAGAGGTGTTAAAACCTCCCTTTTTTAAAGGGAGGCCTTAACAGTTATTCACTTTTTATAGCTGATTGTTTTTCTTATTTAGACGCCTTAAGTCACAGAGCTGCTGAGCACATATCCCGCGTCGCCCTTTTTGGTGATTATCCTACACCAGTCTCCGTGGACTTCGTAGACATCGACATCTTCTCCCAGAATTAGAGTTCTAACAGTTCCATAGCCATATCCGGGACCGAGCTTCATATATATATTCTTGGCGTTTATATTTCCCGTGCGGGTCAACACGCCCGGCTCGGTGAGAGGATTAATTGCCTCTTTTTTAAGTTCGACATAATCCGCTTTGAAATAGCCCAAAGTGCCCCTGTATTCGCAGGCAACCCATTCGCCCATTTTCTTAAGAACAAGACACTCGAAACCCTGATAGAGAACATATTTCGACGGGGCGCCTTCCCCGGGTTCAGTCCTGAAACGGACTGCGACTTTAATCTTGCCTGTACCCCTGAAGGTTAAATCTTCCGGGGTGACAACGGGGGGAGGCGGGGGAACCGGAATTCCTCTTATATCGAGATATTGGGCCTTTATATAGCCTGTTGCGCCCTTATAAACGCACTTGCACCAGCCGTCGGTAGTGGAGACGACCTCTACTTCAAAGCCCGGATAGAGTTTATCGAGAGATACGGCGCCCTGCTTAGGTTCTTTCCTGAATTTAACGGCAACAAGGACTCTGCCTATGCCGCTCTCGAGCTTGGGAGGTCCCGGAGGAGGTTTTGCCGGCGCTGTGCCGCCTCCCGTTCCGCCGCTGAGATACTGGGCCTTTATATAGCCTACCGTACCCTTATAGTCGACCTTGCACCAGCCGTTGGTATTGGAGTGGACAGTCACTTCCACATAGGGATATAGCGTCATGCTGGAAGCGGCGTCCTGTTTAGGCTCATTCCTGAGGCGAACGGCTGTGTTGACTTTGGCTATGCCGCTTGTGGGCCCAGACGAGCTGCCACTGCCGGATATGTAGAGATATTGGGCTTTTATATAGCCTGTCGTCGTCTTATACGAAACCCAGCACCAGCCGTTGGAGGTGGAGTGAACTTTGACCTGAACTCCCGGATAAAGCGTCATGATGGATCCGGCGTCCTGCTTAGGCTCGTTTCTGAGGCGAACGGCAACCCTTACATATCCTATGCCGCTTGATGGCTGGTTCGACTGTGTGCTCTGCGTGCCGGAGCTCTTCGATTTATTGGACACAGTTACATACTTTGTCTTTATATAGCCCGTATCACCTTTGAATTCAACCTTATACCAGCCATTGCTCTCGGAAAGAACATTGACTTTATTGCCCACATAAATCGAGTAAGAATATGAAGCGTCCTGCTTGGGCTGAGTTCTGAAGCGCACCGTGGTATTGACATAGCCGACTTGCGCCGCGACAACAGCGACTTGCGCAAGAATCACTACCGTCAGGCAGAATGTCAGTATAGACGTTAAAAATTTCTTCATAGCAAAATACCCCTAAAACAATATTTCTTATATAGTAATGACTATTCCCAAGCGAGGGCTCTTTCAAGCCAAATGGCGCCTAGATTCATTGCGGAATAGAGAGATTTCTTTTCGCTTCTCCTTTCGACTCTGCTACAGTTGGAAAGGTTTGCATCCGTCTTTTCTAAAGAGACCTCGACTTTTGTCGCGACCTCCAGATTATTTATCTTACCCGTCTCCAGTATTTTCATAACGATAATATGCCTCTCGGAGGGATCTCCGTATACGACAGTGTTTTCGTGACGACGAAGAGGCTTTCCCCTGTAAGTTAATCCCTCGACTGTCGCCATTGCTTTCCCTCCTCAAACTGACAGTTATCAAGAAAAATACAAAGTTTTACATTTGTAACCGAATTGTAACAGCTTATTACGGTGCTGTCAAGCTTTATTTTCCGATTTTTTTGTTTATTTTGCAAAAAATGCAGCAAAATAAACAGATAATTTTATATTTCTATCTTCTCTAGTACTTTTATATTAGCAGATACAATACAAGCACGCAAGTATAAGTGAAAATGCGCAAAGTAAAAAAGCAATAAAAAAGGAATCGGACGGGAGATTGGCTCCCTAAGGTTTGCAGCTTAACAGCCGCTCCCTTTCCGATTCCATTTTCACTATATTTAAGTTTCTGAACCATGTCAAGAAAATTTCCCTGCTTGCGACGCCAAACAGATATGCAATTAATAAATTTAAGCGCTAGTGCAATTTATGTGGTTTTGTATTTCTGTTTTATTTGTATTTTCTCAATATAAAAAAGCCGGACGGCAAATTTTGCCGTCCGTTCTTCTTATGCCCTGCCGGTTTCGGAGTATTTGAAGTTTCTGGCCTTTTCCAGAACCATATCCTTGACCTTTAAGAGTCTTACCTTGGTGGCGTTTTCATTTTCCTCGAGCTTCATGGTGATATATTTTATATTCTCCTCAAGTTCGGGAATCATTACATACTCCAGAGCGTTGACTCTTCTTCTTGTCTTTTCGATCTCTTCCGCCATGAGCTGCATGCCCTTCTCGACTTCTGCGAGCTCCAGCATGTCCTCGAAGACCTTGGCAAGAGCTCCGAGAGCATCGTCCAGCTCGCCCGAGGTTTGGGCAAAGCCATAGGAATATATTTCGGAAGGATCCTGAGACTTGGTTTTAAAAGCGTAGCGGGGCACATTCACGCTCATTATGTTCTTATAGCTGCGTTCCAGCTCAACCTCTTGTCTTGGATAGAGCAGCGCCTGCTCCAGAAATTCCGGAGACATGATGGCCGAGGCGACAGTCAGCGAGGCAAAGGCCTCTGTAAGCCCTTCCTCAACCTTTTCACGAAGCTCCTTGTTGAGACGCACTACATCCAAAAACTGGCGCATCAGCTCGTCTCTCTTGTCTTTGAGAAGCTTGTGGCCTCTTTTAGCCGTCCTGTATCTGCCCTTGAGCTGGTTTAGAACCATTCTGGTAGGCGTCACCGTGCTTTTCCGCATAGTATCGCCCCCTTACTCTTCTTTTTTGAGGTACTTTTCAATATGCTCCGGCCTGATTCTCTTAAGCTCTCTCGTGGGAAGTATTGTGAGAAGCTCCCAGCCAATTGTGAGGGTTTCCTCAATCGAGCGGTTTACCTCGTTGCCCTGGCTGACATATTTCTCCTCGAACTCCTCGGAGAACTGGGCGTAGAGCTTGTCGTCCTCGCTAAGGGCGGCCTCGCCCAAAATTACCATCAGCTCTCTGGCATCCTTGCCTCTGGCGTAGGCGGCAAAAAGCTGGTTCATGGTGCCCGCATGGTCTTCTCTTGTCTTGCCTTCGCCTATACCCTTGTCCTTAAGACGGGAGAGCGAGGGAAGAACGTCGACAGGGGGGCTGATGCCTCTTCTGTGCAGCTCGCGCGAGAGGATTATCTGTCCCTCTGTGATGTAACCGGTGAGGTCGGGAATCGGGTGAGTCTTGTCGTCCTCGGGCATGGTGAGAATGGGAATAAGAGTGATTGACCCCTTCTTGCCTATTCTTCTGCCCGCTCTCTCGTAGAGAGTTGCAAGGTCGGTATAGAGGTAGCCGGGGTAGCCGCGGCGGCCGGGAACCTCTTTCTTGGCCGCAGAGACCTCGCGAAGGGCCTCGGCGTAGTTTGTGATGTCGGTGAGGATGACGAGAACGTGCATGTCCTTCTCGAACGCCAAGTACTCTGCCGTGGTGAGAGCCATACGCGGTGTGGATATGCGCTCAACCGCAGGGTCGTCGGCGAGGTTGGAGAATACAACCGTTCTGTCGATGGCGCCCGTGCGCCTGAAGTCGTTTATAAAGAACTCCGACTCTTCAAAAGTTATGCCTATGGCGGCAAACACAACGGCAAAGTTTTCATCGGTACCCAGAACGCGGGCCTGTCTGGCTATCTGAGCCGCCAGGTTGGCGTGCGGAAGACCCGAAGCCGAGAAAATCGGGAGCTTCTGGCCGCGGACAAGGGTGTTTAAGCCGTCGATGGTGGAAACGCCCGTCTGGATAAACTCGGCGGGATAGGCTCTCGCCGCAGGGTTCATCGGAAGGCCGTTTATGTTGAGTCTTTGGTCTGCCAAAATATCGGGACCGCCGTCGATGGGCTCGCCCATGCCGTTGAAGACGCGGCCGAGCATGTCTTCGGAAACACCGAGTTCAAGGGGACGGCCTAAAAAGCGCACTTTCGTAGCGGCAAGATTTATGCCCTGCGCGCTCTCGAAGAGCTGAACTATAGCCCTGTCGCCCTCGACTTCGAGAACCTTGCAGCGGCGAATTTCACCGTTGGGCAGTTCCAGTTCACCCAGTTCGTCGAAGGTGACGCCCTCGACCTTGTCGACGACCATCAGAGGGTTTGCCACCTCATATATTGTCTTATACTCTTTAATCATTACTGTTCACCCGCCTTTGCAACTTCAGCTATCTCTGTCTTTATGCTCTCCCTGATCTTCTTATATTCCGCCTCGAAGGCATCGGGGGCAATGAGTTTGGCGCGACCTAAGGCCTCGCGAGCAGGGATGTTGAAGAGCTTTTCAAGCTTGAGCTCGGGCCTTAAAACCTCTCTGCAGAGAGCGTCATACTCGAGAATGATGGCCATAAGCTCATACTGCTTCTTATAGGACGAATAGGCGTCTTCATCCATGAAGGCGTTCTGCTGCAGGAAGTCTTCTCTTATCATCTTGGCTGTCTCAAGCGTAAGTCTGTCTGCCTGAGAGAGCGCATCGATACCGACAAGGCGAACGATTTCCTGAAGTTCAGCCTCTTCCTGCAGTATGCGGAGAGCTTTTCTTCTGTTGTCCATATACTCAGGGCCGAACTCTTCCTCATACCAGCTCTTCAGTGTGTCCACATAGAGTGAATATGAGGTAAGCCAGTTGATGGCCGGGAAGTGTCTGGCATAGGCCAGCGTGGAGTCGAGAGCCCAGAAGACCTTGACTATGCGCATCGTGGCCTGGGAAACAGGCTCGGATGTGTCGCCTCCGGGAGGCGAAACGGCGCCTATGGCTGTGATTGAGCCTCTTCTCGGCTCTTGTCCGAGTGTATCCACAACGCCGGCTCTCTCGTAGAACTGAGCGACGCGGCTGGCAAGATAGGCGGGATAGCCCTCTTCACCGGGCATCTCTTCCAGACGACCCGACATCTCGCGCAGAGCCTCGGCCCAACGGGATGTGGAGTCTGCCAGAACGGCGACGTCGTAGCCCATGTCTCTGAAGTATTCGGCTATGGTGATACCCGTGTAAATCGAAGCCTCACGCGCCGCAACAGGCATGTCGGACGTGTTGGCTATGAGAATAGTTCTCTTCATCAGGGGCTCGTTGTTTCTCGGGTCTACGAGCTCCGGAAACTCCATAAGAACGTCGGTCATCTCGTTGCCGCGCTCGCCGCAGCCGATGTAGACGACAATATCGACGTCGGACCACTTGGCAAGCTGGTGCTGGACAACCGTTTTGCCCGAGCCGAAGGGGCCGGGGATTGCCGCCGTGCCGCCCTTGGCCAGAGGGAAGAAGGTGTCTATAATTCTCTGTCCCGAGTTCATGGGGCGTGTAGGCATGTGCTTTATCTTGTACGGTCTGCCTATACGAACCGGCCAGCGCTGAATCATGTTGACATCTTCCACACTGCCGTTGTCGAGCCTCAGTTTTGCCAGAGTATCCTCGACTCTGAATTCGCCCTCCGAGACTACGCTCTCGATAGTTCCCTGCTTGTTCGGGTGGAGCATGATCTTGTGCAGGATTGTGCTTGTCTCCTGAACCGTGCCGATGACGTCGCCGCCCTCGACCTTATCGCCTGCCTTTACGCAGGGAACGAAGTGCCAAAACTTCTCACGGTTGAGCGCCGGCACCTCAACACCTCTCGTGATAGTCTCGCCCGTGAGGGCTCTTATCTCGGGCAGGGGTCTTTGAACACCGTCGTAGATGTTTTCAAGCATTCCGGGACCGAGCTCGACCGAAAGCGGCATACCCGTTGTTACGACTTCGGCGCCGGGGCCGAGACCGCCTGTGTCTTCATATACCTGAATCGAAGCCGCGTCTCCCGTAATGTTAAGTATTTCTCCAATGAGCCTCTGCTCGCCGACGCGGACAACGTCCGACACGTTTGCGTTGGCCATACCTTCCGCAACGACAAGCGGGCCCGAAACTTTTTTAATAATTCCGCTCATTTGCAACCCTCTCTACAATATGTCCATGCCGACCGCTTTTTCAACAGCCGCCCTGAGGGCGCTCTGTCCCAGACCGAGAGATCCCTCTCGTCCGGGAATCAAGATAATAGCGGGGCTGGGTACATTTTTATATTTTGATATTTCATTTTGAATATGAGAGGCCAAGCCCTCTTCAATATATATTATCGCATATTCGTCTTCGCTCTCACGCACGAGTGTGTTAAGCAAATCTTTGGCCTCTTCCGGCTTTTCCAGAGGGAAAACCTCGAGTCCGAGGGCTTTGAAACCCATGACGGTGTCGCGATATCCGATAACGGCAATCTTAAGCATCTATCTCACGCAGCCTTTCACGAATGAGCGCGGGCTTAAGGCCCGACCTTCTGCCTCTGAGTATCATCCTCAGAGCCATGATTTCGCTCTCCATAAGCGAGAGATACTCAGCCACCACCTCTATACCGAAGGGCTTTATTCTTCCCTTTCTCAGCGTTTGCCTCTCTGCGTTGTCGATGAGTTTTTCAAACTTTGTCATCTCTCCGCCGGCCATCACTTCCGCTCCCGCAGCTGCGGCATCCTTGAGCAGACCGCTTTCATAAAGAGCCTGAAGCGCCTCGCCGCCCTGGGAGGCGGCCTCGGCAATTTTGTCGGGAGCTATGCTGCCGCCCTCCAAAAGGACAGTGGCTAAAAATTCCTCGTCCTTGTTCATCTTTTTGGCCCTTACCGCCGTTTTGAGGTTGACGCTGTCGATCAAAAACCCTACATATTCCTCAATAAATTTGCTCTCAGTAAGCTTTGCCAGCTCCTTCATTTCCTTGAAGTATGCCCTGTCTGCCTCGAAATCGGCAAGCTGCGGATTCTGAGTTCTGTGCAGCGTGGCCTTGGTCTTGACGACAGCCTCTCCCAGCGTCTTCGGAAGCCGAGAATAGTCGTCTCTCTCAAAGGCATCGGCCAGAAGCTCAAAGCTCACCCTGCCGGAACGGGAGATAAGGTCGTCAGACTCTTTCTCCTGAGCCTCGGACTTTATAAGAACCTTTATGTTGTGGTAGTCATACTTCAGCCTGAATATATCCAGCACATGGGGCGAGGGGCAGAGCTTTTGAAGCTCCTGCATCATTTCCTCGTTCCGTTTCGAGAGCGTCTCGAGTATCTGCTGCTCGCTCATGGCGGACATATCCTCGTAACCGATCTCCAGAATTTCCTTGGCCGCCTCCTCATAGGTCGGCGCCATCAGCATGCGGTCGCAAATCTCGCTGCTGAGCATGCGGGCTCTTCTGGCGTTCAGCATGGCAGAGAGTGTGACATAATCCAGATCAGAGTATCCCAATATTTTCCCTCCTTTTTAGGAGTTCTCCGCTCACTATTTATTGAATAGGAGCTCGGCAACTTCGCTTACAAGCTCCTGCTTTCTAAGCTCAACCAAGCTTTCAATCGTACAATTTGTAGAAATCTCGCCGCGGCGCATAATAAAGCCGCCGCCCGTCTTCTCGTCTTTCTCCGAGAGCCTAAGCGCAGCCTTTTTGCCCATAGCCTGAAGCTTTAGGTTGGCAGCCTCAACAAGCTCTGCACCCAAAGCCTCCTTCTCCTCGGCAGAGAGGACTATTTCTTCTTCCCCCGTAACGGCTGCCTCGGCGGCCAGAGCGGAAAAGAAACTTACATACCCCTCTTTCGGAAGCTCTCTCAGCTTTCTCTTCGAAAGCTCAAAGGCCTCTTCGACGAAACGCTGCTTTTCTCCCAGAAGACTTTTTCTGCCCTCGAGCTTGGCGTTGCGCCCGATGCGCGAGACTTTCTGCTCTATATCGTGAAGACCCTCATTCATGAGCTCGCGGTAGTACTCTCCCGCCTGAAGCTCATTTTGGGCGCGTATCTCGCGGCAGACTTTGGCGGCTTCCTTTTCTATAGCGGAGCGCTTCTCTTCTGCCTCTTCCAATATACGAGCTGTTATATTTTGGATTCCTTCCATAGTCCTTGCCTTTCGTGCCCGACTCAAGCTATGTTGAGTATCATGAGCATGGAAGCCAAGAGTGAGAGAATGGCGTAGAACTCAACAGTGATGCAGAGAACCATGCCCTTTGCCCAGTCGTCGGGCTTGCGAGCCAGAATGTTTACGCTTGCCGCCGCAACTCTGCCCTGCGCAATAGCCGAAAGCCAGCCGCCAAGCGCCATGGGAAGGCAGGCGACGAAGTAGCGCAGACCTTCAACAACCGTGAGATCCATGATGGAGCCGTCGAGCAGTCCCATACGGAACGACGCAAAGAACCAAACGACTATGCCGTAGAGGCCCTGCGTGCCGGGGATAACCTGCAGAATGAGCGCCTTACCGAACTTGCTGGGATCCTCGGTCATAAGTCCCGCGCCGGCTTCACCGGCAATACCTGTACCTATAGCGGAACCGACACAGCTGAGCGCTGCGGCCAAACCCGCTCCCAATAGACCTAATGCCATTCCTCCAAATGCTTCAAACATGTTTACTTCCTCCTGAATTTACTTTTCTCTAATAATGTTTACATATTTTTGATTGAACGCCAGGGGCTTAAACGGCTTTCCGCCGTCTTCATAGAATTTGCCGAAAAACTCCAGACACTGCAGTCTCAAGTCGTGGACGAAGCAGCCCAGGACATTTAGGGCAAAGTTGAGAGAGTTTCCGATGATAGAGACGACGAGGAAACCTATAACAGAGCCTGTTATGCCTCCTATTATATTGAAGACCGAGGCCACGACAGAGCCGGCCAGCATGAGAGCCATAAGTCTTGAATAGCTCAAAATGTCCCCAAAATAGCCCGTAACATCGGAATAGATGGTGTTTAAAACAGCAACTATTTTTCCGCCTATGCCCTTGGCTCCTGCCTGCGCTCCATATATCAGCATCAGTATTCCGATACAGAGAACCACCGGAACATCGCCTACGTTGCCGATTTTGAAAGCGGCCAGGGCGCCGCCCGTGAAGATGACCCACCAAGCTCCCTCGGAGCCTATGGCGGATACCCATTCGCCGCGCTTTGCCTTCTGCTTAAAGCTCACCACGGTGCCTGTCATGAGGTGAATAAAGCCCAGCGCCATGGCGCCCCCCATAATGGCAATCGTGTCATCTATGGGTGTGAAAAGGGCGGGCAGACCCTGCCATGTGGTTTCAGGATTTAAAACCTTGGCAAGCTGCATCGGAGCGTCTCCGAAGAAGCCGCCTGTCAGCGCTCCGAAAATAAAGGTGGAAATTCCACAGTAGAACAGAAGCTCAAACAGGCTGCGCGCACCCCCGCTCGGTCTTTTCTTGATAAGCACAACTCCGCCCAAAATGACCATGAGAAGCCCATAGCCCATGTCGGCCATCATCATGCCGTAAAAGAGAATAAAGAAAGGCGTCATAAGCGGGTTTGCATCCACCCCGTCGTAGGCGGGATAGGAATACATGTCGGTTATGACATTGAGAGCGCGGGTAATCACGTTGTTTTTAAGCTTGATGGGTACTTCGGGGTATTCCTCCTCAAGCGGCTCGCGGCTTTCATAGGAGACATGGAAATCGCTCAGATACTTTTTGAGCTCTTCCTCGTCTTCTTCGGCGACCCAGCCTTTAAGCATAGAAGTCTTCGCAGTCTTCAAAAGCTTTTGTTCGGCTTCGCACCTTGCAATCTCGCTTGCGACAACATCCGAAGAGAGCCTCAGCTCGTCCAGGTGCTTTCCTTCGACGTTTATCTTGTCTTGATTCAGGGCTATATCCTCTTTGAGCCTATTAACTCTTCTCTCGAGGAGCGCCTTCTCTTCTCTTGCGGATCTCGGGATGTTAAGACGAGTCATGAGAGAAACTCCCTCACCCCTTAGCCACAAAATCGCTTCATCTTCTTTTTCCCTGAGCACTATAAGCTCTAAATAGGAGAGCATATCGTCGCTCGAAACGAGTCTTAGAGCCGCCTCGGGAACCTCTTCTTTGAGTCCCTGCTGCAGCTCGGCCAAAGACTTCTTGGCAGGTGCGCTCAAAAGCCGATAAGCTGTTCGCTCTGTGCCCTCAAAGTTGAGAGGCAGGGCTAAAGAGAGCCAGGGCTCAAGCTGCTCGGAAAGCGCATGCTCTCTCGCTATTTCGGCTTCGGCTTTTTTGATATTGCCGTCGAGCCCGAGTATGTACTCGGCCCTTGCCAGATCCGAATCGACCGCCGCCTTGTCGAAAAACCTGTTTTCGTTGACATCGGGATTCGGAGTTAAAAAACCTCTCTTGTCTTTGAAATGCTTCTGCACCACCGTGATGGCTGATTCGAGCTTAGACTGGGCATTCCTGGCGCTTGTGAGTCCCTCTGAAACTGTGGGAACAAGCTCCGCTCCGCTCTCGTCTTCGCAGCTCTGCTCGGAAAGCTCCACGATTCCAAGGCTCTGCAGTCCGCGAAGAAGCTCGTCCTTTTCGCTCTCAAGGACAAAGAGGTTGAGCTTTTTCATCTTTTGGATTGCCATATCAGCCTTTCACTAACCTTTCCACTATCATCTCCGCCGCACTGTCAAGCCTCGCTTCCGCCTTGGCATTCAGCGCCGCCTTTTTGTTTTCGTTGGCGGAGTCCAACTCTTTTAATTCGTCTTCGACCCTCTCATCGGCCTTGCGACGAAGTTCCTTAAGCTCCGATTCAGCCTTCCGGCGCAGTTCGGCCTTGCGCTCGGCCAATTCTTCTCTTGCCTTGCGCTCGCTCTGCTTTGCGGCTTCCGTTGCTTCGAGGACAATTTTTTCAGCTTCCGCTTCTGCATCAGTGATGATCTTTACTGCCTCTAGAGACATTAACTAACCTCCCTCTGCACAAAATGTCTTGGAGTCCATATTCTGTTCCTCCGATTGCTTGCCTAATAATATCAAAAAACTATAGGCTGTTCAAGCTAATTAATTTATAAACAGCCTTGTTTTGTTTAAATTTTATCAATCTTTTTTGTTTTTTTCAACTCTTTTTTTTTACATTGGGGATTACGCTCAAAAAACTTTGATTTTTTGAAATAATTCGCTTTTATCCTTGTAAATAAAAAGCTTATGCACTATAATGCTGATGCGTGTTAAGTAAAAGACTATACCCGGAGGATTTATATGCACAAATCAAGATACAAGAGACGCGCAGGCGACAGAAGAGACGGAAGGTGGATCAGAACCTATCCGGCGCTCAATCAGGTGATGCCTTTTATTATGCCGGAGAGAAACGACGCTATGAACTTATTCTCGGACAAATTCGAGATCACAAGGGCGGAGCGTTGGATTAGGCTGAAGAGACAGGAGGGCTATCCCGGCATAGGCCTGGCCCATATCCTTATCGCCGCCTATGTGAGAACAATTTCGCAGATGCCGGGCATTAACCGTTTTGTCTCGGGGCAGAGAGTTTTCTCGCGCTTCGACATAGAGGTCAACATGATGGTAAAAAAAGGGCTTAGCGTGGAGTCTGAAGAAACTCTGGCCAAGATGCGCTTTGAGCCTACCGACACCGTCTTTGATGTATACCGTACAATGAACTCTGCGGTGGACGAAATTCTCTCCTCTCCGACAGATACGGGCACCGAGCGCGTTGCGAAGAGCTTGCTCAAGCTGCCGCGGCCGATTCTCCGCTTTGCAATCTGGGCCATCAGAAAGGGAGACTACTACGGGCTTTTGGGCAAGGATCTCCTCGACATATCCCCCTTCCACGGCTCGGTAATCTTCACCGACCTCGGTTCTCTCGGTATTCCGCCCATTTATCACCACCTCTATAACCTCGGCAATCTCCCCGTCTTCGTATCCTTCGGCGCCAAGCGCAACGCCTATGAGGTCGATAGGGAAGGCAATCTTGTCCACAAGCGCTATGTGGACTATAAGGTGGTAACCGACGAGAGGATCTGCGACGGCGCCTACTATGCTGCAGCCTTCCGTTACTTCAGGTACTTTGTGAACGACCCGAGCGAGCTGGAAAGTCCGCCGCAGGAAGTTAAAGAGGATATTCCTTAAGTTTATAATAAAAAACCCTAGGGCTGTATCGAGATACAGCCCTAAAATTAAGCTTTTTTCCAATGCGTAAAATTGAAAACCAATATCCGCCCGTGCTATGATGTTTACAATATTAAATGATTATAAAAAGAGAGGAAGAGCCTGATGTTTGACAAATTTGAAATTGTGGATTTATCCGTAACACTGGGCAACGACCTGCCCTGCGCCCGCCCTATACTTATGCCTTTCAGAAAACAAAACACCACCTGGTACACCAGGGTTGAAGACAGTTCCGGCGTTGTTAAAGACGCAAATCCGGGCCCCTTCTTTTCCGAGTGGCTCATAATAGACGAGCATACCGGAACGCATTTCGACGCGCCTTCTCACTTTATTCCGCCTCCCGATTCGGGCCTTTTAAACGCGGGGCCGGCAGGACTTATTTATGGCGAGGATGTTCCCCTTGAGACTCTTATGGGTGAGGCCCTTGTTATAGATATGTGCCATTTATCGGGCACGGGAGAGCCGGGCGTGAGTCCCTATGTCACGAAGCGGATGCTTATTGATTGGGAAGAGGAAAACGGCAAGATCGCGCCCTCGAAAATCGTGCTGCTCTACACCGGCTGGGATAAGTTTTATGCTCCGGGCGATGCCGGAAAAAAATATTCCCGCGAACCCTTTGCAAAACAGGCCCCCGGATGGCCCACACTTGACGCCGAGGCCATTATTTATCTGCACGAGCAGGGTGTAAAGTGCTTCGGACTCGACGGCGTGAGTATCGGCGCTTGCCATGATGTGATGTCTTCGCATGTGGCGGGACTTTCGCGCGGGATGATTTATTTCGAGAGCCTTACAAACCTGGATAATCTCCCCACCAGAGGCGCTTACTTTATGTTCCTGCCCATTAAGCTCGAAAAATCCTCGGGCGGCCCTGGCAGAGCCATAGCCTTCGTACCCAAAGAATAAGCCTAAAAGACTCAGCTCAAACGAAAAGCCCGCCGTTTTGGCGGGCTTTTCATTATTCAAAAATCTCCGTTTTTTCTTTACGCTTTATATCACTATCGGCCTTTATTTAATCTTAAGCCCTCTTAAATATGCCTTTTGCTCCGCGCTTATTCGGCGGCTCTCGATGCTCTTTTGTATGGCCTTGTTGTGGGTCCACTTCTCGAGTTTCTTTCCCTCGATAAAAGGAATTAACTCGTCCCAGTTTTTTGCCAGAGCCGTTGCAAAGTACCAAGCTATCATCATTTTCACATAGTAAGCGTCGAAGCTTATATCCGCCACATGCTCGGCATAGTCTTTTTTGAAGTCTTCTCCCAAAAAGTGTTCCATAAGCATACCGATGCCAAAGCGGATTATATATTCCTTATCGGAGCTTATCCACTTTTCTATATAGGGGAGCAGCTTTTCTTTGTTTTTTCGGAAAACGCGGGGCGAGAGCTGGTCGCAGGTCGCCCAGTTATCTATATAGGGCAAAAATCGCTCCAGTTCCGAGACGCATCGGTCGAAGTCTTTAATCTCCGAGATTATAAAGGCGTGGAGCTGATTTTCCTCAAAATACTCGTGCGGCAGGTCTTTTAAAAACTGCTCCGCCGTATCTTTATCTAAACTTTTTGCCATCTTCCTTAGCTCCGGCGTGCGCACTCCCAATATCTTGTCCTCACAGACTGTGGGGATAAGCTTTGAATTGAAGTTTTTATAGTCTAAATCCTTCAACGCAAAAAGGCGTTCCGAAATTTCATTCTCTCTCAAGCTATTTGACCTCGAAACCCAAGTCGCCCAAGAGCTCTATGGCTTTTTCTATCTCGGTATCTTTATGTACGGTAACTGTCTTTTTTTGGAGATTAATTTCGTTTTGTATATGCTCCTCTAAAAAAGCTTTCTTTATGCGCCTTACGCACACTCCGCAGTGCATTTCGGGTACACTTAATACTTTCATAATTTTCTCCTTTTATTTCAGCTTTTCAGCATCTTTTTTACTGTTTCCGAGAGCTCTTCGATAAGCCCCTCCTCGCCCCTTTTAAGTCCCTCTTTTACGCAAGTGCCTATATGCGTTTCAAGAAGTTTTGCGCCGAAAGAGCCGAGCGCCGAGCGCGCGGCCGAGGTTTGGCCCAGTATGTCTGTGCAGTAGGCATCTTCCTCAACCATCTTTATAAGTCCTCGCACCTGACCCTCTATTCTTTTAAGGCGGTTTATGAGGAGCTTTCTCTCCTCTTCATCTCGATTTTTTATCTTTTTGCAGTTTTTACAGTCCAATACATCACCTTCATATCTTCTTTCTTCCAAGCCGCAGAGCATTGCCGACCACAAAAAGCGAGGAGAGGCTCATTGCCAGCCCGCCTATCATCGGGGAGAGCAGTATGCCGAAACTCGGATAGAGCGCTCCTGCGGCTATGGGGATACCTATTATATTATATATAAAAGCCCAGAATAGATTTTGTTTTATTGTGCGCATGCTGAATCTTCCAAGCTTTATGGCTCTTGAAACATCTGCAAACGATTCGGAGGTGAGGATGACATCCGCCGAATCTATAGCGATGTCGCTGCCGCTGCCTATGGCGCAGCCGACGCTGGCCTCCGCCAGAGCGGGAGCATCGTTTATGCCGTCGCCCACCATTATGACTGCCTCGCCTCTCTCCTCGTGTTCTCTCACCTTCTCGGCCTTTTCACCGGGGTAGACCTCAGCATAAAACTCCTCTATGCCCAAAATCGAGGCTGTGTATGCCGCCGCCTTGCGGCTGTCTCCTGTGAGCAGAACGGGCTTTACTCCGAGCTTCTTTAGAGCCTCTACCCCATCCTTGGCATCATCTTTTATTTTATCAGAAATTGCAAGAAGTCCCAAGACCTCTTTGTTTTCTGAAACGGCTATAACCGTCTTGCCCGTCTCTCTTAGAGCGTCAATCTCGGAGCGGAACTTATCCAAGGCGGAAGTCTCTTCAAAAAGCCTCTCGTTTCCGATTTTATATATATTGCCTAGGGCATCAATGCCCGAAAGTCCGCCGCCCTCATAGGTGTTAAAGTCTGTTATCTCGGGAAGAGATAATTCTATATCCATGGCCTTTATATCGGCGGTAACGGCCTGCGCTATGGGGTGGTCGGAGAGTTTTTCAAGAGAATATGCCACAGCAAGCAGGCGCAGCTTATTCTCTGAAACAATTTCCGAAATTCTCGGCTCGCCCACGGTCAGCGTACCTGTTTTATCCAATATTGCAAGCTTTACGCCCGAGAGCTTTTGCAGGGCCTCGCCCGAGCGTATGAGTATGCCGTTTTTCGCGCCTAAGCCTGTACCGACAATGATGGCGGTGGGCGTTGCAAGCCCCAAGGCGCAGGGGCAGGCTATGACGAGGACCGTTGTGAACACCTTTAGAGTGAGACCGGGGTTTTTCGTAAGTAAAAACCAAACTGCGCCCGCGGCAAGCGCGATTAAGATTACAATCGGAACAAAAACTCCCGATATCTTATCGGCAAGTCTGGCGACAGGCGCTTTCTTCGACTGGGCATCCTCGACAAAGCGGATTATCTTTGAAAGGACGGTGTCTTCGCCAAGCTTTTCGACCTTCATATAAACGGCGCCCGAGAGTAAGATCGAGCCGCCAGTGAGCTCGGAGCCGGTCTTTTTATCCACGGGGATGCTCTCGCCTGTGAGCATGGCCTCATCGGCAGAGCCCGCGCCCCTTATCACGCTGCCGTCGGCGGGTATCTTTGCGCCCGCTTTCACCAAAACGGTATCGCCGAGCTTGAGCATGTCCACGGGTACCTCCCACTCGCCGTCTTCACTCACCAATACGGCGGTTTCGGGCAGGAGCTTTAAAAGTGAATCTATGGCGGAGCGGGTTTTTTCCATGCGCCCCGCCTCTAAAAACTTCCCCAGCGAAACCAATGTTATCACAACACCCGCCGATTCGAAATAGAGCTCGTGAACCATCTGCGGCCTGTCTTCAAGCATGAAGAAAGCAACTAAACTATATATCATTGAGGCTGCGGCAGATATGCCGACAAGGCTGTCCATGTTCGGCGCTCCCGAGAAAAGAGCCCTTATGCCGCCGGTGAAGTAGCGCCGTCCCATATAGAGGGCGGGAAGAGTGAGCAGAAATTGTAAAAACGCCATATTGTGCGGATGTGTTTTCGCCGACAAAAAATCGGGCAAGGGAAAACCGGGTATCATCATCTGCCCCATAGAGTAAAAGAGCAGTATGCCCGAACTTACAAGCGCTGCTATAAGCTCGCGTTTTTCCCTTTTATGAGCTGCTTCCGCCTCGGTTCTGTCTCTATCTCGGCCTTTATCCTCTTTCTCTTCGACCTTAAGTCGGGCTTTGAAGCCCGCCTTTTCTATTTTTCGCACAAGCTCCTCGCTCTTAAGCCTCGTCTCGTCATAAGTTATCGAGAGAGTCTTCATAGGAAGATTAACATCCGCCGACTCGACTCCGGGCAGCTTTCGGCTTATACGCTCGATAGCCGCAGAGCAGGCGGCGCAGTGCATTCCTTCTATATCGTATTTCTCATTTATCATAGCATTAAAACTCCGCGCTCTTTTTTACAACAATATACCCCCAGGGGGTATATGTCAAGAGCCTGAGAAAATTTCCGGTGAACGACCCTCCCCCTTCCGCCTCTGCAAATCCGCTTGCTACAGATAAAATAATGGGAAGAAAAAGCGAGATTAAGGCGGTTGAGTGCTGACTTTATCGACTCATCAACAAAAAGCTCCCAAAAGCTCCGTCAAAAAAATTAAAGATAAATACTGCAAAAAATAAATAATTATGATTGACAACTATAATCATAGGCAGTATAATCCGAGTTAGCCTACGCTAACCACAGGCCGGCTTATTCTTTTTATCACTTCTATGGGAGGAGTTTTATGGTCTCTGTTTATAAAAAACTGATATCTTATGCAGAAGAAAAAAAGCAGCTTCTTTTTATAACGATTGTGTTTTCTGTTTTAGCCGCTGTCCTTCAGGTATCTGCATTCTATTACCTGTTTAAGCTTTTAGAAAATCTCATCCTGCTCAGCGATGTGAGCGGCGCGAAAAGGGCGGCGCTTATTATTGCTGGGGCTTTGGCATGCGGAGGGATTTTGTATTTCCTGTCCCTGATAGTTTCCCACCTATTTGCCTTCAGGCTTGAAACCAATCTCAGAAAATTCGGCATAGACGGACTTACAAATGCGAGTTTCAAGTTTTTCGATGTAAATTCGTCGGGAAGAGTGAGAAAATTGATTGACGACAATGCCGCCCAAACTCATATGGCAGTCGCCCATCTTATACCCGACAACACCGGGGCCATGATAACCCCCATTTTGGTCCTGATACTGGGCTTTTTCATAAGCATAAGAGTTGGAGTTGTTCTGCTTGTTCTAACGCTTGTAAGCCTTGTTTTGCTGAAGCTTATGATGGGCGAAGCGCAATTTATGAAAAGATATCAGGAATCTTTAGAAAATCTCAGCTCCGAAACCGTTGAGTATATAAGGGGTATGCAGGTAGTAAAGATTTTCGGCGTTGATGTAAGAAGCTTTAAGGCGCTGAATACCGCCATTAAAGAATATGCTCAAAATGCTCTGAACTATTCTCTGAGCTGCAAAACTCCCTATGTAATATTTCAAGCAATGTTTTTTGCCATTGTTGCAATTTTAGTTCCTTTAATACTTTTGTTTGTGGACTTGAGAGGCGATTTGCCCCTTCTCAGCTTGGAGCTCATCATGGTGTTTTTCTTAAGCGGAGTTCTCTTTACCTACATAATGAAGATAATGTACCTTTCAATGTATATATTTCAGGCCCAAGACGCTGTTTCGAAGCTCGAAAATCTTTATGACGAGATGCAGGAAGACCTCTTGGAGTTTGGAGACAGGGCAGAATTTAAAAATTACGACATTGAATTCAGCAATGTCAGCTTCGGATATAAAAAAGACAATTTAATACTCGAGAATTTGAGTTTTAAGTTGGAAGAAAACAAATCATACGCGCTGGTGGGCGCTTCGGGCTCGGGAAAAACGACTATCGCAAAGCTTATCTCCGGTTTTTATAAGGTAGACAGCGGCGAGATAAAAGTCGGAGGCGAAAATATCAGCTCCTACAGCAAGGAAGCTTTGATTGACAAGGTCGCCTTTGTGTTTCAGGATTCAAAACTGTTTAAAACTACAATATATGAGAATGTCGCTCTTGCCAATAAAGATGCAAGCCGGGAAGAAGTCTTCGATGCCATGCGTCTGGCGGGAGTTGACGGCATAATATCAAAATTTAAAGACAGAGAAGATACGATGATAGGCTCTAAAGGCGTTTACCTATCGGGCGGAGAAAAGCAAAGAATCGCGATTGCGAGAGCGATTTTAAAAGATGCTAAAATCGTCATCTTCGACGAGGCAAGCGCCGCTATTGACCCCGACAACGAACACGAGCTGCAAAAAGCTTTCTCTAACCTTATGAAAGAAAAAACGGTAATTATGATTGCCCACAGACTCACAAGCATAAAAAATGTGGATGAAATCTTAGTGATGGAAGACGGAAAAATCATCGAGCGGGGAAGCGACAAAGAGCTCATGGAGCAAGATTCCGTCTATAAGCACTTTCAAGAAACATATAAAATCGCAAATGATTGGAGGGTCGCAGATGAAAGCGTTCATTAAAAAAAGTTTTGCTCTAACCGACCAAGGTACAAACGATCTCATAAAATCGAGCTCGGCATCGTTCTTTACATATTTTGCAAACATGCTTCCCGGAATCTTGCTGATGTTGTTTTTCGACAAGACCTTACTCTTAAACGAGAGAAGCAATATATTTTACTATATCTTTTCCGCCGTAATCCTTGTTGTGATGTACACACTTATAAGTATTGAGTACAGCGCGCTATTCAACGCAACTTACAAAGAAAGCGAGAATCTAAGAATCGACATCGCAAGAAATTTGAGCGATTTGCCTCTTTCGTATTTTTCAAAGCATGACCTGACAGACCTTGCCCAAACAATAATGTCCGATGTCGCCACGCTTGAGCACGCCTTGTCCCACTCCATACCTAAGGTAATCGGCTTTTCAGGATTTTTTATCATTATTTCCGTCATGCTTCTTGCGGGCAACTTAAAGCTCGGGCTGTGCGTTATTTCTCCTACTGTTATACATATTGTACTGCTGCTAATTTCCAAAAGCGTTCAAACGAACAGCTTTCATAAATACTATAAAAAACTCAGAGAAAACTCCGACAGCTTCCAAGAGGCTATTGAGCTTCAGATGGAAATACAGAGCTTCGGAATGAGCGACGATATAAAGAAAAAGCTCTACAGAGAAGTTGAAGAGGGAGAAAAAATCCATATCCAAGCCGAATTTGTAGGCGCAGCTATTGTGGGATTGGCAGGACTTGTACTTTATCTCACGCATATTCTGGTGATTGTTGTGGGAACAGCCCTTCTGGTCAAGGGCGAGATAAATATTCTTTATTTCTTAGGATACTTACTTGCCGGAATTAAAATCAAAGAGGGCGCGGATGCTATTTCCTTTAACATGGCGGAGATCTTCTTTGTCGGCTCTGCCGTCAACAGGATTAACGAAATCAGAAATACCGAAAGACAGGCGGGAGAAGACAAAGAGCTTTCAGAATTTGATATCGAGCTTAAAAACGTGTCTTTTTCATATGACGACAACACCGATGTGCTGGAAGATGTGAGCTTTGTGGCAAAACAAAACGAAGTTACGGCGCTTGTCGGAAAAAGCGGCTGCGGAAAGACGAGTATTTTAAAGCTTGTTTCTAGACTATATGACGTAAGCGGTGGAAAAATATTAATTTCAAATGAAGATATTAAAAATGTCTCTACAAGATCGCTCTTTGACAAAGTTTCCATCGTCTTTCAGGATGTCACGCTTTTCGATACCTCCGTCTTGGAAAACATAAGAATCGGAAGGCCGGATGCGACAGACGAAGAGGTAAAAAAAGCGGCGGCTCTCGCCAACTGCGAAGAGTTTGTTGAAAAACTCGAAAACGGCTACGACACTCTAATCGGCGAAAACGGAGCAAAATTATCGGGCGGAGAAAGGCAAAGGCTCTCAATTGCAAGAGCGTTTTTAAAAGATGCGCCCATTATCATCTTGGATGAAATTGTGGCCTCTTTGGATGTTCACAACGAAAAGAAGATTCAAGAGAGTTTAAATAAGCTCACAAAAGATAAAACCGTCTTGATTATTTCGCACAGGCTCAAGTCTATCCAAAATGTGGATAAAATCGTTGTCATTGACGACGGCAGAGTTGAGTCGGAGGGAAAGCACGAAGACCTGCTCGAAAGTTCAAAAATCTACAAGGATTTAATAGAAAAAACCAATTTGGCAGAAAGCTTTGTTTACTGATATTTTTTACAAAAAGGAGCAATGAAAATGATGAGTAGCAAATTGAATGTAAAAGACCTTGTGACAATCGGTATATTTACCGTTGTGTATTTCGTTGTTATGTTCGGTGTTGGAATGATGGGCATGGTGCCGATTTTATTCCTGATCTATCCCACTGTTCTGGGTATTGTAACGGGCATAATTATCATGCTTTTTATGGCAAAAGTTCAAAAACCTTGGGCCATATTTATACTCGGCATGCTTTCTCCTATTCTGATGTTCAGCATGGGACACACCTACATATTGCTTGTTCATTCAATAGTGGTTATGGCGATTGCCGAACTCATAAGAAAAGCCGGAGATTATAAATCTTTTAAACACAATATGTTTTCTTTCGCTGTTTT
The DNA here is from genome assembly GCA_040765295.1 of Candidatus Scatomorpha sp. Classification (GTDB taxonomy): domain Bacteria; phylum Bacillota; class Clostridia; order Oscillospirales; family Oscillospiraceae; genus Scatomorpha. The sequence goes on along the minus strand of JAXGSB010000001.1, from coordinate 193,023 downwards.
CAACACTTGGGTTTGCGGCTCCATTATGCAGGTTCTGCTGGCAAAAGACAGATACCTCGAGATGACCCTTTCAATGATGGGTGAAGAGTTTGCGAGCGGCATGGAAAGGCTTGTAACTTATCCCAACATGGCGCTGGTATATCTCGGAGCAATTTTGGGTGGAGTTGTCGGCTCATATATAGGAAAAGCTCTTTTGAAAAAGCATTTTGAAAAAGCGGGTATCATATAATGCCCGTATTGGGGGATAACCCGTATAACCCCAATCCTATTACCAAGCTTTTTACCACTTTTCTCTTCGGGCTTGTTGCGTTTCATCAAAGCGCCTTTTATTTTGAGTGGGGAGCAGTTCTTTTACTCTCGTTTGTTTTTTATAAAAACGGGCTTAAAAAGGATGCTTTTAAAAATATCGTTACCTTCGGGCTGCTCTCCCTCTTGCCCAATCTCAAAATCATTGAAAATACAGCTTTTATCCTGAAGATGTTTCTCTTGTTGCTTCTCGTATATAGGGTTTTCTATTTTCCCGTCACTTCCGGAAAGCTTTTTGTAAAAACATCGGATGTGGGAAGCATAATATCTTCTATGGACAAACTGAAGCTGCCCCGAGCCGTCTCTATACCGATTGCGGTAATGTTTCGGTTTTTTCCCTCATTCAAAGAGGAAAGCCGAAATATAAAACTCGCAATGAAGATAAGGGGCATAAGCTTTAAAAACCCCGTCGCCTACTTAGAACACGTGACGGTGCCCCTGCTTATCATGTCGTCGAATATTTCCGACGACATCGCAAAGGCGGCGGAGACAAGATGCATTGCAAATCCCGCCGAGAGAACACGCTATATGCCCATAAAATTAAAGCCTATTGATTTTATATACACGGCTTTGGTTTCGGCTATAGTGGCGGGAGGTTTGTTGTGGTAGAGCTTAAAAATCTGTCTCTGTCCTATAGCGGGAACGAAAATGTTTTAAAAAACATTAGTTTTGCTGTAAACAGGGGAGAATGCATACTGTTTACAGGCAGAAGCGGCAGCGGGAAGTCTTCGATAATAAACTCAATTAACGGCTTAGCGGCAAGGTACGACGGCGCCGCAATAGACGGCGACATAAAATTAGCCGGCAAAGATATTAAAAATCTTGAGCTCTACGAGATTTCAATGCTGGTGTCGAGCGTTTTCCAAAATCCCAAAACCCATTTTTTCAATGTAAACACCACGCTTGAGCTGCTGTCTTTTTTGGAAAATATCGGGCTTAAAAGAGAAGAAATGGACAAAAGACTCTCGGATATGCTCAATGTTTTTCCGATAGAGCACCTTTTAAACAGGGATATTTTTATGCTGTCGGGCGGAGAGAAGCAAATTCTTTCGATAGCGGCAAGCTATATATCGGGAACGGACATAGTTGTGTTGGACGAGCCCTCTTCCAATCTTGATGAAGAAAATATCGAGATTGTAAGCGAAATGCTCGCAAAGCTTAAAAGTAAGGGCATCACAATTTTAGTCTGCGAACACAGAATATATTATCTCATGGATATTGTGGACAGAGTTTTTTTGATTCGAGACGGAAAGATAGCAAATGAATATGAGAGAGAAAGTTTTTTAAAACTGAGCACAAAAGAACTTAACGACTTGGATTTGAGAGATAAGTCGAAAACCAAGCTCACGGTGCCGGAGGTAACAAAAGAGGGAAGCTTCGAGGTGAGAAGCCTTGAGTTTAAGTTTGACTCCACAAACAAAAGCCTCAGCATTAAAAACCTCGTCCTCGATAAGGGGAATATATATGGAATTATCGGCGCAAACGGGCTTGGAAAATCCACATTTATAAGATGTTTAATCGGAGTAGAGCGAAAGTCCAAGGAAGAAATTTATTTATGCGGGAAAAAGCTTTCTAAAAAAGAACGGCTTAAAATGTCGTCACTCGTAATGCAGGATGTGAATCATCAGCTTTTCACCGACTCCGTTATAAATGAGGTTTGCCTTGGAATAAAAGATGCGGGAAAAGACAAGGCGGAAGAGCTTTTAAAGGAGCTTAACTTATATGAGTTTAAAGACCGTCATCCGCTGAGTTTATCGGGAGGGCAAAAGCAAAGGGTGGCAATAGCCTCTGTAATATACAAAAATTCTAAATTAATCTTTTTTGACGAACCGACAAGCGGCATGGATTATGCAAACATGCTGAGAATCTCCGAGCTCATTAAAAAATGCAAAAGCGAAGACAAGCTGATATTTATTGTTTCTCACGATCTTGAGTTTTTAAATGCAACAGCCGACCATATTGTGGATATCAAAAAGTTTCAGACAGACGGCTTTTAAGAAGGGGGTTTTTAAGCTGTGCACGAATATTACAAAAAAACCGCTCCTAAAATAAAGAAAAACATGAACAGCCTCTTGAAATTAATTGCGGGCGAGCTGGAAGATTCCGGCGGAAAAACATACAAAGAATTATTTCACGAAATTTGGAATTTCTATGAGAAAAATTTCTTGGAGCATTTCCCGTACATAGGCGGTGATGATGTCAGCGGCACAAAAAATTTAACAGGAGCCTATTACTTTGTTGCTATGGGCGAGGTTCTGAAAACTTACGGTTTAGATATAAATGAAATAGGGCATCTTATGGTGCTAAGTTGCGAGCGACTTTTTCTTTCTTTGCCAAAAGTTCTTAGAAAAATCGGCGGGAAGTTTTTCAATAATCCAAAACTGCTATGCTCTATCTTCAAAAGGAAAGATGCCAAAAACTCGGACAATGCGGCAAAAAATCCCGGCAGTTTCGAAACAAAAACCGTAATACCGCCGGAAGAAGGTTATTCTTTCAGCTATCATAATCTGGTCTGCCCTTTGGCAAATTTTGCCGAAATTCACGGCTACACCGAATACATGCCTTATCTATGTAATTTAGACTATGTGATGTTCGGGGTTTTAGGGGCGCCGCTCTACCGAGAGCGCACAATTGCATCGGGTGACGATTACTGCGATTTTAAATTAAAGTCAGGCGCCGAAATAATGAAATATTGGCCGCCGGTATTTGCGCAAGGTAACGGATATAAGTAAAGCCAAGGCGATGCGATAATTCAAAACATAACACTTCATTAAAACGCTGATGTTTGTTTAGCATAAGCCGAGTCGAGATAGGAGAAAGATTCAATGATTACTTTAAATGAGCAAATCAGCATTCCCGTTCCTTTTGAAAGATTGTGCGCATGGGCAGATAATTTTGAAGAAGAGTTTGTTAAATGGAGTCCCTATCATCTGGAATGCGAGCTGTTTGACGGAAATATCAACGCCGGAAGCAGAGTTAGATTTTATGAAGTCGTATTGGGCATGGATTATGATGTGACGGGTACGATAATTGTGAGTCAAAGAGATGAGAATAACTTCAAATTTGTTTTTCAAAGCGACAAGAAAACCGCCTTCATAACATTTGAAGGAAAAAGAACCGAGGAAGGGTGTCATTTCAGCCACAGCGAATCTTTTGGTATGACAACACCTATAATCGGCCCTATCATGAACTTTATAATATTCAAAATTATCTATAAAAAGAAAGCTGATTGGCAGCTGATAAGGGACGATATGATACTCGATAATAATTATCTGTATGATATTCTTACGCAAAACAAATACCCGAAGCGTATACCGCTTGAAAAATTAAAGGAAAACAAAAAATAGCTTAATTCTATCGCCCTTATATTTGTCATGCTTATGGGATATACGAGGCATTTAAGTTGCAGAAAACGCCTATAAGCCTTATGAAAGGTCAGGAATCCGACACAGCAACAGCCACAAGGAGAACCTAATGAACAATGATATGAAAAAGTTTCTCTATCAAACATTTGATGCGAAATCTGCAGACGACATTATAAAAAGATATTCTGCAATGCTGGATGAAATGTGCCGTGAGCAAAAACCGAGGCTTTCTCCCACGCAGTTTAAGGTAGCGAGAAAAATAATCTTAACAAGAATAGCTTTTTATCTTTCCATGAAAAAGCGCATTGACAGTGATGAGGCTTTGTCGCATACGGCAGAACTTTTTTATAAAAAAACAAAAGGCGTTTCAAAACTCATGAAATTTCTGAGCAAATATGAATGGGGATGCGCATTGTTTAGAAAGGCCTTTTCTATCGTCCTAAGAGCAGATATTTGGATTTCCGAAATTAAAAGAAACGATAAAGACGCTTTTATATTCGACATAAGAAAGTGTTTGTATAAGGATTTGTGCGACTTTTACAAATGCCCCGAGCTGTGCGCAATATTCTGCAACGGCGATTGGCTGGTCTTCGGAGAACTGAAAAAACTGAAGTTTGAAAGAGAGCGCACTTTGGGGTATGGCGACGATCTCTGCGGTTTTAATTTCACGAGAAGATTTTAAACTTGAGGAATCTTTTTTCTCACAAAATTTAAGTAGATAATATTCCCTTCACAATAAAAATAATTCCAAAGAGCCGTTCACCTGATAAGCTGAACGCTCCGACTGCATATACACTACACTGATTGCAGCATATTTTTTATCTTGACAGAAAGAGACAAAAGAGTTAATCTAGATTCGGTTAGCGTTAGCTAACTAGATATCCTTCTATTTGTCTGTACACATAAAGGAGGAAAACGGCAAGCATGAACAATAATTCTCTGTTCTGGGATCGTGTGGCAGGCGTCTATGATGTTTTTGTCAACGTGATCAACGCAAAAACGCACAAAGCTTTGAAATCCCATATAAGTCATCTTCTCATTCCTTCCAATATAGTTTTAGAGTGCGCCTGCGGCACAGGCATGCTTACAGAGATTATTGCGCCCGAGTGTCAAAAACTCATCGCCACGGATTTTTCAAAAAACATGCTGCGAAAAGCCGAAACTAAGTGCAAAAATCACAGCAACATCCGTTTCATGCTTGCCGATATTCTAAATCTCGATTTTGAAGACGGCGTCTTCGACAAGGTGGTCGCGGGAAATGTAATTCATCTGGTGGAAGAGCCTTTTAAGGCTTTAGAGGAGCTTGTCAGGGTTTGTCGTCCGGGAGGTAAGGTCATTATTCCAACCTATTTAAACAAGCAAACTAGCAAAAAAGAAAATAGGTTCGCAAAAATTGCCGGAAAATTCGGTGCGGGCTTCAAACAAAAGTTCAGTTTTTCATCCTATCGGCAGTTTTTCTTGGATGCGGGCTATATTGATGCCCTGCACATAAAAATAGACGGTTTTATTCCCTGCTCGATAGCGATTATTGAAAAAGGATATTAAAACGGAAACTAGGAGGAAATATGAAAGCGAATTACAGAAACTGGGTGCCGAAATATCTGCTGTATTTGTTGGCCTTCTTTGCTTTTCTTTCATATGCAATAGCAATTTTTCTGCAAGGCCTGCTGCAGTCTGTAAAGAAGAAAGCTTTGTTTTCTTCTGTCTTTCTTGCTGCCGGCACTATACTAACGGGCATTTTCCTTTGGATGACAAGAATGTATTGCGCTTTTTCCTATAACGGCAATCGTAAACTCTCAAAAGAAATTGTTGAAGGAGTCTCCGATTATGTAAAAGCGCCGGAGGGCGGGCTTATACTGGATGTCGGCTGCGGCAGCGGAGCTTTGACAATAGCTCTGGCAAAAAAGAATCCGACAGCCAAAATCATTGGAATTGACCGTTGGGGCAAAGAATACTCCTCTTACAGCAAAAAGCTCGGTGAACAAAATGCAAGGGCGGAAAATGTTGACAATGTAGAGTTTAGAGATGGAAACGCAATAAATTTGGATTTTCCGGACGAAAGTTTTGACGCTGTGGCCAGCAACTATGTCTATCACAACATTGTCGGCGTGAGCAGGAAAAAACTCCTTCTCGAAACGCTTCGCCTGCTGAAAAAGGGCGGCAGCTTTGCAATTCACGACATATTCTCCAAGGGAAAGTATGGAGATATGCAGTCTTTTGTCAAACAATTAAAAGACATGGGCTATGAGGATGTCAGGCTTATCGATACGACAGACGACATGTTCATGACCAAAAAAGAGGCGGCAATATACAGCCTGAGGCGCTCGGCAATCCTTTGCGGGAGAAAGTGAAGCGCTTATGAAACTCAGCAACAAAATGATTATGGGCGCCTTGTGGTTGTTTCATTACTTATGCCCGCCGGCCGAGAAAGCTGAAGAAATCTACGCCCACGCCAAAAAGCACAATGAGCGCCAAGTTTTTAAACTTCCAAGGAACAGGTGGGGTCTTGTATATAAAGACCTGAAAATCCGCACACAGACAGGATCTTATCACTGCCTGCGGATGAAAAAGAAGGGACAAAACCCCGATAGAGCGATTCTTTATATCGGCGGAGGAGGAGGAGTCTATAACTATTACCGATCCCAGCTTTTTCTTGCAAAAAAACTTTTAAAGCGGGTAGATGCAGAAATTTACTATCCGTTTTACCCGCCTTCCACTAAGCATCCCATCAAAGAATCCTACAATATGATCTTTGAAAGCTACAGAGCCATGCTAAATGACTACAGTCATGAAAACATAGCAGTTCTAGGTCTGTCTTTCGGGGCGACGGCAGCTATGACGATGATTTCATGGAACAATTACTACGAAGAAGGGCTTCCCATGCCCGCCCTGACCATCGGTCTGTCCCCCGGTCATGTGCCGGCAAATCAAGCCGAAAAACAGAGCCTTGAGTCCCTTCGGGGCATAGACCCCTATGTTACCGCAGATATGGTGGAGGCCTATGGGCAAATTCACAAATGCGGACAAGACTTGGAACATTGGCTCATCCATACCGCTCACGGAGATTTCCGAAATGCCGGAAAGATTTATCTTTATTTTGGTGAGAAAGAAAGTCTTGTCTATGCCGCGCCCGTCTATAAAAAATCTCTGGAGAGGGCCGGAGCGGATTATAAAATCCATATAGAGCCGGGCATGCCCCACTGCTACGGAATTGGAAGAATTAACAAAGCCGCTAAAAGCACCTATGACGAATATGCGGCACTTATAAGCATCCTTTAGAAAGCGAGGATTCTATGAAAAGAAAAATGCGCTTAAACTCGGGAACTTTTGTTTATGAAGACGAAAAAGTGAACAATGTTGAAATTCTTAGCTTCCTCGGCATTCCCTATGCTAAAGCCGAGCGCTTCGGCATGCCCCAAATGATAGAAAGCTATGACAAACAAACGGTCAACTCAGGGGAGGGAATGCGTTTTCCTCAAAATAAAGTGCCTCCGCTCATAAATATTTTTCTTAAAAATCCGATGATGCGCAAGGAAATTTTAACGGAAAGTGACAAAACAGACGAAAACGCTTTTGTGCTCAATATATGGACGAGCGACATGCAGGGAAAAAACCGGTGCTGGTTTTCATTCACGGCGGCGGCTTCACTTACGGTTCAGGCACGACTCCTCTTTATAACGGAAAATATCTTGCCGCAAAAGGCATTGTTGTCGTGACCGTCAACTACCGCTTGTCCGTACCCGGGTTTATTCCCGTCATGCTCAATGGAAAACTCTCGGCGAATCGCGGTTTTTTTGACCAGCAGTGCGCTCTCAAGTGGGTGAGGAAAAATATTTCCGCCTTCGGCGGAGACTCGGAAAACATCACATTAATGGGGCAGTCGGCCGGCGGGCTTTCCGCTTCTATGCAAATGATGAACGAAGAAAGTTCCCTATATTTTGACAAGTTGGTTGTTTGTTCCGCGGGATTAGGCGACTGCATGACTGTAGAGCAGGCCGAAAAAATTGCAGACAATTTTTTAAAGCTCAACCGCTTGTCCGGCTCCGAAGAGTTGCTTTCTCTCCCCTGGAAAAAACTTATCCGATTGAAAATGCCGCTTGAGTTGCTTTCAAAACCTGTTGTAGACGGCGTTTTTCTGAAAGACCACGCTGCTCGCCTGAAAGAAAGAGGTGACTTCGCTTCAAAGCCCGTTATGCTGGGCACAACAGAGGACGAACTTAAGATGGTCGATAACAGGTCTTGGTACAAAGGTCTGGGGATTGAGACAAAAGAAGCGGACTTCCGCAAAAGTTGCCTGAAACGATATGGGCCGGAGGGATTGCGCTTTGCAGAGGAATTGCGCAAGGGGTATCCGAACCTTATACAAATGCAGTTTAAAATGATGGAGACTTTTTTCCATGTTATGGCCTTGCGGGAAATGAAGCTTTATTCCAAGTCGGCTCCGTGTTACGGATATCGCATGAATTTCGTGCCGAGTATCTGGAACGGTCTTAGGGGCGCCTACCACTGCGCAGAACTGCCCTTTATTTTCGGGACTATCCGAGATATCGAGAGAACTCCGACAGAAAAAAATCTGTGGCAAACGGAGCTTCTGCAAAACGACTGGATTGCATTCATGAAAGAAGGAAGCATTCCAGGTCGCGAGCCCTTCGGAGAAAACGGCAAAATCACCCTCTATGAGGAAAGAGAGGCCAAGCCGATTGACTTCCCACAAAGAGAAATCATTGAAGAGCTTGAGGATTCCGGCCTCTTCACTAAAATTATGAAATCTTTTATGCGCGGCAGGGATGATAAATTTATTGCTTAAGCAAAAACAGGAACTTATAAAGAAAAATCACAGAACGGCATTAGCGAAAGAGAATTTTAGCACGCCATAAGGAGGATAAAAGATGTCCGGAACAGAATCTTCAAATATTGCGCAAGAAACGCAAAGCAGAACAGCAAAAGAAACTTGGAACATTCTGATGAATTATGCGGGAAATTGGGGAAAGCTCATGTGGCTTTCTATTATCGCAGCGGCTCTAAGCACTGCTGCAGGCATTGTTCCCTACGCCTATATCCACCAAATAATCCAAAATATATTGCAAAATACCCCCGATATAGATTGTATTATTCATCTCGCTTGGCTTGTTGTTCTCTTTTTTGTCATAAGCGTTTTCCTTTATTTTATTTCTTTGACTTTGTCTCACTTGGTGGCTTTCCGTATTGAAAGCGGCATCCGCAGCAGTTCTATGAAACGGTTTATGGACATGCCCCTAGGCTTTTTTAAAGACCAGGCATCGGGAAAACTGAGAAAGACCATTGATGATAATGCCGGTTTGACACATAACATGGTGGCTCACAACACTCCCGACCTAGCGGCTGTAGCTGTCTTTCCAATCGTGATGCTGGCTATTTTCTTTTCCTATGATTGGCGGATGGGTCTAATTTCTCTGTTTACAATAATTGCGGCCGTGCTTTTAATTTTTCCTATGTACTCGGGCAAAAACCGTGACTGTGTTCACAATTACATGACCGCCCAAGAGCAGATGAACGCCTCTGCTGTAGAGTATGTCAGAGGAATTCCCGTTGTTAAAGTTTTTCAACAGACAATTTACTCTTTTAAGGCCTTTCGAGAGGCTATAAAAAACTATTCTAGCTTTTCTTTGGAATACACCTACATGGCAAGAAAATGGATGCTTTTTTCCAACGCTATGGTTCGAGCTGCGGTCTATTTTTTGATTCCCTTTTCTATCATCATGTTCACTCGAGATTCAAACCCGATAGAAATTATTTGCAATTTGGTTTTTTATGTTTTGTTCACCAGTTACAGCGCATCTCAAATCATTAAAATCATGACTCTCGGTCAGGGAACCATGCAGGCAACGGAAGTGGTGAACAGGATAGAAAGTCTCTTTGTTCATGAACCGATGTCCTATGGTAATCGTGAAGAGGCTCAGGAACATACGGTGCGTTATGAAAATGTTTCTTTTCATTATCCCAATACGGAACGGGACGTCGTTTCTCAAGTGTCTTTCGATATCCCCCAAGGCAAATTTGTAGCCCTGGTGGGAGAATCCGGCGGAGGAAAAAGCAGCTTGGCGTCCTTGTTGCCGCGTTTTTACGACCCGCAGGAAGGCAGCATCAGTATTGGCGGAATTCCGGTGCAGGAATTTAGCAGAGAGGCGCTAATGAATCAAATTTCTTTTGTTTTTCAGAATCAATCTCTTTTTAAGGAGTCGGTCTTAGAGAACATAAGAAAACCCAAACCGCATGCTACCGAACAGGAAGTGCTGGATGCTTGCCGTCAAGCGCAATGCCTGGATGTGGTCGAAAGGCTGCCGGAGGGCTTGCACACAGTAGTAGGCGGAAAGGGGGTCTTCTTATCCGGCGGAGAAGAGCAGCGAATTTTGCTGGCAAGAGCCTTTCTCAAAGATGCGCCTATTTTAATTTTGGATGAAGCCACAGCCTTTACAGACCCGGAAAACGAACGGCTTATTCAAGCCGCTTTTCGCGAGCTGATGTCGGACAAAACAACGCTTATGATTGCCCACAGACTCAGTTCCGTGGTCGATGCAGACCGTATTATGGTCATGGAAGCAGGAAAAATTGTTGAATCGGGTACACATGAAGTCCTGCTCGAAAAAGGCGGTGTCTATGCGCAAATGTGGAAGGATTTCAATACCGCAGCAACATGGCGTGTTTAGTTATATGAATCCACGGTGTCAAAAGAGCAAAGAAGGGACAATATCATGATTAATTTTCTACAAAAGAATCTTGCAATGGGCTATAGATCCGCCAAAGGCTTGGCAAAGGGAGCTGTATATAATGCGCTTTATTACATTTCGCTCATGCTTCCGATGTCTTTGGTCTATTTTTTCTTGGAAGATGTGCTGCCGCATATTAAAACAGGGCAGGAAATTGCTTTTCGTTATGCCTCCTATGCCGTCATCACAATCGTATCTCTGCTGATATCCGGATTCTTTTACTACAAGCAATATACAGCAGTCTTCGTATCCACTTATGAAGAAAGCGAAGAGCGCCGGATTCGCCTGGCGGAAAAGTTGCGTAAATTGCCTCTGTCCTTTTTTAGCAATAAAGATTTAAGCGATATCACAAATACAATGATGGAGGACATCAACACTTTGGAAGGCTTGCAGTCTCACGCCGTTCCTCAACTGGTGGGCGCTGCAATTTCAGGCCTTTTTACCGCTATCGGAATTATTATTTGGGATTGGCGTATGGGGATGGCTGTATGCTGGATTATGCCGCTTGTTATTATAATCACCTTGCTCAGCTCCCGCTTTCAAAAAAAGCATCTTCGAGTCCATTTCGAAACAAAGCGTCGTGTATCCGACCAAACACAAGAAAACATAGAACACATGGCCGACATTCACGCCAACAACCAATCGGCAAATTATATGCAAAGTTATAACGCCCTTTTAAAAGAGGAAGAAGACATGCACAAAGTTTCGGAAATTGCCATGTCCGTCTTTGTCAACGGCGGACAAAGTCTCTTGAAGCTGGGCTTTGCCACTACTGTAATAGCCGGCGCCATGCTTTTTGAGCAAGGCTCTTTGTCTTTGCTGAAGTTTTTGATGTATCTGGTGGTTGCAACCCGAATTTACGACCCTGTCGGTTCGGTGATATACAACTTATCCTATATTTACTTTGGTTCAGCTCCGCTGGAGAGGACTTTAGAGCTGGAAAAGAGCCGTGAAACGACCGGACGAAGCGATGTTCAGTTTGATCGCTTTGATATTGAGTTTGACAATGTTTGCTTTGAATACTTAGAGGGTGTTCCCGTCTTGCATGATGTCAGCTTTACAGCCAAACAGGGAGAGATTACGGCCTTGATTGGCCCTTCCGGATGCGGAAAAAGTACGGCTGCAAAACTGGCTGCAAGGTTTTATGACCCGACAAAGGGATCTGTGAGAATCGGCGGACACGATTTGAAAGAGCTAGATCCGGAAACGATTATGACGCATTTATCTATGGTATTTCAGGATGTAATATTGTTCGACAATACCGTATATGAAAACATCAAGTTGGGTCGGAAAAATGCGACTGAAGAAGAGATAATGGAGGCGGCTCGTTTGGCTCATTGCGATGAATTTGTCCGTCGTCTGCCGGACGGCTATCAAACCATGATTGGCGAAAACGGCGTCAGACTTTCCGGAGGTGAACGCCAGAGAATTTCCATTGCTCGAGCTTTGCTTAAAAGCACTCCGATATTGCTTTTAGACGAGGCAACAGCCTCTTTGGACGTTGAAAACGAAAGCAAAATACAGGCGGGTCTCAGCGAGTTGATTCGCGGTAAAACTGTTCTGATGATTGCTCATCGCATGCGCACTATAGAAGAGGCCGACCGGCTTGTCGGTTTAACCGACGGCAGAGTTGTGGAATCCGGTACGCCGGAAGATCTGATAAATGAGCCGAACAGCCTTTATCGCAAGCTCAGGACTTTGCAGTTGGGAGAGTAGCTTTGCTTTTGGATGAATTTTCAGGCTTTGAGTAAAACCAGCCAAAAACTTAAAAAGGAGAAAAACATGTCAGAAAGAAAAATAGAAGAAAACAAAAAATTTACCGCGCGTGACGCTATACAAATAGGCCTTCATGCAGCATTGTTGTTTTTCCTCAGCGGCTTAATAGGAAGTATCGGATTTATTCCTATTTTATACCCTGTCGCTCCGTTTGCAATTGCCGTTGTCTGCGGCCCCGTATTCTTCCTTTTCTTGGGCAAGGTCAGGCATTTCGGCATGATTACCGCTGTCGGCGCTTTGCAAGGCGCTTTTCTTGCAATTACAGGACACGGAATATACTCACTCATTGCAGCTGTCATACTGGGTCTGATTTCCGATCTAATTTGCCGAGCCGGAAAATATCGCAGTTTTAAGCACGCTCTTTGGGGATATTCCTTTTATGCTCTTATCATGGCCACATCTTATTTTCCTATGATGTTTTCTGCAGACACATTTTATGCCAAAGTTTCAAGCTCTATGAGTGCAGAATATGCCAATCAACTTAGAATTATTATGCGCGGCCCTATATTTATTGCGGTTTTCATCGGCGCCTTTGCAGGCGGGATTGTAGGCGCTTTCATCGGCCGCGCGATAGCCAGGCGTCACTTCCGCCGTTCGGGAGTCGCCAAGTAGATGAACATACGAAGCAAATTAGCTGCGGGTCTGAGCATTTCTACCGCTATAATCACTCCCAGCTTTCGCATGGCTTGCCCGATTTTGGTTCTCGCTTTGAGCGCGCTGCCGTCTTTGTGGATGCTGCTCTTAAAGCGCTGGCGTATGGCGGGGATTTATATCCTAATCCTGTTTTTCAGCTACATAGATTACTTCCCTGTTTTTGATTTTTTGCGCTTGCCTTGGCCGATTCTGCTTTTTTTTACCATTGTTCAATATTTGTTGCCGGGAGTTGCCATCGGCCTATTAATCATGCAAACCACCGGTATCAGCGAATATCTAAACGGGCTTAAGCGCATGCATATTCCGGCGGGCTTTGCGCTTTCCACATCTGTTATTTTTCGCTTTATTCCGACAATTCGAAGCGAAAACGACGGCATTAAGCAGGCCTTGCGTATGCGTGGATTAAGCGGACTCAAAGCTCTCCGCCATCCGCTGAATTATTTTAACTACCGACTTGTGCCCTTACTTTTATCTACTTTCAGAGTTGCCGACGAGCTCAGCATGGCTTCTCTCTGCCGCGGCTTGAGCACCACTAGGGAACGGACAAGCTATGAACATGACAATTTGCGCTTTTTCGATTGGATTATAATTTCCCTGTCCGGCCTTCTGATTTTGCTTTGGCTGTTTGCTATAACCGCCTCATCTAAAATATGAGAGTGCGGAAATGAAAAATCTTATCCCTAAGGAAAAAGAGCAGGTTTTGCTAATTGACAGACTCGGCTTTACCTATGAGGAATCGATTGCGGATTTGGCGGATTGGTATGCCGAAGAAGAAATAATCTCTCGTTCTTCGGCGTTGGAATTCGAGCCCGCTCTTAAAAACATCTCTTTTTCCGCAAAAAGCGGAGAACTCATACTGATTACCGGCGAGAGCGGCTGCGGAAAAACTACTCTCCTGCAAATTATCAACGGAATAATTCCCGAGTTTTCAAGCGGCAAGATTGACGGCGATGTCTTGTTTTGCGGTGACTCCATTATAAGCATGCCTGTCGATCGGCGCGGAACGCTCACCGGCTCCGTTTTCCAAAATCCCCGTTCCCAGTTTTTTAATGTCGTGGTCAAAGACGAACTGCGCTTCGGCTGTGAAAACTTCAATCTGCCTGCAGAAGAGATCGAGAGGCGTGTGGCTGCTCTTGTCAAAGAATTTCATTTAGAGCCTTATTTGGAAAGAAGCCTGTTTCATCTTTCCGGTGGAGAAAAACAAAGAGTAGCTTGTCTTAGCGTGGCGGCCATGCAGCCTCCTATTATGCTATACGATGAGCCTTCCTCCAACCTTGATGCAGACGGCATGCGTTCTTTGGCCCAAATGATGCGGACGTTTAAACACTCCGGTGTCATCCAGCTGGTAGCGGAACATCGCTTGGCATATCTAAGCGAACTTGTCGATCGAGTTATATTTATGAAAGACGGGCAACTGGAAGAACACTTTTCAGGAGAGCGATTGCGCAGTCTTTCCGACGAGCAATTGAGTCGGATGGGATTAAGAAGCACCAAAAGATTGCCGCCGCCTTTGGCGAACAGGCAATTAGCCATTCGCTCTTGCGGTGAGCGAAACAGTCGTATAAAAACGGCGGACATAGCTCCCAAGGATTTGTACATTGAGTCGCTGGGAATGAGCTATTCCAAAACTTCGCAGCCGTTTCTTCAGATAGAAGATTACCGTTTTAAAGCCAGCAGCATCCACGCTTTAGTCGCCGGCAACGGGATGGGAAAATCCACCTTTTTGCGATCCTTGGCAGGGCTGGAAAAACGAGCCAAAGGTTTTGTGCGTTATAATAACAGGCGTTATAGTCTAAAGAGAATGTGCCGACTGTGCGGCTTTGTCTTCCAAGATATAAACCGTCAGCTCCTTACGGGTTCGGTTTACGATGAGCTTTTACTTTCTCTTGAAGAGAGCGGACTGCAGGCAGAAGAAAAAGAAGAGCGCATTGTCTCCTTAACAAAAAAACTTGAGCTCGACAATCTTCTGGATGCGCACCCCTTTTCTCTTTCAGGCGGACAAAAACAACGTCTGGCCGTTGCCGCCACTCTTTTAATGGATAGACCAATTCTCATCTTAGATGAGCCTACATCAGGTCTGGATTTGAAGCACATGGTGGCAATGGCGGAAGTGTTGTCGGAATATTCTCGGAATCATTTAATACTATTGGCTACTCATGACCAAGAGCTGCTTCGACTGTTGGATGCTGAAATCCATGAGTTGATTGACCCCGCCCAAGTCAAACTCTGCGAAAACTGAAAAGATTAAAGCCTCCTCCACCCGATCGGAAGGATTTATAAGAAAAATTTATGAAATAAGATAATTTTTTATAGTTTATAGAGTAAGAGTATAAGAAATGTGAGGATAAATCATGAAGGAAGAAAAGAATTTCAGGGAAGATATAAATTGGAACAAGCTTGCTCTTTTTTTAAAGATAGGGCTTATAGGCGCTTTTCTTATCCTTGTTGGCGACTTTCTTATGGGTTGGGGCGTTAAGGACGAGAGTCTTAGCGGGATAGAGAGTCAGGTTTCTCAGTATCTTACTGTATCCGACAGCAGAATGTTCTGCTCTTCATTGTTGGGATTAGTTGGCGTTCCGTTCGCCTGTCTCGGCCATTTCGGAATTTATAAGCTCATAAAGCTCTATTCACAGAAATACTCCAAGATGTACATGATAGGAGGTTTGGGTTTTTTGGCTTTCGGAGGCGCCGGTGTCCACCTTTCTTCTATAGAGTCCGCCTTTTTTTATAAGTATATGACAGCCGCCAATCCGAGTGTTGCCTTGGCAGGCTCTATGAAGTTTTCTCTTTATTTTCTTCTGCCTCTTTACATAGTTCTTTTGAGCGCTTGGATTACTATGGTTTATGCGCATATAAAGGCCGTTGCAAAGGGTTTAAGCCCCTATCCCCGTTGGTGCTGGGTTTTTTCTATGCCGGTTGGCACCCTGCTTTTCAGCCTTCTCGCTTTTTTCGGAAACCACGCGATAGTAAACGCAATAATGGTCGGCGCCTTTTCCTTGGGAAACATATGGACGCTGGGCGGGCACTTATTGATGCTGGGCAAGGCAAAAGAACACTATGAGAGTAAAGTTCAAAAATCGTCTTTTCAAAATTAGCCGAGAGCTTCGCTGCGAGCTTTTAAAAGAAAGTTTGTAAAAACTTTCCTTATAATACAAAAGGAGGGAAATGTTGATATGGAAGAAATAAGGATAGAAAAAAACACCGTTCAGGAAACGCTTATAATTCCTCTATACGGAAGAAAAATGTGTTCCGAAAAGTTCCCCGAACTTTATACGGATGTTTTTGCAGAGAGATTGTGCGAGAAACTTGACTATGATTTTTCGGAATTAGAGAAAAAGAAAAACTCTTTTTTGTATGAATTCGGCGCTCTCGAAGCCGCTATGCGGCAATTAGATATGATGTGGGAAATTAAAGATTATTTAGGAAAATATCCAAAAGCGGCAGTTGTCAATCTCGGCTGCGGCTTGGACGAAACAGGAAAAGCCTGCGACAACGGCTTATGTAGGATAGTCAACATCGATTTTCCGGATATTATATCTGTGCGCGAACAGCTGATTTGCAAGCACGAGAGAGAATTAAATATCTCTTGTGACTTAAACGATTATTCGTGGATGGATGAAGTTGACGGCTCTAACGGAGTTGTTTTCTTTGCCGCCGGTGTGTTTCATTATTTTAAAACGGAAGAAGTAAAGTCTTTGGTCTTGGAGCTTTCAAAAAGATATTCGGGAGGGTGCTTGGTTTTTGACAGCGTAGGAAAATCGGGACTTAAACTTATATTGAAAAAAGTGCTAAAAAACATGGATATTGATGATGTCGGAGGGTATTTTTATGTAAATAATCCGACTGCGGACTTAAATTGGTCGGAAAAAATAGAGCTCAGTTCAAAAGGCTATATGCTGGGCTATTACGATATGAAAAGTCCGGGTATTCACTTTCTACACCGTCTGCTTGCGGTTCTTGGCGATAAGTTAATGAAAATGTCTATAAACAGAATGCTTTTTAAATAGCCGACTGATTGCGAGATTGGCTGCAAACCTAAAGCTTTGCTTGCGCAAGGAGAATGTGAAAAGATTAAATCGAAACATGCGAAGGAGGTGAAGTTGTGAAGGTTTATGTGTTCGGTGAAGAAAACGAAAAAACCTTGCTGATGTTTCAATGCACAGCGGAGCCTTGGTGGGTATTCAAAAATTCGGCAGAGGCATTATCGAAAGACTTTCGCGTGTTTTTGTTCATATCCGACGGACATGACGAATTGGGAACGGATTTTGTTTCGATAGAGAAGAACGTCGAGCAAGCCGTTTCTTATCTGCATGGAAACGGTATTCGGTATTTGGATATGGTCTATGGCGTTTCTATGGGCGGGGCAAGTGTCATGTACATGCTGGCTCATGAGCTGATGCCTGTAAAAAAGGCTGTCATCGATGCCGGCATAACGCCCTATCCCTATCCGAAGTGGCTGTGCAGAATAATAGCTATAAAAGATTTTTTGATGCTCAAAACAGCTTTCAGGTCTTTAAAAATTATGAAATTGGCCATGCCTCCGGAGCGGTGGACACCCAAAGGGGAAGACCCTGAGGAACATTACCGAAAAATCTTTGATTTTGGGAAAAATCACTATTCCGACAAGACAATCTACAATGTGTTCTGGTCTGCCAACAACTATCCCATGCCCGAATCTGTCCCCGCATCGGATACGGAGATGGAATATTGGTATGGCCAAGAGGAAAAAGCAGCAAGAAAAAGCGACCTTGCATACGCAAAGAAGGCTTTTCCTCAAATCATCATCAAAGAATTTAAGGGCTTAGAGCACGCCGAGCTTGTGATGATGTTTCCGGAACGCTTTCATCAGGAAATTATGAGATTTTGGAATGAGAGATAAAACGGCTTAGAGTTTAAAAAGGAGAATTATGGAAAGAAAAAATAGAATTCGCAATGCATATAGGCTTACCGGCAGCAACAGCTTTTATGACAGCATGATTACATGCTCTACAACTTTGGGCAAGGCTGTCGGCAAGCTGGTTTGGGACATGAACGCCGAAGACTGCGCTGAGTATCAAACAAAAGCGCTTTCGGGTATTCCCGAAGGCTTTTCGGGGCGGCTGTTGGAAGTTCCCGTGGGGACGGGCGTGCTGACTGTTCCCGTCTATCAAACCATGCCTAGAGCCCTGATTACCTGTCTGGACTATTCGCCGGATATGATGGCGCAGGCCTCGGCCAAAGCTGAGCGAGCGGGACTTCAGAACGTTTATTTCAAGCAGGGTGATGTGGGCGCCTTGCCTTTTGAGGACAACAGTTTTGATATTGTTCTCTCGCTCAACGGCTTTCATGCTTTTCCCGACAAGGACGCGGCATTTAAAGAAACTTTTAGGGTGCTCAAAAGCGGCGGTGTCTTATGCGGCTGTTTCTATGTTAAAGGTCTTTGCAAACGAACTGATTTTATAATCCGCCGTATTTATCAGCCGCTCAGGTTTTTTACCCCGCCTTACGAGACTTTCGAAAGTTTAAACACTCGGCTAAAAAGCATGTATAGTCAAGTGGAAATCGGTAATGTGAAGGCAATTGCCTACTTTGTCTGCCGTAAAGAGTAAGGTGTTAATTTCTCGCTCTCGGCATGAATTGAGAGCGCGCTTTTTCAGATACAAAAGAGCTGTTCAAGCAATAACCTGAACAGCTCTGATTTTATTTTTTACAGAGTGCGCAACACCCTTTACGTAAAGAATTCCCTCTTTCGAGCGTCGCGCCGAGTTTTATAGAAAATATTTCTCTAAATTAAAGAATCCACTTTCGGCTGATGTTGTGACGAGAAATCATAAACAGTCCTACAGCAAAGGCCGCAAGCATTCCAAAACACAGAGTCGGAGACATGGTATTCGCGCCTACAATCGCGCCGCTGAGGATGTCGGCTCCATAGGTCAGCGGCAGACAGTAAGAAATAGGTCTTAGAAATATAGGCAAGCTTGAAATCGGTACAAACAATCCGCAAAGAAAAAGCATAGGAAAGCGAAAGAAGTTTGAAAGGGTCTGCGCCTCAAACACCTGCTCAACCGAAACCGCAATCAGAAGACCCATTAGCGAGGAAGTTATTGCAATCATGAATACGGCAAGCAGGGCAATTCCCCAATTGACTGCATCCAGCTCTATAAAAAAACTTGCAAAAACAACCGGTACGAATGCATTGAAAATGCCGAACAGGATTGTTCCCGCAATTTTTGCAAGCACCATCATATTTAGACTGATGGGCGCCAGCAGTAGCCTTTCGAACGACCTGCCGCTACGTTCAAAGGTAATCGTAACGGCGAGCATGGAGGTTGTGCCGAACAGGACACTTGTGGAAATTAAGCCGGGAAGCAGCTCTAATATCTTTCCGCCCGGAGAGCGGATAAGCTGTATAAGGGTCCAAGAAAGAGGAAATATAATTCCCCAGCTGATATTCGGCGGTTTTAGATAGTAGTTTTTTATATCTTTCTTTAAAATATTCCAAAATGCAATCCCGTTTTTCATCAGCGCCCTCCCTTCTCTCTGTCTTTTTTTAGTATAGACGATTCAATGCCGGTAAGCTCTACAAAAACATCCTCCAAAGAAGGGCGCAGTTCTCTTGCTTCGTATACTTCAATTCCTCTGTCTTTTAAAAATTTCATAAGCGGCAGCAGGGGAATACGTTCTTCCGATATCATTAAGAGAGAGTTGTCGGGTCGAAGCTCGACTTTGCTGTCTTTAAATCGATTTTGCAGCTCCAACACAACATCTTCGCCTTCGGCGATTTTATCCGTGGCAAAATGAACGGTATGATTGTGCGAAATGCTGTCCATCAATTCGGAAACTGTGCCGGAAGCGACAATTTGACCAGCCGCTATAAAAGCTATGCGGTCACATAGACGCTCTGCTTCTTCAATATAGTGAGTAGTGAGGAAAACAGTAGTGCCTTGCTGTTTCAATCCTAAAATCATTTCTCTAATTTGACGAGAGCTCTCCACATCGATTCCCGTTGTCGGTTCATCTAAAAACAATACCTTCGGAGAATGGATAAGCGCCGCTGCAATTGTAAGCTTGCGACGCATCCCTTTGGAATAGGCTTTGAAGGGGCGTTTTCCCGCTTCTTTCAGCTTGAATATTTCCAAAAGCTGTCCAGCCTTCAACTCTCGTTCTTCCTTGCGCATCCCATACAGAGCAGCGCAGAAACATAGGTTTTCGAAACCATCCATTTCATTGTAAAGATTGCTCTCGTCCGGAACGATACCCATGATTGCCTGCGCTTTTTTCGTTTCTTTTCTGACATCAATGCCATCGATTTTAATTTCCCCGACAGTCGGGCGGGACAGGCCTATCATCATGTTGATAGTAGAAGTTTTCCCTGCTCCGTTGGGCCCCAAAAAACCGAATATTTCTCCTTTTTTGACATCGAAAGAGATATCTTTCACTGCAGTAAAGTCACCATATCTCTTTTTAAGATTTGTAACGCTTATCATCACCCTGTTTTTTCCTTGCTTTTCTTATTTCTTGCTGTTAGTGCCGTGGCAAAATTCTTGAACCTCGGCGCTGCATTTTCCTTTCTTTGGACAATCTTGCTTTTCGGCGGCAGGACAGTCGTCTCGCTCTTCGGGTTTGCAAGTTTTGCATTTCTTTTCGGCCAGAGCCTCAATTTTCTTTGCCAGCTCACGTAGTACGGAACGCTCTACCTCGTAGTGCATAAAATATCCTCGTTTTGTTCCGACAAGCAGACCTGCCTCCCGCAACACTTTAAGATGCTGAGATATTGTTGCCTCTGTCAGTTTTAACTCTTTTGCCAATGCCCTAACACAGTAATTGTGCCCTAAGAGCAGGGATAAAATACTCATACGAGTCTCATCGGCGATAGCTTTAAGTACCTTTGTTTCGTTCATAATAAATCCTCCTTAATTTAATTAGTCGGCTGTCTAATTAAAATTGTAGCAGGTTTCTTCAATTAGGTCAACACCTAATTAGGTGTTTTGAAATTCTTTCTTTGACTTATGAGTTTAAGAGCTAAGTTCAGATTCAGACCTTGTAGATATTTCATCCAGAACCTCACCGTTTCTAATGTGTTCTCTGTACTTCATTAGAGTTTTATCTATTTCTATTATCTTCTTCAAATGCATTTTTTCAATCTCGTCCGTCTCTATTATGTGGCTGATTCCGCCATTTTTCAAAATCACCCGTCTATCTCCGGTAAGAGCCAGCAGTGGGTCATGGGTAGCAATCAGAACTATCTTGTTTTGATCGACTAACAGCCTTAGAGCCTTCACCCTGTCTATACCGGCGTTTTCGATTTCATCAATCAAAATTATGGGAGACGAGCTCAGCATGGCGGTATCCGCTACCATTAAAGCTCTGGACTGTCCGCCACTCAGAGATGTGAGAGGGGTGTCGGGTTCAAAAGGCTCGCCCGCCAAGTCGTTAGCATGTTTGAGAACGTTCTCCACCTTGCTTGGCGCATCTTTGAGCGTTCTGCTGTAAGCATGAAGTTTAATAAACTCTTCTACGCTGACATCCATCACAAAATTCATATTCTGAGATAATTGGGCTACAAGGTTGTGCTCAATAGAAAAACGCCAATTCTCCGGAGGGACTGAATCATTGATTAAAATCTGTCTTCTTGTCGGCGTGTCCTTTTGAGCCATCCATTCTATATCCGCAAGCAGCCTGCTTTTCCCCGAACCGGTCGGTCCGACAATGCAGACTATCTCTCCTTTTTTAATTGTCAATTCGGCATGCTCGGGCTTCCCTGATTTGTCTGTTCCTCCTATAATCGTCAGGCTTTCAATTCTGAAGTCCGTCTCACTATTCAGGCCTTGCATATTCTTCATAAAAGCCCTGAACTGCTCGAGCAAACCTTCATAATCTAAACCCATGTCCTCCAAAAACAAAAAGGGAAGATTGTAAATATATTCTGCAACAGTTTGGTTTTTGTTTTCAACACTTAAGCCGTTTATGTCGAAAAAGTCATACGCATAGGGATAATTTAAAAGAAGCTCTTTAATAGTTAAGTTTTCCATCGGGTTTCCCGCCTAATCCAGTATCATCTTTCTTATGTTTCCTTTTTGCTTTTCTTTACCTATTTGAGTTTCTCCCAAGCAATACGAACACAGAGCTGTCGGCATGCTGACCCGAATCTCTTCGCCGCGCAAACTTTCAATAGAGCTTGCGTTTTCAATTATCGCAGCCAATTGACCGGCTCCTTGGCCGGTAATTCCATTGACATAAAGGATGGTGGCTTTGGGGTTGGCTTGCCTTACTTTTAGGCCAAAAATTTCCCGCTCTGCCTGAGAAACGATATCTCCTTTGGTTATCACGACAACATCTGCCATTTTTAGCATCGGTCCGACTTTTTTTGGCGTATCTATGCCCATCAAATTATCGATAACACACACCGCTGTACAATTTTTAATGTGCGGGGAACATCTGTTGCATAGACCGGCGCTTTCACTGATGAGGATATCGTAGGCATTTCGCATTCCCCAATCAACGCAGTCATCTATATTGCTTATAAAAAAATGGTCGGGACATAGGCTGCCGGACAAACCTATTTTAGACTTTATATTGTGTTCCGCATACAATTTGTCGTCATCGGTAACTAAGCAGTCAAACTTTAAGACTCCCACCTTAAAAGCCTTTGGCTCTAAAATCTCCAAGGCTCTTAAAATAACCGAGGTTTTTCCGGATGATGGCGGTCCCGAAACAGTAAGAAATTTCATTTTGACCTCTTTTCAGCAATAAAACAACTTTAATATTACCAGCTCCTCTCTTTGCCTCTTTTGTACAACAGAACCAAGAAAAAAGGAGCCCCTAAGACAGAAGTGATGATGCCGACAGAGATTTCTATCGGCTGAAATACTGTCCTTGCAATAGTGTCGGAAAGAGTCAGCAAGATTCCGCCGAAAATTGCAGACAAAGGTACAAGATAGCGATGGTCGCTACCAACGAACAGGCGCGCTGAATTCGGAGCGATGAGACCTACGAACCCTATGGTTCCGGCTACGCTCACTGCGCTTCCCGCCAATATCGCCGCCGTGCTTATAATCAGCAAACGATAAAAACGAACAGGCAGACCCACGCTTCCGGCTACTTCATCGCCTAAACCCAGCAAGTTCATTTTAGGGCTTATAATTAAACTTATCGTGAGAGCTGCCAGACTATAGGGCAAAATAGTTTTAAAAGCCGGCCAAGTTCTCCCCGAAAGGCTTCCCATCAGCCACGAATAAGTTATATCCAATATGTCGCTGTTTATCATCATGAGCCCGGATGTAACGGCTTTGAGAAGGCTTGAAACGGCTACGCCCGCCAAGGCGATATGCACCACTCTGTCTCTGTTTGAAGTTCTTGTGAGCGTATAAACCAAAGCGGCTGCCGCAACGGCTCCAACAAAGGCGGCAAGCGGAATGATTTCTATTTTTTCGGGCAAAAGTGTCATTACTATAACAGCAGACAACCCGGCTCCTGCATTTACTCCTATTACGTTGGGCGAAGCCATCGGGTTTCGGATGAGTCCTTGTAGGAGAACACCCGCCACACCGAGGTTCATACCTACAAGGACACCTGTTAAAATTCTGGGTAGCCTGACATTTACAATTACCTGATTAATCAGCTCGTCTTTTACGCTTCCCTTGATCAATTTCAATGCTTCCGACACGGAAAACTCGATGGTTCCAAGCATAGTGCCTGAAAAGATAATCAAAACCAAGGCAAGAGCCGAAATAAAGATAAATGCCAATCGATATGCTTTTATCTGTTCAAGAGTTTCTAGCGGCTTTCTCAAGCGACCCTTCTCCTCAATGACTGAATTATTTTACGGTCGACAGAATTAATTCCGCCGTGATACGTATCATTTCTTGGCGGGATGAACGGTTGGGGTTCACCTTAAAGGGTAAAATCAAAACCTGATTGTTTTTCACCGCATCCAAACCTGCCCACTTGGGATCGTTTACATATTTTTCCAGTAGCGCCTTATTTTGTTCCTTGTCTTTACCGGTAGCCATGATGAAGACTATGTCCGGATTTTTTTCCAGAATAGTTTCTATGTCGAAGTCTATAAAAGATGAGCTTTTGGCGCCGGGCAGGTTTTCCGGCACAATGTTTTCGATTCCCAAGGCCATCAGGACTGCGCCGAAGCCCGAGGCAGGTTGAGCCGCCTTGATGGTGTCTCCATCGCTGATAATAACTCCCGTTTTTATCTCGGTCTCTTCGGCAATCTTCTTTTTATACTCCTCGGAGAATGTGTTCAACTCTTCTATATATTTCCGAGCCTCTTCTTCCTTTCCTATGAGTTCGGCAACAAACATAAGAACATCGTTATCGGAAAGCTTTTGATTCATAGCCGGATCGAAATAATATACCGGAAATCCGGTTTCCTCCAGCGCTTTTACTATATCTCCGTGGTTTCTTGTGTGCGCGAGGATGAGGTCGGGTTCGACACTGTAAATAGCCTCTATATTTATGTTTTTCGACTGTCCCACACTGGGCAAGTCTATTCCTTCCTGTCTGATTTTGTACTCATCAACCTTGCCCACAGGTGTAACTCCCAGAATAAACAGCTCTTCCATTCTTGCAGAGTTCAAAGCGAGTATTCTTTCGGGCTTTATAGGTATCGTAACTTCACGACCCAAATCGTCAACCACCACTTTGCTTGGTGCCTCCGCTTCTGCCTGCTGCGTTTCCTGAGGCAGCGGAGAGCTTCCTTTATTTTCTCCGCATCCGCTCAGCATGCCCAGCAAAAGCAATACGCTCATTGCAAGCGCAAAAAATCTTTTATTTTTCATATTTTCCCTTCCTTTCTAAGTTTTATCTAAAGCTTCCGCTTGCTCTTTACATTTTCGATTCTTCACTTTTTCGTTTCTTTATTTCAACCCAGCGTCCTCCGCCTTCACTGTCAGGCAAAATCCTATAGTTATCCAAACCCGCTTTTTCTACCATAGCTCTAAATTCTTCCAAGTTGGGTCTTGTTTCCATTCTTTCTTTCAGTCCCTGTCTGATACAGCCCTGCAGCCTGGTTCTCATGCTTTCGGGAATATACCTTCCCAAACCTCCTCCGACTATCGCAGTGCCGCCGGGCTTTAAGATGCGTTCAATTTCTTTTAGGCCTTTTTGAGGCTCCTCCCAAAACCAAATTGAGCCTCTGCTCATAACAAAGTCGGCAATTTCACTTTCAAGGGGCAGATTGTGTATATCGGCTTTTATATAGTCAGCTTCGTTGTCTACATCCAACATCTCGAAGTTCTTTTTGGCAGTGTCTAGAGCGTCTTGACTGATATCCAGAAAAACAATTTTCATATTTGTAATTTTCGCAAGCTCCATACCCAGCCACCCGGGTCCTGCGCCAATGTCCATCGCTATGCCGTCCATCAAGTTGTAATCATCTACAAATTGTTGAATCAGAAGCGGATACATGGGCTGTAACTGCGCATAGTTCGCATTAGATTTAAGCATCTTTAACTCCTCTCAGATTTAAACGGAATATTTATCGAACTCGTCCACAGCATCCAGATAAAAGTCCCAGCCTTTCCATTCCAAAACCTGTTTCATGTCTTGGTCGCTTGCGCGTATCGGCATATCTTCTCTTACTGTCCATGTGTCTTGCTCTGCCAAATAAGACTGCATATCTCGTCCCCTGAATATGTCTGCAAAGGTCATTAAACTCTTGCTCGCTCCTTTTTTCCAAACAATTGTTTGGGGAAGGGGAATGTAGCCTTCTTTGGTTTTATTTATCTTCAGCCTGCCTTGTTGCCCTATTCCGGCAAAGGGCAAAAGAGTCATGCCCATGTCGTATTCACCGGAAGCTATAAGCCTGGTCATATTTGCGGGCGTGCCGCTGTAGGTTACTCTTTCTTCGAATTCGGGGAATTCTTCGGGGAAGTTTGCCTTTAAAAATCCTCCGGCCGCCCTGCACAAGGGCTTGTTTCTTTCCGGAAAAATTACCTTGAACTTTTCGTTAAACAGGTCCGCCCACGAGTGTTTAAGTTCCTCCTCTTTTACATTTTCAGCGTTGTAGATCATCGCCAAGGGCGTTACCGAAATCGGATAAAAAATGCCCAAAGAATCCTTAAGTTTGCTCAATTCTTTTCTTATAGGCTTGAGCTCCTCATATTGCCCCGGCAAGCTGGAGAACAACTCTATCCTCTGCTCTCTTTTTAAAGATGCAAATTCTGTCGCATGAGTTATAATTATGTCGGGCATAATGCCCCTTTCAATAGATGCCGGCAGCCATTCTTCAGTGCAATCCGATGAGTACTGCGGATCGTGGGGAGTGAATAATTGAATCTCATCCCCTATCTCTCTTTCTAAGTCTTTGAGACTTGCTTTTAGATAATCAAGCATTCGGCCACGAACATTGACCGGCGTATGCAACATAAAACGAATCAAGCAAGCCACCTCCTTTCTAAATTTTTTTATATTTTTGACTTTTCTGCTAACTACTTCGTTAAATAAAAAATTAAGCTTATCTTTCTTCTGCGGGGACTACAACTTTATGACAGCATTTTCTAAACTTGCAGATATGAACAGGCACATTATAGACTTCCCTCACAGTTTCTTCCGTTATTACATGCTCGCTTGCCCCAGATCGGGAAATATGTCCCTCGTCCAGCAGATAAACCTGATCTGATACCCTAATCGCATGGTTCATATCGTGAAAAACAGCAATAATCGTCTTGTTAAAAGATTCTTTAAAGTCTTTTAACATTTTTAAAAGTTCGTATTGATGTTTTAAATCCATGTAAGTGGTGGGTTCGTCCATAAGAATAATCGGAGTGTCCTGCGCGAGAACCATGGCAATCCACGCTCTTTGTTTTTCGCCGCCGGAGAGCTTTTCCACAGGCCTGTGAACCATGGATCCAAGCTGCATATATTCAATTGCCCAGTTGATTTTTTCAAGGTCTCCATCCGTATTTACCCATCCCGTTTTGTGGTAAGGCGCCCTGCCCATCGAGACCAATTCGTGCACATTGACACCCTGCAGCCTTTCCTGATTTTGAGGAAGATAAGAGATAAGCTTGGCCTTTTCCTTGATGCCGAGGCTTTCGATTGCTCGTCCGAACAAAAAAACTGTTTTTTCTTTTACCGGCAATAATCCGCTGAGACAACGCAAGAGGGTAGACTTGCCCGACCCGTTGGGCCCGATTAAAGAAACTATGCTTGCTTGCCCAACTGAAAAGTCTACATCTTTTAAAACTCGACGTTTTCCATATGCAAAATTGAGTTTTTTAACCTTAAGCAATATTCATTCTCCCTTAGTACAGTATCCTTTTACTTTGGATTGGAAATCGATGGGTGCGAAGAAACAAGCAAAAAGAGTTAGCCTATGCTAACTCTTTTTCCCTTCTTTGTCAAGCGCTTGTTCGCTTACTTTCTATTAGATTTCTCTAATAGAAAGAAGAATCAGAAAATCCTAGTTTTTTAGTTGCATGCTCTGTTTTATTCTTATAAAAATATTATAATATCTTCGTTAGTTTGGGCTAACTGCGCAGATGAAACAAGCTTACTTGAAATTAATTTCCTTTCGGTGGCAACGGTTGAGAGGAAGCTTTTAAAGAGATAGCACAAACAAGACCTGCTTATCGAGATACGAGATAAAAGACGACTGCCGAGGCTATGAAACAGAGCGCAGGAGAAATATACTGCAAAAATTTAAAGGCTTTGCAAACATTTTATTTATCCCGCTTGTGGCAAGAATCAATATTTCAAAAAAGTTTCCCGAATATCTTATAGACCAAAACTTTGAAGCTGGAAGCATACCTTCACGAAGACGCCAGAATACAGCGATATAACATCTGCTGCTGTATCGCTTTGTAATCGCTTGCAGACATACTCAACTATCTTTTTTATTCTCCTAGGCTGTATCTACACAGCAACCTCTATGCCAGAAGCGTCTGTTCCCGTACTTATATTCCAGATTTGCATGCCTGTCAGATGTTCCATTAATCAAACAAATTTAGGGCGGCTTTTAAGCCGCCCTGATTTAATCTTTTTGTCTTTATCTCATGCCCCGAAAAATTTGCTGTGTATGGCCTGAACCGCCATGTCGGCGTACGCTCTGTCGATGAGGACAGACACCTTTATCTCGGAGGTGGATATCATCTGTATATTTATCTTGGCGTCGTAGAGCGCCTCGAACATCAGCGCCGCTATGCCCGCAGCCGACATCATGCCGGCGCCCACTATGCTTACCTTGCTGACATTGGTATCGACACTAAGGTGGTCGAAGCCGATGGAATCCTGAAGCTCACTAAGCGCTTCGGCCGCAGGTTCGGAATCCTCTATGGCAACCGTGAAGCTAATGTCGTTTGTGTTGTCCTTGCCGTAGGACTGAAGTATGATATCGACATTTATGCCGGCTCTCGCCATTGCATTGAACACTCTGAAGGCTATGCCCGGCTCGTCGGGCACCCCCACAACCGCTATTCTGGCAACATTGTTGTCTTTTGCGATTCCGCTGATTTTCATTTCTTCCATTCTTCTCTTGACCTCCCTTACTATTGTGCCGGGTTTGTTGCCCTCGGCTGAAAGAACCTCGAGCTGTACATCGTAGCGCTTGGCCATCTCAACCGAACGCTTCATGAGTACCTGCGTGCCCAACGACGAGAGCTCGAGCATCTCATCGTAGCCTATTTCCCTGAGTTTTATGGGCTTTTCCACAATTCTCGGATCTGCTGTGAAAACTCCCTCGACATCGGTAAAGATTTTACAGGTATCTGCGTGCAGGACCGCCGCTAAAGATACCGCCGTGGTGTCGGAGCCGCCGCGCCCCAGCGTGGTGATGTCATCGTTTCTGTCGATTCCCTGAAATCCCGTTACAATAACTATACGACGATTGTCGAGCTCGGCTCTTATTCTCTCTCTGTCTATCCTCAGGATTCTCGCCTGTCCATGAGCGGTATCGGTCTCGATACCCACCTGCGCTGCATTGAGCGAAACGGCGGGAAGTCCCATGCTCCCGAGGCAGATTGCCATGAGAGCCACGGACTGCTGCTCGCCCGTGGATAAGAGCATGTCGATCTCTCTCTTCGAGGGTCTCTTATTCAGCTCGAGCGCCTTTTCTTTGAGCATATCGGTCGTCTTGCCCTGAGCCGAGAGGACTACAACAAGAGATTCTCCCTTATTATATGCCTTTTCTATTATCGAGGCTGCGTGCCTTATCTTTTCGGCATTGGCTACCGAGCTGCCGCCGAATTTCATCACTGTCAGCATTGCCGTTCACCTGTCATTCAAATAATCTGTATATGGCGCGCAGCTCTATGGCTTCGGCCTTTTCCATGATTTCCTTCTTTGTGGTATAGCCCGTTATAAAGGCGTATTCATCCGTTTTGGCTCCGCTTTTATTTATAAAGCGAATGTTCGAGAAGTTTTCGCCTATCTCCTTGAGTCTCGGCCCCACCCTGATTAAAAACTTTGAGCTAAGCTCATCGGCATCGGCGGCATAACCCGGTTCCGAGGGCCACCAGCCGAGGAATATCTTTGGGTTCGGCTCGGCAACGGCGTCTATTATATCCGCCACAACGGCCGAGGCGGTCGGGTATGCGCCGGCTCCGGGGCCTGCCAAGAGCACCTCGCCCACAGCGTCGCCTCTGATTAAAACAGCGTTTTGCACGCCGTTTATGCTGGCAAGCGGATGTGTCTTGGCCACAAGCTGAGGCTCGACAAAGGCCGTAACCGAGTTTGCTCCCGTGCGCATGGCCCGGGCAATGAGCTTAACCCTGTAACCGGCCGCTCTGGCGTAATCTATGTCCTCGGGGCTTATCTTGCTTATTCCCTCTGTCCTCACATACTTGGGCAGAACCTCTTTGTTAAAGCAGAGATCGGCCAGTATGGATATCTTTCTCGCGGCGTCGATACCCTCGACATCGGCGGTCGGATCGCTCTCGGCATAGCCCTTTTCCTGAGCCTCTTTAAGCGCGGCCCCGAAGCTTTTACCGAAGTTTATCATCTCGGTGAGAATATAATTTGTCGTGCCGTTGAGTATTCCCGAAATCTGAGAAATTTCGTTGGCCGCCAGGCACTTGTTTATCGGCCTTATAACCGGTATACCTCCGCCGACAGCTGCTTCGAATTTAAAGTGCACACACTTCTCTCTGGCAAGAGCGCAGAGTTCGCGTCCCCTCTCGCTCACAAGCTCCTTGTTGGAAGTCACAACGGACTTGCCTGCCGCAAGAGCGCTTTTTACATAAGAATATGCCGGCTCCAGGCCTCCCATACATTCGGCCACAATCCCGACGCTCTCATCTTTTAAAATTTCCTCAAAATCTTGAGTTAAAACTCTCGCGAATGGGTGAGAGGGTCTTGGTCTGCGGCAGAGGATATGCTTAATTTCTATCTCTTCGCCCGCCGACCTCGCTATTCTCTCTTTATTTTTTACGAGCACTTCGGCGGTGCCTCCGCCGACTACTCCCACACCTAAAATTGCTATCTTCAAAAAATCGGCTCCTTATCCCTGTAAAATTTCGAAGCTGCTTATGCCGTCTGTGACGGCGGCCTTCTCCACAAGCTCCTCTATACTCACGCTCAAATTCTGTGTGGAGATGGACAGCGTGAGAAGCGCAATGCCGTCTGTGGGTATACTTTGATTTATCGTGATTATGTTGGCGCCCAGCTCGCTCACAAGCTGCAAAAGACCCGATAGTACTCCCTTCCTGTCGACTAGCTTTGCGTGTATTGTAACCGGCCTCTTGGTATCGATGTCGCGAAAGCGGAAGATCGAGTCTTTATATTTATAGTATGTCGAGCGGCTTAGGCCCACCCTGCTCACAGCCTCGGCAATGGATATGTCGGGGTCGCGCGCCAGAAGCTCCTTGGTCTCGATTATTTTTTTATATACTTTGGGTACCGCCGAGGCTTCTATCAGATAGTATGAAAGCTTCTCCTCTTTTTTCTTCATATTTCTCTCCAAAATAAACCCGCTCTTGTCCGCCACAGGCGTGCATTTGTATTTTATTTCTCTTTTATAACACAGAGCGGCGCTTTTTACAAGTGTTAAAACAAAAATCAGCTCAGGCTCAAACTCTCTTGAAAGACTTCTTTAATTTTAAGCTTTAGATCCCGATGCTCGGGAAGTTTCAAATCCGAATCTTTACTGAAGAGTTCTCCCGAGTAGTCGGCAACTCTTTTTAACACTTCCATGTCGGCGCCGAGGTCGGCAATGTGCATCTCGGGCAGTCCGTGCTGTCTCTTGCCGAAAAAGTCGCCCGGCCCGCGAAGCCTGAGATCTTCCTCGGCAATCAAAAAGCCGTCGTTTGTTTTGCTCATGGCATCTAGCCGTTCTCCCGCCACCCCGTTGTCTCCGGCTGACATGAGTATGCAGTAGCTCTTGTGCCGGCCTCTGCCGACTCTGCCCCTGAGCTGATGGAGCTGACTCAGGCCGAAGCGCTCGGCATTTTCGACAACTATGAGCGAGGCGTTCGGGCTGTCGACTCCCACCTCTATCACCGTGGTGGAGACAAGTATGTTGATATCTCCCTGCCTGAAGCTTTTTATTGTTTCCCCTTTCTCTTTAGAGGGAAGTCTTCCGTGCAGAAGTCCGACTTTAAGCTCGGGAAAGCGTTTTTTGAGTTTTTCGCTTCGCTCCTCGGCGGAGATGAGCCCGCTCTCTTCCTCGCCCTCTTCTATCATGGGACAGACAACATAGACCTGCCTGCCCTGTGCGACCTGTTTTTCCATAAACCTGTTTATTCTCTCTCTGTAGCTCTCGCCCACGACAAATGTGTCTATCTTTTGGCGGCCCTTGGGCATATCCCGCATGAAAGATACCTCTAGGTCGCCGTAGAGTGTGAGCGCCAGCGTTCGGGGTATGGGAGTTGCCGACATGGCGAGAATATGCGCGCTCTCGCCCTTTTCGGAGAGCTCGGAGCGCTGTGAAACGCCGAAGCGGTGCTGTTCGTCAGTTATGGCTAAAAGCAGGTTTTTATACTGAGTGCTCCCAGAGATCAGGGCGTGAGTGCCGCAGATAACTTGAACTTCACCCTTTTTAATCCTTTCTTCCGTCTCCGCCCTCTCCTTAAGCGGCATACCGCCGCGAAGAAGCGCGACTTTTATCCCGAAGGGCTCTAAAAAGCCTTTCATACTCTCGTAGTGCTGGAGAGCCAATATCTCGGTGGGCGCCATGTAGGCTGTCTGTCCTCCGTTTTTTGCCGTCATCAGAGCGACGGCGGCGGCAACCAGAGTTTTGCCCGAGCCGACATCTCCTATAATCAGTCTTGTCATAAGGCTGCCGGAGCTCAGGTCCTCGGCGCAGTCTGCAATTGCCTGTTTCTGAGAATCGGTAGGCTCAAAGGGGAGAGATGCGAAAAACTCGGAAAAATCTGTTTTTTCAAGCTTTTGTCCTTTTTCTCTGCCCCTTTTTGCGCGCAGAAAGTTTATACAGGCCGAAAATAAGAAAAGCTCGTCGAAGACCAGCCTGCGCCGCGCCCTGGAGAGCGCCTCTTCATCGGCGGGAAAATGTATGTTCTCATAGGCAAAGCGGAGAGAGCAGAGCCCCTCGCGCTCCACTATGCTCGGGGGCAGGAAGCTCTTTATATATGCTGATGCCGCCATAATGGCGGTTTCTGCCGTCTTCCTAACAATTTTCTGAGTAAGTCCCTTTGAGAGCCTGTATATGGGAAGAATTTTGCGCATTTCTGCCGAATCCTCTCCGACCTGCTCGAAGTCGGGATTTGTGAAAAAAAATCTTGCGCCGAGCTGCTTCGGTTTCCCGAAGAAGTAAAGTTCCGTTCCTCTTATTATCTTGTTCACCATATAGGGAGCGTTGAAAAAGCTTATCTCCGCCCTGCCGCTCTCATCGGAAACGGAAAAATGCAGTCTCGTCTTGCCGCCGCCGAGACGCTGGAGAGCAGGCTCCGTTATAACCGTTGCCTTTATAAGGGCGGCCTCGCCGTCGCGGAGCGAGGAAATCCTCTGCACAAATCTTCTGTCCTCGTAGGCGCGCGGAAAAAAATCGAGCAGGTCGCGGAGTCTCTCCACTCCAAGCTTGCGGAAAGAGGCGGCTCGGCTTTTGCCGATACCCTTTAATTCTTCAATTTTAACACCGGGTGTTGGCATCAGGAGGCCTCCGTTAAAGAAAAAAAGCCCGAGCTCAGCTCGAGCTTGCGTATGAAAAGTCGTAGTTGGGGTTGTCGGGGGAGAAGTAATCGTAAAGTCCGTTGGTAACTATAACTCTGCCGTCCACCGTCACCAGTATCAGCTCGAAATCCTTGCACTCCCTGTAGAGCCTGAGAGCCTTTGTCTCTCCCATGACGTAGATGCCCGTGGAGAGCGCATCGGCCTTGGCGGCATTGTCGCAGACAACCGTAACCGAGGTGAGCCCCGAATCGGCCGGCATGCCGTTTGAGGGGTTTATAATATGGCTGTACATCTTGCCGTCCTGCGCCACAAAAAATCTGTTGTAGCCGCCGGAGGTGACGACCGCCTTGTCGGCGGTTTTGAGATAACCGATAAAACCGTCGGTCGCTTCCGGATCCTGAATAGCTATTGTCCACATAGAGCCGTCGGGCTTTGTGCCCAGGGTCTTTATGTTTCCGCCTAATGATACTATGGCGGATTTTACCCCGTTTGCCTTTAGAGCCTCGATAACCAAATCGGAGGCGTAACCCTTGCCTATGGCGCCAAAGCTTATCTGCATGCCGTACTGGGTTTTTACCATATATGACTCCTCGCCCGGAAAAGAGGAAATCTCGACAAGCTTGAAATTTATATATTTAAGCAGCTCTGCAAGCTCTTCCTCTTCGGGAACTCTGTAAGAGCCGTCGATGAAGCCCCAGGCCTTGACTATGGAGTAGACAGCGGGATTGAAGGCGCCGTTAGTCAGCGCATAGTACTCCTTGCAGGCCATTAAAAGCTCCGCCATCTGCGCTTTTGCAACAACGCCCCAATAACCTCTTTTGTTGAGTTCGTAGACCATGCTCTGCTCGTTTTCGGGGTCGAGACTTATATTTAGTGAGTTTATCTCGCCTATAGCTACGTTAAGCGCTTCCTCCGCGTTCTTGCCATAGGCCTTGAGGATCATGCTCGTATCCATGGCAAAAATCTGCTTTGTGACGAGCTCTTCCTCACCGCAGGCCGCAAGGGGGAGAATCAGCGCTAAAAGCAGTATTAAAATAAGGGATTTTTTGATAGCTTTCATTCTTTTTCCCCTAAAAAACTTTTTTCTAAGTATAGCATAAAGAGCTTTCCTCGGCAATATTCACAGTATTTGGCCGCAGTTTCTTGGAAACCGTTTTTCTGCAAGGAAAAAGCTGCCGCGCTCTGCGGCAGCTTTTTGGCACGCCCGACAAGATTCGAACTTGCGACCTTCAGAATCGGAGTCTGACACTCTATCCGGCTGAGCTACGGGCGCATAATGTGCTCGAAAAATTATAGCAAAGAGGCTCTTTTTTGTAAAGATTCACCTTATTTTCAGCCTTTTTGTCGGAATTTTCAATCTACAATCCGTAAATTTTAATTTTTTCCTGGAATTTCACTCTTTTTTGCTTAAATATAAGGGTTTCTCTTTTCTTTTCAGCCGAAATTTGCTAGAATATAAGGACACAGAATTTGAGGACGAAACGGAGTGATATTATGGATTTTGAGCTTAGAGACAACTCTAACGAGACAAAAAAATTTACGTTCTCGGACGAGAGCAACGACAAGCGTGATATTCTAAAAAGAGTATACGCATCGCTGGAGAAAAAGGGATATAACCCCATAAACCAGCTGGTAGGCTACATCATCTCTGAGGATCCCACATATATAACCAATCACGAGGGGGCCAGAGCCTTGATTGTCCGCCTCGACAGAGATGAGCTTTTACAGGATATGCTTAGGCGCTATCTTCTCGAAGACTGACCTTAATCATAACCACCGGCTTAGCCGGTGGTTTGCACACGCCCTATAAGGGCTTATTACTAGCAGCGCCTGATGGCGCATTGAATGATTTGCCAATCGCACTAATTTCCCAACACCGCTAAAGCGGCTCTGACCGCTTAAGCGGTTATTTGTTTCCTTTTACCGGCTTACCCGTAAACGGATCTATATATTCTTTCAAACTTATTTGATCGTTGACCTGATCTTCTTGTATTTGACGTTGTATATACTCCTCTATGCGTTTTGCATTTTTTCCCACTGTATCAACGTAGTAACCCCTACACCAAAAATGTCGATTACCGTATTTATACTTCAAATTTGCATGACGATCGAATATCATTAACGCACTCTTTCCTTTTAGATAGCCCATGATTTCACTCACACTAAATTTCGGGGGTATTCTCACTAGCATATGCACATGATCTCTACATAACTCTGCTTCGATTATTTCGATTCCTTTTCTTTCGCACAAATCTCTTAAGATTTTTCCAATATCTACCTTTAGTTTTCCATATATCTCTTGTCGACGATACTTTGGGGCAAACACCAGGTGATATTTACACTCCCAGCGTGTATGTGATAAACTATTCTTATCCATGGATGGAACCTCCTTTGTTTCTTTCTTTGATTGGCAAATCTAAAGAAAGTATATCACTGGAGGTTTTTTACTTTAAGCTAAAGCTTTCTTTCATTCCACCTGCATAGCAGGTGGTTTATTGATTTCAAATGTCTTCGACATTTGAAATCGCACTAAAGTGCTACAAGAAAGAGATCTCTCCGCTCGCATTCAGTGCGGGCGGAGAGATCTTTTTTACAGTTTTTTTGCCAGCTCCGAAAGTCTGCGCAGTCGGCTGCTCATTGCAGATTTGCTTATCGGCGGCACCGCAAGCCGAGCGAGATCCGAAATGGATGCCGAGGGGTTTGAGAAGCGAAGCATGGCGGCCTCGTGCAGCTCATCCGAAAGACTCTCGCCCATTGGACTCATAAATATCTTCCTTACCTCCTCGAGCTGTCGCTCGGCGGCCTCGACCTGCTTGGAGGTGTTCGCATCGTCACAGTTTATCTGCCTTGTTATCTTATTTCTCATATCGCGCTCTATCTTGGCGTTTAACACCCTCATTGCCGCCACCGGAGCGCCGATTGTGGTGAGAAAGTCCGAGATAAGCTCGGAGCGCCTGAAATAGTTTGCCGAGCTTGTCGCCCGCTCCGAAAAAAGCGGTTCGAAGCCGAGCTCCATGAGCAAAGCCCTCATCTCCCTCGCCACAGCCCTGTGGGCGCAGACTATCGAGAGATTGAACTGCTTGTCGGGGTCGGTCATTGTCCCTCCTGTCAGGAAGCTCCCGCGCAAGAAGGCTGTTTTATGCTCCTCTCTTTCAAGAACCGCAAGATTTATATGGTGTACCGTGACATCTCTCGTTTCGAAGCCGAAGGCGTTGTATATCTTCTCTATCTTTACAATATCTTCCATGCGGAGCTTTTTAAGTCCGGGCTCATCCTTCTCGGAAACATAGTCGAAGTCCAAGTTGAAGGCTTTTTTAAACAGTCTCACCGCCCGAAGCTTCACATCTTCGCTTCGGCTCATTATGCGTATGAGTCCGGGCTCGAAACTGCCCGCATGCAGCAAAATGCCGTAAGATTCCGCCACAGCCGCCGCGCGCGCCTGTATGGGGATTTTGCAAAGTTCGGCCTTTATATCAGAGGAAAATGACATCTTATCAATCTCTAATATACCTTGGTCTCGGAAAGCTCCCTATACACCGCCATTATCTCCCGGGCGAGAACATTGGGGTCGTGGCGCACAAGGGCATTTTTCCAAACTGCCAGTTCTCGCTCTATGAGCTCGACTCCCAGCTTAGAGAGCTCCTCTTTATCCAAAACTACTTGACTGTTTCCCGTTTCCGCGTACCTGTCCAATACCATGGCCGGAATGCGGCTCACATCGGCAATTACATAGTCGAAGACCTTGCCCTCGGCTGCATCGAAGATGGCCTTCACATGCTCCGAGGCGGTGCAGTCCTCTGTTTCTCCCTCCTGCGTCATAAGATTCATGACATAGATCTTCATGGCCTTGGAGCGTTTTATCGCCGCGGAAACCCCGTCGACCAGGAGATTGGGTATGACGGAGGTATAAAGAGAGCCCGGCCCCATGATAATGAGCTCGGCCTTTTCTATGGCCTCTATGACTTCGGGAATCGCCTTCGGTTTTTCGGGTCTTAGAAAGACCTTCTCAATGCGCTTTATATTGCCCTGCTTATATTCGGCTATGCGGCTTTCACCATCGACGGTTGATCCGTCGTCGAAAATTGCCGAAAGTCTTATATCTTCGTTTGAAACCGGCAAAACCCTGCCGGTTATGGCCAGAACCTGGCTCATTTTATATACCGCTTCGTCGAAGCTCTTGCTCATGCCGTTGAGGGCGGCCAAAAAAAGATTTCCGAAACTCTGACCTTTTAAACTGCCTTCGCTGAATCTGTAGTCCAAAAGCTCCTCCATGAGCTGCTCGGTATTGGCCAGCGCCTTGAGGCAGTTGCGAATATCTCCCGGAGGCGGCATGCCCAGGTCTTCTCTCAGCATACCGGAGCCGCCGCCGTCGTCGCTGACAGTGACCACGGCGCAGAGATTTTCGCTGTAGGCCTTGAGTCCTCGGAGCATCACCGAAAGTCCGGTACCTCCTCCTATGGCAACTATGCGGGTCATATAATGCCTGCTCATTTTAAGCTCCGTTTCTGTCGATATCGCGGCAAGAAAGCTGAACACTTATGCCCTGCTTTTCGGAAAGCCTCTCGGCCAAAGCCCTTGCGATTGTGACGGAGCGGTGCCTGCCGCCGGTACATCCTATGCCCACGGTGAGGGAATACCTTCCGTCTTCCACATACTTGGGTATCAGGAACGAAAAGAGCTCCGTGAGCTTCTCTAAAAATTCACAAGCGGAGGGGTAACTCATAACAAAATCATAGACCTCGTTATCCATGCCCGTGAGATTCCGAAGCTCTTCAACATAGAAGGGGTTCGGCAAAAACCTCACGTCGAAGACAAGGTCTGCGTCGGTGGGAAGTCCGTACTTATATCCGAAGGCCTTGATGTTGAGCATCATGCTCTTGCTCTCCTCTCCCGAAGAGAACGCCTCGGTTACGGTCTTCTGGAGATGCGCGATAGAGAATCCGTCGGTACTGATAATCTTGTCGGCTCGCTCCCTTATGAAGGAGAGAACTTCGCGCTCTTTCTCAATGGCCGCCTCGAGCTCCACGTCCTTGCTTTGCAGCGGATGCGGGCGCCTCGACTCCTTAAAGCGCGTCACCAAGGTTTTGTTGTTTGCCTCTATGAAAAGAAGGGAGAGCTCTATGTCCTGCGATTCAAGCTCTTCGATAATGTTGAAAAACTGGCCCAGATCCCCGCGCTCTCTCGTATCTACCACAAGACCGACCTTGTCGTACCTGCCCTTGGTTGCGCTGCAGAGCTCAACAAATCGAGGCAAGAGGGCTATGGGCATGTTGTCTACGCAGTAATAGTCCATGTCCTCTAAAATATTTGCAACTCTTGTCTTTCCTGCGCCGGAGAGACCTGAAATCAAAAGTATCTGCATATCATCCTCCAATTATCCTGACTTCGGGCTTGAGCTCAACGCCGAACTTCTTTAAAACTTCGCTCTGCACCTTTTCCATAAGCCTTAGAACGTCTGCCGCCGTGGCAGAACCCACGTTTACAAGAAAGCCCGCGTGCATCTCCGAAATCATGGCGTCTCCGACTCTTAAACCCTTCAGTCCCGCCTCGTCTATGAACTTGGCGGCAAAATATCCCTCGGGTCTTTTGAAGAAACTGCCCGCCGAGGGAAACTTTATCACCTGAGAGCTGCGGCGCTTTTCGCAGATTTCTCTCATTTTTTCGGCTATTTCTTCGGTTGACGCAACACTTAAAGAAAGCTTCACCTTGACTATGCACTCGTCCTCTTTTTCCTCAAACACCGAGTGTCTGTAGGAAAAGTCCAGCTCTTCATTTGTGCGCTCTTTAAGAGAGAGATTCTCGCCTATGGAGAAGACGGATGAAACAACGTCTTTCATCTCGCCGCCGAAGGCGCCGGCGTTCATAAATACGGCCCCGCCCAGGCCGCCCGGAATCTCGCCCGCAAATTCGAGGCCCGAAAGACCCTCTTTTTTTGCGCTTTCGGCGAGTGTGCGAAGACTTGTTCCGGCAAGAGCAAGAAGGCTTTCGTCTTTTCGCCTAACTCCGCTCATTCTGTCGTGGATTCTGAGTATAAGAAAGTCCATATAGGAGTCTTTAAAGAGGATATTTGTTCCTCTGCCCATTATGAGCGGGCGAATACCCATTTCTTTAAGCGCCGAGAGCAGGGCAATTAGCTCATCCTCACTCTCGGGTTCGGCAAGCGCTCTGACTTTTCCGCCAATCTTGAAAGAGCAGTGTTTTTTCATATCCTCGTCTCTGAGCATATGAAGCTTAGGCAATCTTCTGCTTATCTCATCTGCCGCATTTTCGGAAATCCTTGTATATTTCAATCTACCATGCCCTCGGAAACAAGTTTATCGTACTTCTTTGCCAGCTCCTCAGCCGCATTGTAACCCATCTTCTTCTGTCTGTTGTTGATTGCGGCCAGCTCCAATATGACGGCTAGGTTTCGTCCCTGTCTCACGGGTATCGTTATTCTCGGGAGCTTAACTCCCAAAAGCTGATCATACTCGGTGGCGACGCCCAGCCTGTCGTAGGTTTTTTTATCGTCCCAGAACTCAAAGTCTACTATGAGATCGATATTGGTGCTGGGCTTTATCGCCCCGACCCCGAAGATTCTTTGCACATCGATTACTCCTATGCCCCGAAGCTCCATATAATAGCGGATAATCTCCGGAGCTGTCCCGTTTATTTCATTGTTCGATACCCTTCTTATCTCGACAGCGTCGTCGGCTATGAGTCTGTGACCGCGCTTTATGAGCTCGAGCGCCGTCTCGCTTTTACCTATACCCGAGTCGCCCCTTATGAGCAGACCCTCGCCGTGAACCTCTATCAAAACTCCGTGCAGAGTCTCTCTGGGGGCGAGTTCCGTTCTTAGATAGTCAATGAGGTCGGCTATGAATGTGGATGTATCTTCATCCGTAACCAGGATGTTTTTGCCGTAGATTTGAGCCAATTCATAGACCTCGGGAAAGGGCTCTACATTGTGGCAGAATATCAGTCCGGGTATATTGTATTTAAGGAGATTCATAAGCGCGGCCTTACGGCGCTCATCGCTCAGTCCCTCCAAATAGGTGCCCTCAACTCGGCCTATTACTTGAAGACGTTTTTCATCAAAATATGTGTAAAACCCGGCAAGCTGCAGAGCCGGCCTGTTTATATCCGGGATATATATTTTCTGTTCGGAGTAGGTTTCGGATTTGTAGAATACGTGGAGCTCCTTTGTCTTAACGACGTCTTGAAGTAATACAGAATATTTTTTCATTGTACTTCTCTCCTTAGGCTTTGGAATATTTTACCACAATCACGTGATTTTTCAATATTCTTGCTAAGTTGCGGTTTTTTATACAAAAACTTGACAGACTTAAAAATTGATGTTAAAATTCCGATGCTTCAAAATAAAGCAGAGGGCTCCGCCACTCTCACCTCAAGATTTTTCGAAGAGGTCTATATCAAGGGCAGATTTGCTGCCTTGTGATGCTTTGCGGGTGCCTTTTGCACTCGTTTTCTTTTTTATGGAGGTGTTTTTGATAGCCAGCACGGATTATGAAATCAACGAAGAAATAAGGGATCGCGAACTGCGTCTCATTTCCGAAAACGGAGAGCAGCTTGGAATTATGTCGGCGGACAAGGCTCTTGATATTGCCCATGAGGCGGGTCTTGATCTTGTGAAGGTTGCCCCCCAGGCAAATCCGCCCGTGTGCAGACTTATCGATTACGGCAAGTTCCGCTTTGAACAGTCCAAGCGCGAGAAGGAGGCCCGAAAAAAGCAGCATGTTGTGGAGGTAAAAGAGATTCGCATGTCTCCGGGCATCGGCGAACACGATGTGAATGTTAAGCTTCGCAACGGCAGAAGGTTTCTTGAAAACGGAGACAGGCTTAAGGTCACCGTGCGATTCCGCGGCCGTGAAATGGCTCACACACATATAGGAGAGAAGCTGCTTTTGGACTTCGCTGAAAACTGCGTTGATATTGCAAGTTTGGATGCAAGCCCCAGATTGGACGGCCGTTTCATGTCAATATTCCTCTCGCCGCTCTCTCCGGCAGCGCTTAAAAAGAGAAAGAGTCAGGAAGAAAAGGAAGAAAAAGAAAGCGATGAGGCCGGGAAGGCCTAAAGTCGCATATTCATTGGAGGATGAACATCAATGCCTAAGGTAAAAACACACTCAGGATCAAAAAAGAGATTCCGTCTCACCAAATCCGGCAAGGTAAAGCGCGCCTGCGCATATAAGTCTCACCTTGCGACCGGCCATGGAAAAACTCCCAAACGCAAGAGAAATCTTCGCAAGGGCGGCTATGCAGACGCAACAAATGTCATCGCCATCAAGCGCATGATTCCGTACAAGTAAGAGGAGGATAATTATGGCCAGAATTAAAAATGCAAAAAGCACTCGCGCCAGAAGAAAGAAGGTCTTAGGGCTGGCAAAGGGTTATTGGGGAAATAAGTCTCGCCATTTCAGAATGGCAAAGCAGCAGCTTATGAAGTCGGGCGTTTACGCCTATGTCGGCCGCAAGCAGAGGAAGAGAGACTTCCGCCGTCTTTGGATAAGCCGCATCTCGGCCGCCTGCAAGCTGAACGGAATGAACTATTCCACTTTCATGCACGGTCTCACACTTGCCGGCATCGAGATGAACAGAAAAATGCTCTCGGAGACAGCCATTCACAATCCCGAAGCCTTCACCGCACTCTGCGAAAAGGCAAAGGCTGCTCTTTAAACTCTAGGGCATAAAAAATATAGAAGAACGCCTTGGGCGCTGTTGCGGAAACTCCGCTAAAACGGACGCCGAGGCTTCTTTTTTTGCATAAACCGATGTATGATAAAATCGCCGGGAAATAAAGTGAAAATATGTTTATTGAGGCGTAACAATGGACTATATTATAAAAGAAGCCGTAAGCGATGACGAAAAAAGGGGCAAGGCCTTTGTCCACTACAGTTCTTGGAACGAAACATATGCAGGGCTCATGCCGCAGGAATTTTTAGACGGCAGGAGCTTGGAAAAATGTTTGCGTTTCGCTTTTGACTACCCGCAGAACACTCTTGTTGCCCTTGTCGAGGGCGAGGTTGTCGGCTTTGCTAACTATTTCCCTGAATCTCGAGACTTTGCTAGCATCAAGCCGTCTTC
This sequence comes from Candidatus Scatomorpha sp., assembly GCA_040765295.1. Classification (GTDB taxonomy): domain Bacteria; phylum Bacillota; class Clostridia; order Oscillospirales; family Oscillospiraceae; genus Scatomorpha. Next base: position 151,037 of record JAXGSB010000001.1, on the reverse strand, counting down.
CGAGCTTGTGGCTCTGTATGTTCTTCAAAAATATCAGAAGAAGGGAATAGGCAAGGCTCTGCTGAATAAATGCCTTGAACTTTTGCCTTCCCCTTCCGTCGTTTTGTTTGTGCTCGAAGGGAACCAAAACGCAATCGGGTTCTACAAGAAATGCGGCTTTTCTTTCACGGGCCATAAGCTAAGCCAGAAGGTCCCCAGAGGGGAAATCTCCGAGTTTGAAATGCTGCTTAAAAGATAGTTTTTTGACTAAAACTCTCGGTCGAAAATGTCTTGAAGATGTGCTAAAATCAAGTATCAGTTAATATTTAAATAAGGGGGGCGCTGCTATGCCGTTTTCAATAGTCCGCAACGACATTACGAAAATGAAAGTTCATGCAATTGTAAATGCCGCCAACACCGAGCTCACGATAGGAGGAGGCGTCTGCGGCGCTGTCTTTAATGCCGCGGGCGAGCGCAGGCTGCAGGCTGCCTGCGAAAAGCTTGCGCCCATAAAAACAGGCGAGGCGGTCACAACTCCGGCCTTCGCTCTTCCGGCAAAATACATTATCCACACCGCGGGTCCCATATATAAAGACGGCAAGAGCGGTGAGGAAGAGCTTCTGCGCTCGGCTTATACAAACAGCCTTAACTTGGCTTTGGAAAAGAAGTGCAAGAGCATTGCCTTCCCGCTTCTCTCGAGCGGCGCCTATGGATACCCCAAGGAAGAAGCCCTTCATGTTGCGACCGAGGTTTTCAGAAGCTTTCTCTCGGAGCACGATATGGATATATATCTCGTAGTCTTCGACAAGTCGGCGCTCTCTGTCAGCAAAAAGCTTCTGTATGAGGTTAAAAGCTATATCGACGAGCACTATGTTGAGGAGTATCCCTTTTCCCGACGAAGTCTTTCAGAAAGAGCCGCAGAGTTTCTCGAAACGGCAAGATCCGCTATTCCCAAAAAGCATCTGCCGACTGCTCTGGGCGGCACTCCTGTCCAAGGTTTGCCGAGCGTTCTTAAAGAGGACTTCTTTAAACTTGACGAGTCTTTCTCGGAAACACTTTTTCGCCTGATTGATGCGAAGGGCAAAGACGAGGTGGAGGTTTACAAGCGCGCCAACATCGACAGGAAACTCTTTTCGAAAATAAGAAGTCAAAAAGACTATACCCCAAGCAAGCGCACCGTTATTGCCCTCGCTGTGGGGCTGGAGCTTTCGATTGAGGAAACTGACGATTTGCTTAAACGAGCCGGATATGCTCTTTCTCAAAGCAAAAAGTTCGATGTAATTGTCGAATACTTCATCACAAACGAAAAATACGATATTATAGAGATAAATACTGTCCTCTTTGACTTCGACCAACAGTTGCTGGGAGCTTAGAACGCTTAAAAACTCTGCAAAAATATGGGTTTTGCCATAGAGTTTTATGATTTCTATTTGTCGCTTTTAAAGCGACCATTTGTTCTTTTTAAAATGCTATCCTTAAGTCAGAAAAACTTAAGGAGGAAACACAAATGAACAATAATTTAAGCGAACTCGTATTTATTTTAGACAAAAGCGGCTCAATGAGCGGACTCGAGTCCGACACAATAGGCGGTTTTAACTCGATGCTTTTAAAACAGCAGGCGCTTCCGGGCGAGTGCCGCATAACAAGCGTGCTTTTCGACAACAACTATGAGCTCCTGCACGACCGCATCGACATTAAGGCTGTAAGCCCTTTGAGCGAGAAGGAATATCAGGTCGGCGGCTCCACCGCTCTTATCGACGCCATAGGCAGAACGATAAACAAAATAGCGACGGTTCAAAAGAGCACCGCTCCCGAATACCGCGCCGAGAACGTCATATTCGTAATCATCACCGACGGTATGGAAAATTCGAGCCGCGAATATTCGCCGAAGAAAGTAAAGGCGATGATAGAAGAGCAGAAGAAGGGCGGCTGGGAGTTTATCTTCCTTGGGGCGAACATCGACGCCATAGAAACTGCGGGAAGTTTTGGAATTTCCGCAGACCGCGCCCAGAACTTCCTTGCAGACAGCGATGGAGTCGAGCTCAACTTTAAGGTTATGAGCAAAGCCATTGCCGGTATGCGCGCTTGCGGCGCCATGCCGAAGGACTGGGGCGAAGAGATTAAAAAGGACTATAAAAAACGCGGCGGCGGGAAATAAGAAAATGACAGTAGAAGAAGCAATAAAGTATTATTTGAAAAGGGACATTCCTCGAGTTCTCGTCGGTTATTGGAAAGACGGAGAAAACATAATTCTCAACACCAAGCTTCCGGGTGAAACTCGAAACAATCCCATAATCGCACCGGCGCAGTTTATAGTTGAGCCAAACGGAAATGTAACAGCAACAAATCCTATATATACGCCTGTAATCGTTCAAAAGAAAATGAAGAGGCTGCATCTGTTGCCGCTAATGTTTTCTCTGTGGTTTAAAAAGAGATAAACTTCACAAAAGCCTTGCTTTAGTACCTGTCAATCATTTAAAATTGTTTTAATAAAAAATTAGGAGGAAAAATTATGTTGGAAGAACAAAATTTCTCTAAAACTGAAACTTTGGAAGAACTGAATTTATCAAAAACTGAAATTGCAACAATGCAAACTATAGAAACTCTGCTTAAAATTCCCGTGGTCAAGGTTGACCGTGATGTTTTTTTGCTCACTATTTTCACAAAAAAGGAACAATCTCTGAAAGAAAGAATTCAGAGAGAAGGCCCTGTGAAAGCTGGGATAGGCAGAGAAGAGCTTCTTCAACTTGCAAGAAATGTCGTTTTTAATGACACTTTAAAATCAACTTCTATGTCTTTCGTTGCAGGAATGCCCGGCGGTCTTGCCTTGCCTTTGACAATTACGGCAGATACCGCCCAGTTCTTTGGAATGGCTCTACATCTTGCCCAAAAGATTGCTTATCTTTACGGAGAAGAAAATCTATGGGTCGATGGGAACTTAAATTCAGAAAGAGTTTCTAAATCTTTTGTTTTATACTGCGGTGTAATGCTTGGTGCCTCAGGCTCATCTGCAGCTTTGAGAATTCTTTCCTCACAATTTGGAAAAGAAGTCGCCAAAAGATTGCCGAACCTTGCTTTAACAAAGACTTTCTACTATCCAATTATTAAGTCTATTGTCAAATACTTCGGTGTAAAGTTGACAAAAGAATCGTTTGCTAAGGCTATTGGAAAAGTTATCCCTGTTATCGGCGGCGTAGTCTCTGCAGGCATCACCTTTATATCAATGCGCCCAATGGGTTTCAGGTTGGTAAATACTCTTGACGAAGCAAAGTTTCATTACACCGAAGAGGAGCTGGATGCCGATTTGGTCGAAATAAAGGCTACGATTGAAGATTTGGAAAAACACGAGGTGGAAGAAGAGCAGACTCCTCAAACATCTATTGCTGACGAGATTCAAAAGAACAAGGATCTTTTTGATGCAGGAATATTAACGGAAGAGGAATTTAACGAGATAAAGAGAAAGCTAATTGAAAAACTCTAAGCTTTAGATAAAGTCTCAATATTAAAACGGAGAAGATTTTGCTCTTCTCCGTTTCTTATATTTTCTCTTTTTTAGTCAGTTTTTATCTGCTGTTTTTCGTCATTTTCAACTTCGGCTCGAGCCATTTCGCTCGCATCGAGCGCAAGCTCGCCAAGCTCCGCGGCCACAGCGCCGATTCTAATCTCTTTAAATTCTTCAAGCTCCCCTAGAGCCTCCTCGGCAAGCCTCGAAAGCCCTGCCAGAGCTTTGAAGAGGTGGAGCACATCAGTCATGTTCTCGGTTCTAAGTCCCATTAATATCAGGCTCTTCATGCTCTTCAGCAGAGCCTCTCTCAGCTCTTCCTCATCGGAACAAAGAACTTTGAGCGCATACTGCTCCAGACCGAGATCGAGCCTTTCATTCAGATAAACAAAAATCTCCTCGTCTGTCACAACACTGCTCCCTGCTCTCTTTGCGAGCATGCAGAGTATCGACAAAACGAGCATTCGGCTCAGCTTTTCGGCCTTACTGAGGCTTTCCGAAACCCTCTCCTTCCCCAGAGAGCCGATAAGCGAGTTCATTCTCTCTTCAAGCTCTGCCTTAATGCTCAGGAGCTTCAAGTCATTTTCGCGCCGATCCTCACCCTCACTCATAATATCTCCCATAAAGGCCATGGTGAGCGCGAAGTTTATGCTTTTCCACATCTCTTTTTCCGGCATAGTTTCCTCGCTCTTTATTTAAGCTTCACAACAATTTCCACCGGATTGTGATCCGAGAATTCAAAACCGAGATCATGTGTTTTTATCGATACAAGCTCAACATTTTCGGAAATTATGAATCCGTCGATTATATAGTGCTGCGCCGTTTCCTTATCATACGTTTTGTTCAGAAGCCTGCATGTGGGAGTTTCAGCGTCAAAGACATAGCTAAAACTCTCTCCTAGCTCTTTTTCGCTAAGCTCGCCGGGCACCCAGCTCTCGTCGATTATCGGGTAGGTCCCGCGCGTGCCGGGAAAGCTTTGGTTAAAGTCTCCGCCGGCTATTACCCAGTTGCCCTTTTCATATTCCTCGCGCATTATCTCGAGAAGCAGCTCCTGCTGCTCACGCCTGCCCTCTTCGGCCGTGTAGGCCTCGAGATGGAGGTTTATAAGACAGAGCTGCTTGTCGCTTCCCTCAACGGCTATGTACGACAGCAAAATCGCCCGCTTCAGGTTTGCAACCCTGAGCGGCCAGGAAAAGGGATTCGGGAGTGCTTTTCTCACGGCGCTACTTATATCAAAATCCGTCATTGTGAGAAGGCCGCTGTCTACTTTGCCTATCGGAGGCCAGGGGAAGGGGACATAGGGGCAGCGATAGTTGTTTGCAAAGACAAGGCTCTGCGGACCGAGTTCACTCCTCAGCTCCGCTATCTCGTCGGTCTTATATGAACGTGCGGAGCTTCTGTCGACCTCCTGGAGCAAGTAGACATCGCAGTTGCTGTCTCTTACAAAATCTAGTGCAGAGCCAAAATATTCCTCGAAAAGCTCCCTGCTTTCGGGCTTGCCGTTGCCGCTGCCTCCGTCGAGCACGAAGTCGGCGTTTTTTCCCAAGCCGCCGTATCCGATGTTAAAGCTGAGAATCCTTATTTCTCCCTTTGCGCTCTCGGCTTTTCCTTCGCCTTTTTCTATGCTCAGCTCTTCCTCGGCTTCGGGCTTATATTCCTTAAGGCTCAGATAGGCTATAAAGATCCCTGCCGCGACAAGCAGCACAAGGACTATCAATATTATTATTTTGAAAAAGCCCTTTATGATTTTCATTTTTCAAGCTGTTCGAGTCTGGAGTTTATCATATTAAGATAACCCTCGACCACATCTCCCTGGGGTACGCCTACTTCCATTTCTCCCACAAGCTCACCCTTGGAGCTCAAGAAAACGGTTGTCGGTATATAGGCGACTTTGCCGAGGAGTTCCTCAAAGCTTTCCGAGGGCAGCAAATTGTCGTAAGTGCCGCCGGCCGACTCGACTATCTGCTTTGCCGCCTCCGCCTGCATTGTGCCGTCTATACAGAGACCAAGCTGCAGAACCCTCTCGGGAAGCTGAGCTGTGAGCTTGGCGAGCTCCGGCATCTCTGCTCTGCAGGGCCCGCAGTAGGTCCCCCATATGTTGATCATAATGAGGTCGTAGTCCTCGCTCGGAAGAGAGAGCTTATAGTCTTCTCCGTATATGTCTTTTGTCTCTATCCCCACAAGAACAGTCTCAGCAGCTGTCTCGGGCTTGTCGGCAGCCGCAGGTTTCTCGTTCGTCTCGGCTTTTCCAGTTGCCGCTCCGCAGCCCGCTAAAACAAGCAGGGACAGCGCGATTAAAATTCCTATTATCTTTTTCATGTTTTTCCTTTCTTAAACTTTATACCAATTTCACCGATTCGGCGTACTCGTCGCAGAGTTCCGTGCCGCCGAACTTTACAAGCTTGCCATGATGCAGCCACGCAACCTTGTTGCATAAATCCTTTATGGTGTCAAGACTGTGTGAAACATATAAGACTGTTGTTCCGCCGCCTATCATGCTGAGCATTTTCTTCTTGCTCTTTGTCTGAAAGGCCAAGTCTCCGACAGAGAGTATCTCGTCGACTATGAGAATTTCGGGGTCTACCACGGTCGCTATAGAAAAGGCGAGGCGCGCCATCATACCTGAAGAGAGGTTGCGCACCGGAACCTCCATAAAGTCATGGAGCTCGGAAAATTCGACTATCTCGTCGTACTTCGACTCAAGGAAGTCTCTTCTATAGCCCATTATGGCTCCGTTTAGAAAAACGTTCTCTCTGCAAGTCAGCTCCACATCAAAGCCCGCTCCGAGCTCTATCATGGGGCAGACATTGCCGCCTACAAAGAGTTTTCCCTCTGTGGGCTTCATGACACCCGCCACTATTTTGAGAAGCGTGGATTTTCCGGCTCCGTTGGGGCCTATGAGCCCGACTACATCGCCGGGTGCCATATCGAAGCTCACATTCTTAAGCGCCCAGAACTCCTCTTTCTTTTTCTTGGGTTTTCCCGAAAGCAGGTCTATAAAGCCCTGCTTAAAGGAAAAGTTTTTATCTATACCGAGGTTAAAGCGCATCGAAATATTTTCGAGCGATATAATTGCGTTTTCCATACTGCCCCCTATATGTAATATACAAACCGGTCTTGGGTTTTTCTGAAAACCGTTGCTCCGATTATTAAAGCTACGAAGGCGCTTAAAAACGAAAACAGAAAATCCTGCCAGCTCGGACAGCGGGAGTAGAGTATTATCTCCCTCGCAAAGTTTATATACTGATAGAGAGGATTCAGTTTAAAGAAGTTTGAGTAGCGGGTGCTTATAATCGAGATGTCATACATGATGGGCGTGAAATACATCCATATCATGGTGACTATGCCGTAGATGTAGCTGAGGTCGCGAAAAAACACCACCGTCGATGAGAGCAAAAGCGTCATTCCCAAGGTGAACACAAAAAGACAGATATATGAATACGGCAGAAGCAGGTGATAGATGTTTACGCCTGTGCCTGTGAACAGTATTACTCCGTAAAGCGGTATGAGCGAGAGTATGAAGTTTATTGCGGTAAAGAGACATTTGGATAAGGGGAATATGTATTTGGGAATATAGACCTTGTTTATAAGTCCGAAATTTGCGCAGATAGAGCCCATACCTATGGTCGAGGCCTCGGTGTAGTAGTTAAAGAAAATAAGGCCGGTGATCAGATAGACCAGATAGCTCACGCCCGGAACCGTCATCCTGAAAACCTTTGAAAAGACAAGCGAGAGCACCGTCATCATGAGTATCGGATATAAAAGACTCCAAAAAACACCCAGAATACTGCGCTTATACTTCACCTTGAAATCGCGCATAACGAGCTCATACAGCAGAAAGGAGTATTTTTTCATCGCAAAGCCGATATTTTTTAAGAATGTCATAAGTTCCTCCGTCTATTTCTTCCGCTTGGAGTGAAGCTGCCAGGTTGCTCCCCACTTTTCCTCAAAGCGGCGCTTGTTTTCGTAATACATTTCCATATACTGTTTGTTTTTCATAGCGTTGAAGCTCTGAGAGCCGTAGTGATGCACAAAGGCATCTTCGGCTATGATTAAAGACCTGCCCGCCTTCCTCAGGCTCATGGCAAAGTCGTCGTCTTCGAACATTCCGCGCTGATATCGCTCGTCTAAAAACCCTACTTCCTCAAAGACCGCCGCCTTTATGAGAACGCAGAACATAGCCAAAGCCCCCTCGTCCTGCACCATATATTTTGAGCGATTCCGGCTTGTAAACTTGTGCGCAAAGAGGGGTATTCCGCTCTTATCATAATAGGAAACCCGCACTCTGGCCTCGTTTCCTATGTTGTTGGTGCAGGCGCCGACCATACCGAGATTCGGAATTTTATCGAAGTATTTGAGCATGGATGTTATATAGCCCCTTGTGATGAGGGTGTCGTTGTTTAAAAGCAGAGCATATTCGCCGCTAGATGCCCTTATGCCGTCGTTATTTCCGCCGGCAAAGCCGCGGTTTTCGCTGTTTAGAATAACTTTAAGCCTCGGATGCTCTTTGTGGAGCTCACTCAGCATTTCGGCGCTCCCATCGTTAGATGCGTTATCCACAACAATAAGCTCGATATTCTCATAGGCGCTCGAGAAGAGCACGCTCTCTATGCATTCTTTGGTCATTTCTTTCTGATTGTAAGAGAGCACGATGACGGAAACCTTGGGATAGGTCTCGGAAAAGAGTTCGGAGAGACTCTTGCCGTCATTCGCAAGCTCTTTTATCTTCTCAAGATTTAAAAAGCGAAAGCCGTAGTGCCCTCTCAAAAATTCGGAGAGAGCGTTTTCCTCTTCGCCTATGACGAGGGCATCGGATATGCAGTTTTTGAAGACGAATTCCTCTATAGTCTTCGTACTCTGGCGCTCTATAGGGAAAACTCTGTGCGCGGAGAGAGCGCCGCTAAAGCCCGACTTGAGAAAGTCGAGCGATTTTTCATCTAAATACAGTATATCGAAGTTATAATACGGCTTCTCCATCTCTATTTTAAGAGCCAAGTCCTCGGGGTCTAGCGGAAAAGCCCTCTCTTTCGCTTTAAGTCCCCTGTTCCTAAGCTCTTGGAGACCCAGAGTGACAAGCTGTTTTGCCCCCTTGTAGGCCGTATGAAGTTTCATAAAGTTTTCGCTCTCCGAGGCTTTTTTGAAGGCCTCGCTGAGCTTTTTTTTATCTTTAAGCATGTGTATTTCGGCTCCCGAAAGCTCGTTTTGAGTTCTCTCCGGCAGTTAAGAATACTACCATTTTTTCGGTGTTTAGTCAATCAAAGAGCGTGAAGCCGACCGTCGGCGTTTCAGCTTGCCAATATCTCGTTACTTGCTATATAATACATTTATCATTGTATTAGTTTCTCTTCATAAGAGGTTGTATTCTTATGTTCACAAAAAAGGACTCAAAACCAACTGTTCTCGCCCGTATTTTGGTCAGGCTTTCGCCCAGACGCATCGGGAAGGCTTTTTATATCCTCTTTACCGAGGGACCGCGGGCTCTCATAAAAAAAAGTCTTGAGGCAAATTACATAGACAGGGACTTTGATGCCTTCAGAAAGGCCGCCGAATTCGGGCTTTTTCTGTCTAGCAGCCCCGAGTATGAAGCGGAAGCTGCTGGGCTCGTTTCCGAGTTTTCAGCCCGGGGCCTAGAATTTAAAAGTTTTGATAAAAAAGAGAAAAACGGCGTCAGCTTTCTTCTTTTTCCCGAAAGTGACGAGAAGCCCGAGGGCATTTATATAGTAATAAACAAAAAGCGTGCAGAGGATATGAGTGAGGGCTATTTCGAGCTTTTAAAATCGGCCTATGAGGTAATTGACACGGAAAGTGCGAACTTTAAGATTTGGGAAAAGCGCGAGTATCTAAGCCGCCTGCCCTATTTTCTGCCCGAAGCTGAGGACAGGGATTTTTACCTATCAAGGTTTTTGCTGGCTCAGGAGCTCATAGACTTTAACGCCTTATATGAAAAGAACAGGGAGTTTCCAAGCTATCTCGGGAACAATATCTGCCTCAGCTTGCGGGAAACTCCCTTAAGGCGGGAGAGCTTTAAAGCTCAGGGTATCGGGGACTTTTCTTTCTTTCCCGGGCTCAGGCACAGGCTCGGCTTTTTGGGTTGCGCGCTCTCTTATAAATTTCTTATTAAATATGCAAAAGATTCCGAATTTAAGCAGATACTGATAATCGAAGATGACGCCGTCTTTCCGCCCGATTTTGAGGAGAGATTCAAAAAAGTCTCGGACTTTTTGGCAGACAGAGAGTTCGATGTTTTCTCCGGTCTTCTGGCCGAGAGCAAGACCGCCGAAATCTTGGGCTTCTTCCTGCACGAGGGTGAGCGGATAGTACTCACAAACAGGCTTATGAGTATGGTTTTAAACATATATTCCGAGAATGTCTTCGACTCATTTCTCGAATACGACGAGAGCTGTCAGGACCCCTTTAAAAACACCATCGACAGATTTTTAAATAATAAGTCCCTCAGGGTTTTCTGCGCACTGCCCTTTTTGATTGGGCATTCCGAAGAGGGCGGCAGCACGCTCTGGGGTAAGAGCTCCCACTATGAGGACATGATTTCAAAAAGCGAAAAAGCGCTCGAGCTGAAACTTGAAGAGTTTTTAAGTTCGGAAAAGATATGAAACAAATGAGCGGACAACGTTTTGACTTTCTCGCCGGGCTCAACTGCATAAAACACACAGAGCAAAGCTCCTACATCTGGGCCTTGACCTCTTTTTTTGGTCTTTTAGAAAGCAAGCTGATATGGTATAATAATGATTGGATGTTTTGACAAAATAAAATAATAAGACAAAAGGAGAGTTTTAAATGAAAGGCATTATCCTTGCCGGCGGCAGCGGAACAAGACTTTATCCTCTAACCAAGGTTTCTTCCAAGCAGCTTCTCCCTATCTTTGATAAGCCTATGATTTTCTATCCGCTCAGCACCCTCATGTTGGCGGGCATACGAGAGATTCTCATAATATCCACACCTGAAGATATCGGAAGTTACGAGAAACTGCTCGGCGACGGCTCATCCTTGGGACTAAAGCTCAGTTATAAAATCCAACCCAGTCCCGACGGGCTGGCTCAGGCCTTTATTCTGGGCGAAGAGTTTATAGCCGGAGAAAAATGCGCTATGATACTCGGCGACAATGTCTTCTATGGCGCCGGTTTCGGCAAAATTCTCAGGCGCGCAGCTGAACGGAAAGAGGGCGCAACAGTCTTCGGTTACTTTGTGAAAGACCCCGAGCGCTTTGGAGTCGTGGAATTCGATTCCGATGGCAAAGCTATATCGATAGAGGAAAAACCGCAAAATCCGAAATCCAACTATGCAGTCACGGGCCTATACTTCTACGACAAGAAGGTCGTCGGGCGCGCAAAGAGCCTTAAGCCCTCGAAGCGCGGAGAGCTCGAGATAACAGACTTAAACCGCATTTACCTGGAGGAGGGCTCTTTAAACATCGAAACTCTCGGCCGCGGCTTCGGTTGGTTCGACACGGGCACCCCGCATGCTCTCATTGAAGCGGCAAACTTTGTCCGAATAATACAGGAGCACCAAGGCATACATATCTCGGTGCCCGAGGAGATTGCATACCTGAACAAATGGATAGATAAGGAGTCTCTTTTAGAGTCGGCTAAAGCCTATGGCAAATCCCCCTACGGCACACATCTCAGAAATATTGCCGAGGGCAAGTACAGATATTGAGGCGGCATATGAAGTTTATTAAAACCGAGCTTGAGGACGTATATATAGTCGAACCAAAGGTATTTGGCGACTCCAGAGGCTTTTTTATGGAGTCGTATTCCGAGCGCGAATTTAAAAAGGCCGGATTCAATTACAACTTCGTTCAGGATAACCACTCCCTTTCGGAAAAGAAGGGCACCCTGCGCGGCATACACTTTCAAAGGGGGGAGATGGCTCAGGCCAAGCTAGTGAGATGCACCCGCGGCGCCATACTTGACATTGCGGTGGATCTCAAAAAGGAAAGTCTCAACTATAAAAAATATATAGCGGTCGAGCTCTCGGCCGATAACAAGCGGCAACTTCTGATTCCGCGCGGCTACGGCCACGCTTTTTTAACCCTCACTGACAATGCAGAAGTTCAATACAAGGCCGACAATTTCTATTCACCCGAGGCCGACGGAAGCGTGCTCTGGTCCGACTCCGAAATAAATATTGACTGGGGAGATGTTCTTCCGATACTTTCTGAAAAAGACAAAAATGCACCGCTGCTTGCGGATGCCGACATCTATTTTTAAGGAGAAGATATAATGAAAATGCTTATTACCGGCGGCGCCGGCTTTATCGGTTCGAACTTCATTTTCTATATGCGAAAAGCTCACCCGGACTATGAGCTTCTCTGTGTGGACAAACTCACCTATGCCGGAAACTTGGAAACCCTAGCCCCTATAATGGACGATAAAAACTTCAGCTTCCATAAAATTGACATAGCCGACAGAAAGGCCATTTACGAGCTTTTTGAAGAGGAGAGGCCCGATGTTGTTATTAACTTTGCCGCCGAGAGCCATGTGGACAGGTCGATAGAAAATCCCGCCGTGTTTTTGGAAACCAACATACTCGGCACACAGGTGCTGCTCGACGCCTCGAAGGATTTCAAGGTTTCGCGCTTTCACCAGGTTTCGACAGACGAGGTCTACGGAGATCTCCCGCTCGACAGGCCCGACCTCTTATTCACAGAGGAGACACCCATCCGCACCTCCAGCCCCTACAGCGCTTCAAAGGCCTCGGCAGACCTTATCTGCAACGCCTATACGAGAACCTATGACATGCCGATAACGATAAGCCGCTGCTCCAACAACTATGGCCCCTATCAGTTCCCCGAAAAGCTCATCCCGCTCATGATAGCCAACTGTTTAAACGGCAAGCCCCTGCCAGTTTACGGCACGGGAGAAAATGTCCGTGACTGGCTCTATGTTGAAGACCATTGCAAGGCCATCGATCTGATTTTGGAGCACGGCAAAGAGGGTCTTACCTACAACATAGGCGGCCACAATGAAATGAGAAATATCGACATCGTGAAGCTCATAGTCAGAGAGCTCGCTGCCGACGAGGGTCTAATCCAATACGTGACCGACCGCAAGGGGCACGATCTGCGCTATGCCATAGACCCCTCTTTCATCCATTCCGAGCTCGGCTGGCTCCCCGACACCCGCTTTAAGGAGGGCATCAAGTCCACCATAAGCTGGTATTTGGAAAACAAAGCCTGGTGGGAAAACATCATCAGCGGCGAGTACCAAAACTACTATGACAGAATGTATTCCAACAGAGAAGTTTTGGGCACGGAGAAGTAGATGAGAGTTTTTGTAAGCGGCAAAAGCGGCCAGCTCGGACACGACCTCTGCGCTCTGCTCTCAGCCCGAGGTTACGAGAATCTCGGAACTTCATCTAAGGAACTTGACATTAGAGATCGAGAGGCTGTTTTTAAATTATTAAACAGCTTTAAGCCCGACTTTATAATGCACTGCGCCGCCTACACCGCGGTCGACAAGGCCGAGGAAGAGGCTGAGCTCTGCTTTTCCATAAACGAGGGCGGAAGCGAAAATCTCTGCCTTTGGGCAAAAGAAAACGGCGTTCCCCTTCTCTATATTTCCACAGACTATGTCTTTTCCGGAGACGGAGAGGATTTTTACGAGATTAGCGACGAAAAGCACCCTTTGGGCGTATATGGACTCTCGAAGCTCAAAGGCGAAGAGGCCGTGCAGAGGCTTCTTGAAAACTATTACATAGTCAGAATCTCTTGGGCCTTCGGTGTGAACGGCAAAAACTTTATAAAAACCATGCTCAGGCTCTCGGAGGAGAGGGAAGAGATAAGCGTTGTCTCGGATCAGATTGGTTCTCCCACATACACGAAAGACCTCTCTGAAACACTCGTTGCCCTAATGGAGAGCGGACGCTTCGGCATCTATCACGCCACCAATGAGGGCATCTGCTCTTGGGCGGAGTTTGCCGCTGAGATAATGTGTCTTGCGGGAAAAAGCACCCGAATAAAAGAAATTTCCACCTCGGAATATAAAACAGCGGCCAAAAGGCCTTTAAATTCCAGACTTTCAAAGAGCTCACTGGACAAGGCCGGCATTCCCCGTCTGCCTCATTGGAAAGACGCGCTGGGGCGCTACTTGAAAGAGCTGAGCAAAACAGCCTAGAAATCCTGTCACAGACTTTTGCATTACTTCGAGTTTTCAGATTTGCTGTATAAAATCAAGGGGCTGTAGCACAACGGCCCTTTTCTTTAATATATTTCTCTAATTAATATTTTCTCCACACCATGCGATCCACTATACCTGTATAGCTTTGAATAATCTTTACAACCTTTGTCGAAACATTTGTGTCAAGATAGTCGGGGACCGGCGCTCCGCTATCTTTATTATTGACCATTTCTACAGCTATATCCACAGCTTGAAGCAAGTTTTTTTCGTCTATTCCTGCCAATACAAAAGCACCTTTATCTAAAGCCTCCGGTCTTTCTGTGCTTGTTCTTATACACACTGCCGGAAATTCCAGACCCTTATTTATAAAGTACGCGCTTTCTTCGGGCAGAGTTCCCGAATCACTCACCACAGCATATGCATTCATTTGCAGCTTATTATAATCGTGGAACCCCAGCGGTTCGTGCTGCAAAACTCTTTCATCCAATTTAAAACCGCTTTTTTCAAGCCTGTTCCTGCTTCTTGGGTGACATGAATACAGTATGGGCATATCATATTTTTCCGCCATCTTATTGACGGCTGTAAATAAAGAGATAAAGGCTTTTTCATCATCGATGTTTTCTTCTCTATGAGCAGATAACAATATATATTTTTTGGGCTCTAAACTTAATCGATTTAAAATATCCGAACTTATTATTTCCTCGAAATTGTTGTCCAGAACTTCGGCCATAGGCGAGCCCGTTACATAAGTGCGCTCTTTAGGAAGCCCACATTCATGCAAATATCTTCTTGCATGCTCGGAATACGCCAAATTGACATCCGATATGATGTCTACTATTCTTCTGTTTGTTTCTTCGGGCAATTTTTCGTCTTTACATCTGTTTCCGGCTTCCATATGAAAAATAGGAATATGGAGCCTTTTTGCCGCTATAGCGCTTAAACAGCTGTTTGTATCGCCTAAAATCAGAAGCGCTTCCGGCTTTATCTCCGCCATCAACTTATACGATGCATCTATGATATTGCCTATAGTTTCTCCTAAGTCATCTCCCACAGCATCCATATAAACTTCCGGATCGGCTATTTTTAAATCCTTAAAGAAAACACCGTTTAAACTATAGTCATAATTTTGTCCCGTGTGCGCAAGAATGCAGTCAAAATACTTTCTGCATTTTTCTATAGTTGCGCTTAATCTGATTATCTCCGGTCTGGTCCCAACAATAATTAACAACTTTAACTTGTTGTTTTCTTTCCACTTTATATCGCTATGATCTTTTTTTAATCCCACTTTATATCTCCTCATAATATGTGTCCGGATAGTTCGGATCGAATTGCTCATTTGCCCAAACAATCGTAACCAAATCTTCTGTTTCTGAAGTGTTGATAATATTGTGTGTGTAGCCCGGAATCATATGTATTACTTCAATTTTATCACCACTTGCTTCAAACTCAATTATCTCTTCGGTATTAATTTTTCTTGTCTGTACTAAAGCTTTTCCCGATACGACTACAAAAAATTCCCATTTTGAATGATGCCAATGCTGACCTTTTGTTATTCCCGGCTTACTTATATTTACAGAAACCTGTCCGTTGCTGTTTGTTTTAAAAAGCTCCGTAAAACTGCCCCTGTGGTCTTTGTTCATTTTTACTTCAAATTTAACTTTTTCTTTTGGCAAATACGATAGATATGTAGAATACAGTTTTTTGCTGAATGAATTGTTGGGAATATCAGGTATTATTAAATTTTCAGGCTGACTTTTAAATGTGTCCAACAAGTTTACTATTTCTCCAAGTGTCACTTTATGCGATGTGGGAACGAAGCAATATTCTCCGTTTTTATCTTCGATAGCCTCCAAGCCCTCGTATCTGCACCTGTGCTCTTTTCCTTCTAGGGCGTCTAACAGTTCTTTTACCAGATCATCAATATATACCAGTTCCAACTCAGCATCCGGATTATTTACCTGTATTTCTAAATCGTTCGCATAGTTATAGCACCAGGTAGCTACAACACTGTTGTAGTTGGGCTTACACCATTTGCCAAATAAGTTGGGAAATCTATAAACCAGAACTTCTGTACTTTGTTCTTTTGCATAGTTAAAAAATAATTTTTCGCCTTCGAGCTTGCTTACTCCGTAATCGCTGTTTTTGTATTTTCCTATTAATGTTGCTTGAATTGAAGAAGAAAGCATTACAGGACAGTTATTATTCTTCTTTTTTAAAGCATCCAGCAATTTAGAAGCAAAGCCGAAATTCTCTTCCATAAATTCTTTCTTATCTTTTGGCCTGTTGACTCCCGCTAAGTTGAATACAAAATTGCAGTCCGAGCAATATCTCTCCAATTCTTCTTCTGTGGAAGCTCTGCCATACTCATAAATCTCTTCGATTTTTAAATATGGCCTTGTCCTATCTTTATTGCCTCTAATATTTTTTAACGACTCAACCAGGTTTTGTCCAACAAAGCCTTTTGAACCTGTAACTAAAATTTTCATTATTGCCCTTTCTTTTTTATACCAATTTGTCGTATGTAATTTAAAATTTTAACCTCAAAATATGCTTTATTTTTCTTAATGTTCTATAAACAGATCTTGCAAAATGATATAAAGTCGGATTTTTATCAAAATTTTTTCCTATTTTTCTAAAAAATTGCTTTCTGTCATTGTTATAAAGCCATATTAATTTATTTACCCTCATTTGTATTATATAAAAATTGCCAAATAATTTTTCTCTTCTTCTCACTATTCTGTATAGCTCATTATTAAAATGCATTAATAAGTTTTGGACATCTTTATCCGAATAATCTATTTCTCCGCTGTTTTGTTCGCTGCTTAAGACTTCTTTATCTAAAATTTTTATTTTATTTTTATGATACGGAGATGCTAGGCCTATTATTTCTCGTAATTTGGGTATAAGTTTTCTTACATTTTCGTTTTCATAATTAATATCGGGCAACGAAATTACCTTTTTTCTCCCTGATTGCCTTTTGTAGGCCTTCTCATACACTTCGGCTATTTTTTTATTATAAACATTTACATCATAGTGTTTTTCTGCCAGCTCTCTGCCAAGCTTTCCTCTTCTTATTCTTTCCTCCTCGTCCTCAACCATCCACTTTACTGCTTCTGCCAGTTTATCTGCGTTTTTATTTTCTACTAACACCCCGCACTCGGGAGCAAAAGTGGTTACCGGAAGGGCTGTATTATCAAATATTATAACCGGCTTTTCACATGCCATAGCTTCGATTGCCATCATCCCAAAACCTTCACCAATCGAAGGCATTAAAAAAATATCGCATGCATTAAATGCTTTAACTATGGTTTCTGTATCCATATGACCAAATTCAATAACGTTATACCTGTCTTTCAGCTTTTCAAAAAACCCTTCGCCGCCACAGGTCAAAACGGTAATTTTCTTATTAAAACTCGCTTTTTCAAGAGCCTCTTCAATATATTCCACACCCTTAAACTCTTTCTGCGCCCTTAAAAATAAAACAATATGGTCTTGGGGTATGGAAAAATAATCTCTAGCAATTTTTTTGTCAAATCTATTTGAAAAATTTTCCAAGTCTATTCCAAATGGTATGATATGAACATTTTTAAAATGTCTTGTTAGTGGACTTTCTTTTAACATATCATACATATATTTTGAAGATACTACAATATCAGGATCTATAGAGCTGTATACTTTCGATTTAAGCTCCCATAAATATTTGCAATTATCTTTTGGAAGAGAAAATTCAGTATACAAATACTTACAGTTTTTACATCCCGTTTTCCACTTTTCACATTCTTGAGGCTGCACACATCTTCCCGTGAAAACCCATGAATCGTGAAAAGAAACTACGGAGGGCTTTTCGTTGAGCAGGTGTTCTAGAGACTGTAGCGACAATTTTGTGTTGTGGATTAAATGATAATGAACTAAATCCGCTTGTTTATAATTTTTGTTTGCCATTAAAGCAGGTGTTGTAATAGATATCTGCGAATGAGCAGATAGAATCTCTTGTTCCAATAAAGCCAATCTTTTAAATAACTTTAAGTTTTTATCGCCTTTAAAAAACCAAAAAACGTCTTTATCTTTTGATAATTTATCAACAACAATTTGCTTTGCAGAATGCTCGGTGTTGTTGTTTATATAGTTCTTGATATCATATCCGTTGAACCTTTGTCCTATTAAATCGATGTTATTTACTTCTAAAATTTCCAGAGCTTCAGTCATAAACTTTTCCTATCTTGTTAACTTTAACATTCTCTTGCCAAACTCTATGATACCCCGTTTGCCATTACTGCTTATTAATCTTGTCCCTTTAATACTCTCAAAATTTTTCTTAAAATCACCCCCAATAAATGCCTGAATCCATTTAATCTGTAGTGATATACTGCTTTTTCAAGCATGGTTTTATCATCATAATTTATTTGATTTTCCAAGGTATTCATTTTTTTGTCTTTGCTATCTAAAATATTTTTATAAAAGGTGGTAAAAAGCAAAAACCCTCTCAAATGATCTATATAATATTTCTCTTCAATTAAAAATTTAAAAACGTTATTTGCTCCTTTAGCCACATTGGCTAAATTATAGCCTGTAGTATTTCTGTCAGTGTGAACCTTTGAAAGGTGCTCCTCAATTGCAATATAGTTTTCATTTTTCCTGAACAGTTCTAGATAAAAAACCTGATCCTCACTTATCGCCAAATCTTCCCTGTAACGAACATCCCCAACAAGCTCTTTATTAAGCATCACTGTAGGAGTCGCAATCGTGCAGTTGCTGATAACATTCTCATTGCTGCTGGTATTCATTTTTGCTGAGTCCACCTTGTTTTCTCTACCTTTTATTACTCTAATATATGAAGTATGAGAAAAAATGGCGTTGGAAAGTTCCATTTCATATACTTGTTTTTCTATTTTTTCAGGTAAAAACTCATCGTCACAGTCGAGAAGCGCAATATACTTGCCCTCGGCATTTTCTATTCCGATATTCCTTGAGTATGAAACGCCTTTATTTTCTTCATTATGAATTATTCTAATGTTTTTGTTGTCTTTATATTTACCAATGATACTTATGGCTTCGTTATCGCTATCTCCGGAATCATTTATAAGAATGATTCCAATATCGGAATATGTCTGGTTTAATACGGATTTAACTGCTCTTTCAAGCTCTTCTTTTGTCTCATTATAATAAGTTATTACTACAGTAACCGGTATATGGCTCTCTTCCATCTCTTTTTCTATTTTTTCTTTAATCTCTTTTAATTTGTTTTCACAATGCTTTTTTACCTCATCGTAATTTGTATGTGTTTCCAAAAACACATACATGTTATGATAATAGTTATATAAACTGCCATCCAATTCTTCTTTTTCGCTATCGTTAAGCATTTCACATATATTAATCCACAAAGCATTGCTTTCTTCCATCAATACCTTAGATGTATTTGTGGTTTGATTCTTATGAAGTCTTGTTTTTGTAAGAACATCCGGGTGATGGTAAAATGTGTACTTTTTTAAAAACCTCATCCATAGGTCATAATCCTGTGTTGTGCGCAGAGATTCATCAAATGTCCCCATTGTGTCAAAGGCTTCCTTTGGTATAAGGAGTGTAAGCCCGTTTATACTGCCTCTCAACAACGAATATGCCGGTTTTTTATTCAACAGTTCACTATCAAAAACAACATTTGATATATGTTTTCCTTTTTCGTTTATGAGCTCATAGTCGGAATACAAAATAACATTTTCGATATCTTTTCCCTGTTTAAAAAAATCGTTTAAAATATTGACCTGTGTTTCCACTTTTTCAGGATAATAGACATCATCATGACTGAGCCAGGTGAAATACTCGCCCGTCATATTTTTTATAGCCAAGTTTAATGCGGTTGAAACACCGCCGTTTTCTTTTCTAAAATATTTAATGAGTTTTGGATAGTTCTTTTGATATTCTTCACAAATAGTATGCGTATTATCTTTAGAGCCGTCATTTACAAGGATAATTTCCAAGTTTTCATATGTTTGCGCTATAGCGCTGTCTACAGCTTCCCTCATATAATTTTTCCCATTATATATCGGAACAACTAAAGAAACTTTTGGATTAAAAATTTTTCCCATGGATTTGTTTTCCTTTCATTTATTAAAGATGCGTGAAAAATTTTCTGTAAAACAGTTTGCTGCGGAAGCTTGACTGCTCATAAGAATAGTGCTGAAACTACCTGCGACTATCTGTTCCATATATACAATAAAGCTCAGCAGTTTTATTCGCACCTTTCCAAAATTGCTTTCTCTTTATTTACACGATTTACACGGTATAAAGAGTTGTCTATAATTTCATCTGCGCTTACAAAAATACCGGCGTAGTTTTCAATAAAATATTCGTTGACTCGATAAATTGCAAGATAGTTATACTCTTCCTCAATTAACTTTTGCATTAATTCGTCTGACGAGATGTTGATATACCAGATATCTCCGTCATAAAACGGACCTCCCAAGCTCCATCCTGCAAATCCATCAACGGCAACCCAATTAGGCCGCGCATTGAATTTTGTCACATGAAAATCATAACCTTTGCTTTCTTGGGAAATGTAGTATATCTTGTCATCCCCATCGCAGTTTTTATTGATTATATTCTTTAGTTCATCGAGTTCTGCCCTCACCGCATATGCATCTCGGACTATGTTTCTCCCAAGAAAATCTGACACATCCTTCACCGGAAAAATCGTAGCGAAAAGTACAGCTATTATAATAAATTTTGTTGAATTCCATTCGACATTGTCATTTATTAACTCAATTGCTCCCAAGCTCACCATTAGTCCAAGCGCCATATACTCAATGCCCATGTATCTCTCATACGATGCAAGCCTTGTGGCTTCGTATTCACTAAAATTATAGATGTATACTGCGCCTAAGCAATAAATATATACCACAGCCTGCAACATTATGATTACTGCTACTGCCATATATCGCCTATGTGTAACAGCATCGTTTGCAGTTCTTTTTAGTATGAGATAAATAAGCAAGAACAAGATAAAGAAGAGTGAATAATAGCTAAAATAAGATCCTATCCCAACAGGAAAATGTCTTATAAAGAAAGCTCTCTTAAAGCTGTCAACAACTGCCTGTCGGTATGTCGTATCGCAATGAGTAAAAAGCATCTTTGTATAATACCATAAATCAATTTTGCTTCCTGAGTTTCCGTTTAATCCGTTTTGCCGGAGAACATAATACCATAACAATTTTGCCAGCACGAGTGACAGCAAAAGCATGAGCATGGGCCAAGCTTTTTTATAATAATGAACTCCCGGGCTTTTTTTTCTGTCTCCGGCAATCCTTATAATGCAGTCCACAATGACTGCAAGCGCAATAAAAACAGCAAAGAATAGCCCGACCTCCTTTGCCAACACAAGCGTTGCGCACAAAAGCGACATATACGTGTAATATACCCAGTCTTTTCTCATCTTTAATATCGCAAAAAAGCTGGCAGCTGTCAGTATACTTAAAAAAGGATCAATGTATAGAGTACTGTAAAAATTAGGCTCAAATAGGATTGGCGAAACAAAAACAACTATAGAACACAGCAGGTTTTTTAAAGGGTTCTTAAGTGATAGTTTGGAAAAAAACGGAAAAAGTACTGATAAGGCAAACATTTGATATGCCAGATACATCCGCCATTCATTAAACGGTCTATCAGGGTGAATAAACAGATATATTTTCTGCACAAAATACTGGAAGAGCGACATGATTGGCGGATAGGTTCTAAAAAGCGAGTGCGACTCTGAGTTTGCCACAAAATCATTCAGATAGGTCATCGCTTTCACACAATCCATCCAGTGTGAAAACTCATCCCAAATACGCGCAACAAGGCCTAACTGCGCATAATTTAACACAAGGTAAAGTGCAGTAAAGATAAAAAATGCCGGTGTGAAAAAATTTGCAACAAATGCACTGTTTTTATTCTTAAAAAGCTTAATAGCTGATATGACATATAACAATATAATTATTGCCACAACTGAAACCACGCCTATTTCAAGCATTTTAAAAACACCGAACAGGAACAGAATAACCGCCATACTCATTATAGATATGGGCAAGATTTCTTCGAATCTTCTATTTAACACTGCCGCTCCAAAGAAGCTTCCTGCAAGCAGCAGCCCGTATAGAATAACTGTAACTAGCATATTGGCATTTTTCCTTTCATTATTGTTCAGAGATTCAAAACAAAAACGGCATTTCTATAGTCTACGAGAATTTTTCTTCTATGTTTTTCCTTAGAAAACTTAGTGATTATAAATCTCTAAAACTTGGTTTCTTAGATTTTACAATCACTTTTTTAGCTTCTATTCTTCTATCTTTTCCATCTTTTTTAACAACTCTATCATTTCATCAACATTTAATCTTCTGGTATTGCTTGAAGTATAAGGTTCCGCCTCTTTTATTTCCCCGGCGCCTTTTGTAAAATAATTGTCGTAATTAAGACCTCTTGAATCCATGGGAATCCTAAAATAGTTTCCTAAATCTTCAGCCTTAATCATCTCTTCTCTCGTAACCAAAACCTCGTGATCTTTCTCGCCGTGTCTTATCCCAATTATTTTTGATTCTACATCGGATTTCTTAAATCTTTTAATGGCTTCTGCCAAAACTCCAATTGTAGCGCCAGGCGATTTTTGAATCAGCAAATCACCTTGATTGCCGTTTTTAAAAGCAAACATAACCAATTCAACTGCGTCTTCTAAAGTCATCATATATCTGGTCATATTGGGGTCTGTTATTGTAAGAGGCTTTCCTTCCCTAATCAGTTTGAAAAACAGGGGAATAACGGAGCCTCTTGATCCCATTACATTCCCATATCTTGTTAAACAAATTGTTGTTTCAGCATTATCTCCCAGCTCTCTTGCCTTAGCGACTATAACTTTTTCCATTAAAGCTTTGCTGATTCCCATTGCATTTATCGGATAGGCCGCTTTATCCGTACTTAAACAAACAACCTTTTCCACACCCTCTTCAATAGCGCATTGAAGAACATTGTTTGTTCCCAAAACATTGGTCTTTGTCGCTTCAATAGGAAAAAATTCACAGGAGGGAACCTGTTTTAAAGCAGCTGCATGAAAAAGGTAATCGACACCCCTTATTGCAGTTTTAATTGTCGTAATATCTCTGACATCTCCGATGTAGTATTTTATTTTTTCATTTTGATACTTTCTTCTCATATCATCCTGCTTTTTTTCATCCCTCGAAAAGATTCTGATTTCTTTTATATCAGAATTTAAAAACATTTCTAAGACCTTATTGCCGAAAGAACCCGTTCCTCCTGTAATCATAAGTGTTTTCTCTTTAAACATAACTTTCTCCCCCAACTTTATTAAAAGATTGGTTTCTCCTTTCTTATTTGTTTGCAATTATTTTTTTGATACGGCAATAGCGTTTATCGCCTTTTATTTACCATATTAAATGTTCTAATTCTGTAAACAACATTCTTAATTTTCTCTTTAAAAAAATGAATAAACTTTTTGGGATCTTTAAATATAAAAAATATACTTTTTTGAAAAAGTGACATTTTAATTATATTAGGGTAATAAATTTTCTTTTTACTGTAGGAAAGATACAGACCTGTTTTTTTACTGAACTTCGGATTGAGATCGCTCAAGAACAGTTCAACATTTTCGTTTTCTGTAAGATAGTAAACCTTTATTGATAATAGCCCTTCTATATCATCAAAATCGCATTCAAATTCTGTGTCTAAATAGTTCTCTGGATTCCTTTCATTTTTTATTTCTTTTTTTAGAACCTCTGTTCCATTTGCCTTAACAACATACCTTCCTTTTTCATTTTTTCTATAATACTTTGTTGTAAAGATAATTGAAATGCTTTCTCCGTTATTATCATATCTTGTTGTATAAAAGCTAATGCCTCTTTTTTTGTGAACCTTTTCTCTTTTTTTAATAAAATAATCTATATTCTCTTTTGCCTCTGTGTACGAAAAATCTTCTTGTTCTCTCAGTAGCGCTTCACAAAGTATTTTGGCGCTTGCTTCGCTTGAAAAGTGTCTTAAATATTGATCTGATTTTAAATATTTTTCGATTTCAACAATATATTCTTCGTATTCTTCTTTTGGCATTGCTTCTAAAAAACACATAAGATCTTTATAATTTGCAAAATCTCTAAAGTCTATGAAACAATTTTTAGGAATATATTTTTCAACATTGCTGGCTCCCAAATAAATCGGCACTACTTTTGCATTAAATGCATCAAATATTTTTTCCGATATGTATCCGTTTTGATTTTTATAGCTGTCAAAGCAAACAGCAAATTTATATTTGCTCATTGTTATAAGCTTTTTGTTTCTATCAACAACCCCCTTTTTTACAGGGTTAAATTTTTCGGGCCATAAAGTTCCATATAAGTCAAAATCTTCGGCGTGGTATTCAAGCAAATAGCTCGCTATGGAGTTCCTTTTAGTATATAGTTCTTTCTTATGCTTTCTGGTGTTGATCTCATTATAATAACTTGTTGCGTTAAAGTAATTCAACATTCCTATAATTTGTTCATTGTTTGTACCATGAGTAATCATAGTTATAAGTTTTCTATCATTAAAATCCTTCTTATACTCCAATTCCTTTGAATAAAAGTTTCCTATGTTTCCTTTTAATATCCTTTTTCCATCAACCAAATCATCATCATAGGTAATAAGATATTTAAAGATTTTTGATAACCTTTTTATCCCCTGTTTAGAATGATTTTTACAATGTCCTGTCGGAGGCTCATAATCTATATAAACAGTTTTGTCCAATTTTTTTTGATTATACATTTCGATAAAATAATCTATGTTTTTATAAAATATATTATCAAAAATTAAACACGCATCCGCATCTTTAATCGGCAATATGTCGTCCGTATGTATTTCGATATCTAAGCTTTTTAATTGTTCTTTTAATTCGTACTCCCAGCTAGCCTCATTGGCATTAAAAACGACATCTTTTCTAGGAGTCCCGTACCAAGGGATATAAGAAATTTTCTTTATTTTCTTGTTTTTCATCTTATATCTCCTATTCAAATATTTCCAAAATTCTATTTAAAGTAAAATAAATTAAGCTTCCTTAAATTTATTTGGAAACATTGTAACAAATTTGATTTACTAAAACAATGAGTTGTTCCTGTTAACCGGGCTCTGTAGGCTGCTTTTTAGCCGGTTTATTGTTTGCAAAACATACAGACTTGTTGTATTATAAAAAACAGTTTTATAAAAATATACCGGAGGATTTTATGGGAAAATTACTGGCCGCCTATTTAATGCCGCATCCGGCAGTTTTAATACCCGAGATAGGTCAGGGCGAGGAGAAAAAACTTAAAAAAACTATGGCCGCAATAAAGCGCGCCGCAAAGGAAATTAAAGAGCTCGCTCCCGATAACATAATAGTCATAACCCCGCACGGAGCCGCATTCATGGGCGCACTGTCCGTCTTTGGCGGAAAGCTGGCCCAAAAGACCATGGAAGAAATGGATGCCCCCAATATCCGGCTGAGTTTAGAAACAAATCAGGACTTCTCTATAGAACTTAAAAAGGCCTGCGATGCCAGGAAACTGGGGCTCATACTGGATGAGCAGCTCGGACTCGACAACGGCAGCTTTGTACCCCTTTATTTGATAAGCCGTGAACATCCCGAGTTTAAAATCTCTCTTCTCTGTCCGGGTTTTGTTTCGAAAAGAGATACCGAGGTCTATGGAGAGTGCATCAGAGACGCAATAGAAAAAAGCGAGGGCAGCTTTGTTATTATAGCGAGCGGCGACATGTCGCATATGCTTTGCGAAGAAGGACCCTACGGCTATTCCGAGCAGGGCATGTACTTCGAGGGTCTTATTGACTCGGTTTTCGAAAGCGGCGATCTCTCGAAAATCTTGGATATCTCCATGAAGTGCCTGAATGAAGCGGGGCAGTGCGGTCTCGGCTCTTTGAGACTTGCCATAAACTCTGTACCCGAAGAGCGCCGAAAGGGCGAAAAATACTCGCACGAGTGGCCTTTCGGCATAGGCTATCTGGTCGCCTCTCTTATGATAAGAGAATAAAAGAACATAAATATAAAACCTTCGGATGGGATTTTCAACCGAAGGTTTTTTGCGGCTATTTAGTATCTGTTTTAAGACCAAAGCATTGCGGGGTGTTAGGCCTGTATTAATTTTCTGTCGGTTTTTATTACATAATCTATTTTCCAAACAGAAACAGAGCTTTTGTAATCCTTGCAAACTTTACTTTTCGACTGCAAAGTTTCGGTTCCGCATAAAACTCCGGATATTCTGACAGTCTGCGGTCAAATGATAGAAATGCTTTGCGACTATGCATTATACTTATTATAAGATTATACTGGAATATGAGCATAGGAAAGATCAGTTGTTCACGCAGATATGACTTTCTGATCTCACTAATTTCATCAAAGTGATGTTCATACGCATCAAGCATCCGAAAACATATATTTTCACGGTGCTTGTAATTTTGAACAAATGATGCCATGGATTGATCTTTCCGGCCCATAAGACAGCGATAAACATTCAGGTCGTAATATGTTGCTGTTGAAGAAAAAATAGATGCGTAGGTATTCAGCTCCATATCAACATAGAGGGCTTTTTCCAGCAAGCTGAAATCGGCAGCGCGAAGTTTATCTGTTTTATAGCAAGAGCATGGCATAATGGGCCCAAATTTTGTAAATCCATAGTCTGGATAACAAAGATCTTCAAATCGATAAATAATGCCCGGCTTCAAATTTTGATAAGGGCACTTTATCACGCTTGTATTTGATTCCGCATAGTCCTCAACATAGTTTGTAAGCACAATATCAGAGTTTTCGTTTTCAAGGACATCTATTAGCTTAGAAAGCTCCTCTGAGTCTACAGCGTCATCGCCGCCAATTACACGAAAATATTTGCCTTTGGCTTCCTCAAGGCCAACATTGATTGCAGAGCCAAGCCCACCGTTAATTTTGTCAATTACTCGAACTAAAGGCCTTTCAGCGGAAAAACGATTTTCTAATGCTGCCGCTATTTCGGCGGTCGAATCTGTGGAACCGTCGTTAACTATAATAACTTCCAACTTTCCGACATTTGGCTGGTCCAAAACAGAACAGACCGTAGAGTTTAGCGTCTTTTCAACATTGTACGCCGGGACGACAATGGAAAGTACCGGTTGATTCTTAATATCGGACAAATCTATAGTGTCAATTTTATTTTCAGACGAAAACATTTCTAATTCACGCTGAATAGTGTGTTCAAAATCGTACTTAGACTGTACTGATTCGGATTCTCTGCGAGCAACTTCCAAAAAATATTCGGGGTCGTTGTACATTTTTTCAATTACATCAGCATAGGTACAATAATCTTCCGGAGGGCATAGAACTCCCAAATCATCGGGGATATACTGCCTTACCCCCGGAACATCAGATGTGATAACAGCGCATCCTGATGATGCGGCTTCACAATAAGATACCCCCTGTGTGTCAAAACGGGTTGGAAACAGGGCAATTCCGTTGGACTCATGTACTTTGCGTATTTGCTCGTGACTTAGAAAGCTGCGGGTAATGTGAACATTTCGGAAAGACTTGACGGGGGCAAGAATGCGATCGTGCATATCACCGTCGCCGTATATATTAAATTGTAAATCGTTAAAGAACGGCCGGTGACTTAATTCCAAAATTACACGAACCACAGTGTCAAGAGAATAAGAATTTATATTGTGAAACTTTCTGAGGACAAAAATATTTTTTCTAAGTTCAGGGTCCTTTCTCTCATATGCGAAAAGTTCCGTGTCAATGAGGCAAGCTATAGAACTGCTGTTTAAAAATTGCGCTCCGACAAGCTCCTCGCAGCGTTTTTTAGCCCAAGGGGTAACAAAAATCCAGAGCGCATTTTTAAATTGACTGTACTTATGTATATAATAATCTTTAATTGAAAATAATTCCAAGAGAGTATCGTCAATCTTGGATTTTTGACCAAAATACGGGCTGTTAATCTTTGGCCAGTCCCAGTAAAGTGTTTCGGCTCCGTGGAGATAAAAATAGAGCCGTGTTTGTGTGGTGTCCACAGATTCCAAAACATTCGCATATTTTTGGTCAAAAAAATGAATGAGAATACGAGTATATTTCTTTTCCTGTAAAAGTTTGCGTAAAAAAAAGAAGTTGGCAACTACAACATTTACCCCTTCGTAGCTATATGATTTGTAACATGGAGTATCATTTATGCACAATACATCCAGATCCATTCCGGCAGACACATAGGCCCGAACTCGAGTATGCACAAATGCTGTGTCATATTTATCTTCCGGTGAAGGATAGCCCGGTGTGACAAGTAAAGTGTCGCTTGAAAAAGAACCGTAATCGAAGCTGAAAAGGGGTGTAGAGGAATAAACAATTTCATCAATCTGTATTTCGCTTTTGGCGGGAACATATATTGCTATAATAAAATATTTCAGCAGAGTGTAAAACTTTTGAAACAAAGCGTTAAAATCGCACTTGGCCAAAATGCTGCGTCTGCGATTGACCGCTATTAGTTTGCATTGTTTGCCGCATATATTCTTCCCGGATATTGAGAGGTATATACATTTCTCTTTGCCGCTACGGAACAAACGCGGATATATCAAAAATTTATATGAGTCGCTTATGTTTTTTACAAGCATTTTGCCTTCGGAGTAAGTAACCGATAGGCCCATAAGATTAAGCCATTTTCTTTTTAGAAGATTCATAATTAAACGCCCTTATTTAGATTTGCACATTAAAAACATTTAACAATACACTAAAATTATAATTTTTAAATTAAATACTTGCCTTATTTTTTAATTATATCTTTAAGTGAAATAAAGGTCAATTATCAGCATTGCGGTATGAATCGAACAGCTCATTGTATTAGGTAGTTAAAACGATAATGTATATATACTAAATATACCAAAATAAACGAATTGTGTTATAGTAATAAAAAGATAGACTGTGTTAACGGATATGAAGCCGGGTGTCTAATTAATATCATTTTGAGAGCCCCATATATTTTTAGTTTTAATAAAAGAGGATTGATAAAATTGACTAAAGTAAAAAATCTGATCCTGGGTGCCGGCTTATCAGGCATCAGCTTTGCATATTTCAGCAAGGATAAGGATGATTACCTTGTCTTAGAAAAAACATCTAATTATGGCGGTTACTGTCAGACGTTCCATGTAGATGATTATGTTTGGGATTATGCAGGACATTTTTATCACTTTGAAACCGAGGAACTTAGGAATCTTTTTTTGACTTTGGTTGAGGAAGAAGAAAAAATAGAAAGAGATAAGAACACAAAAATATATTATAAAGAAAAACTCATCGATTTTCCTTTTCAGATGAATATTCATCAGTTAAATAAAGAAGAATTTATCGATTGTCTTTATGACCTATATGTGAAGGAGGAAAAAGATTCATATACAGATTTTCTTGATATGCTTTATGGTAAATTCGGGAAGAGTATAACCGAAAAATTTTTAAAACCATATAATGAGAAGCTGTATGCAACTTCACTCAGAAAATTAGATCCTGACGCTATGGGGAGGTTTTTCCCCTATGCAGATTTCGGAGTAATAATAAAAAATATGAAGAAACCGGAATTTAGCAGCTATAATTCCAAGTTTTGGTATTTAAAACAGGGCGCTCAGTATTTTATTGACAAACTTTATAACGATTTAGAAAAAAATAACTTTAAATTCGAATCGGAAGTTAAGGATATAAATTTAAACGAAAAATTTGTAACAACAGTAAGCGGAGATAAAGTCTTTTATGAAAACCTGATAAATACCATTCCGCTTAATGTCGCCTTATCATTAATAGGCGGATATGACGAGCTGGTTGAAGAAATGTCTTACAATAAGGTTTTAGTTTTTAATTTGGGCTTTGAAAGGGCTTCAAATAATTATAAGGACGAACATTGGATATATTTTCCGGGCGAAGAAGTGCCTTTTTATAGGGTTGGATTTTACAATAATATTTTGGGACAAGAGAAACTGAGCTTGTATGTCGAAATAGGATTAGATAAGAAGTTAGACCCGGATGTTGATAAGCAGTTCGAAAATACAATCGCCGGATTGGAACTGGTAGGGATAAAAGATTTGGATAATAATCTTGTCGCATATAATCATGTGATTATGGATCCGGCTTATGTTCATATTAATTCTTATACTCAAAAGAAAATAGATTTGCTTTTAGCCGATTTATGCGGGAAGAATTTTTATACACTGGGAAGATATGGAAAATGGACATATAATTCTATGGAAGATTCAATGCTGTGGGCAAAAGAATTGGCAAAAAAGTTGGGAGAATAGTATGCAAAACAAAATCTTAACCGTTGTTGTGCCGACTTATAATACGGAAAAATATCTTTCAAGATGCTTAAGCTCTTTGCTTTTTGACAAAATAACGAATGAAAAAATAGAGATGATAGTTGTTAACGACGGCAGTAAGGACAGCTCTCTGGAAATAGCTAGGTTTTATGAGACAAAATATCCTAACACTGTTTCTGTAATCGATAAAGAAAACGGAGGTCATGGCTCGACCATTAATGCAGGACTTAAAGCCGCTTCCGGAAAGTATTTTAGAGTTGTTGATTCCGATGACTGGGTAAACATAGATGATTTTCCGGACTATGTCAATGCGCTTGAAAAAGAAGATGCCGATATGATTATAACTGATTATTCAAGAGAAGAAGTTGCTTCGGGAGTCAGCATATCATCAACATTCATTGATCTTATAGAAAGTAATGTCTTATACAATGTGGACAGCTTTGACTTCAGTACATTAAAAGACAAGCGTTTCGGCATGGCCAACATTACTTATAAGACAAAAATATTGAATGATGCAAAGTTGTATTTAGACGAGAAAATGTTTTATGTTGATATGGAATATATTATTTTACCTGCTCCTTATATAAAAACATTTAAATATTTGGACTTTGATATCTATAGATATTTTCTCGGCAGAGCAGAGCAGAGTGTAAGTACAAAGAGCTATGTTAAAAACTGTGCACATCATGAAAAAATGATGAGGCGTGTTATCGACTTCTATTCCGGATTATCCGACGAAGAGAAGATAAAGAAATATGTCGGTAAAATTATTTCTTCTCTTCTCGAAACTCATTACTTTGTGTTTTGTAAATGGGGCGAAACAGCCGAGATGAGAAAAAATATAAGAGAATTTGACTCGTATTTAAAATCAACAGCTGTTGATTTATATAAGAAAACAAATAGCGGATACATTCTGGCAAACAGAAAAACATATTTTATTTTTGTAAGCAGGGCCGGAAATGTGTTTTCAAGATTAATATCTAAACTATCGCGAGGGAAATGATGAAAGGGTTTGTTGTAAGCCGGTTTTTTCCGCCAATTAATTCGTCGGAAGGGCTGGAAGCATTTAAATTGCTTAAGAATTCAATTTTTAAATATGATGTGTTTACTCAAAAAAGCAACATTCTTCGGTCTTATGAGAATAAGGACACCTATTTACCGAGTCAAAACATTCAAACTGTATTTTCTGAAAGCGAGAGCTTACAGGAGTGGGCTCAGGAGGCTGTTGAGTATTATGATAAACATAAAGAAGATTACAGCTTTATAATGACAAAATCGATGGCTCCCGAAGCGCATGAAGTCGGTTTAGCCATTAAGAAAAAATACCCGAATGTAAAATGGATTGCTTCTTTTGGAGAGCCAATCTTCAATAATCCGTACAATCTTTTTTCCGGAAGAAAGAACCCATATCGCCTTTTGCCCTATGGATTTGAGAACACCCCGTTAAGCTATATGCTTTCACCCAAGAGGATGTTAAAGAACCTTATTTGGAAAATGAGAAATAAAAAAATTGTTCCGGAATTAAAAAATTCAAAGCTTGAAAAAGATGTTTTTCTTGCTGCGGATATAATAGTTCTAAATAACGATTATCAAAAAGGATATATGCTAAAGAATTATCCAAAAGGTATAATTTCAAAAGCCCTTGTTTTGCCTCATTCATTTGATGAATCTCTGTATAATTATAGCAGCGACAGCAGTGCTTCTACTCGCAAAAAAGATAAATATATAATGGCACATTTGGGAAACTTAGATAAAATAAGAAACGTCAATTTGTTTTTGAAAGCATTATCAAGAATAAAGAAGCATAGACCTAAGCTTTTGCATAAAGTTGAAATTAACTTTTATGGCAATATGTCTATGTCCGACAGAGCAAATATAATTGACTGCGGACTGACTGATATGGTTAAGGTCAGAGATTCGGTTAGCTATTTAGAAGGCCTGCAAATAATGTTAAGCAGTGATTTATTGTTGCTGTTTGATGCTAATTTAGGAGAAATTTTAAATGAAAACATTTTCTTTGCAGCAAAGCTGGCAGATTATATCGGTGCAAAGAAAGCGATATTGGGAATAACAATGCTGGATGGCGCCGGCGCAGACATTCTAAGGAAAATTAATGCAAATGTGGCAACATTCAGCGAAGATGATATATACAACAACTTGGTATATATATTAGCAAATGGCGCAAATAAGTTGAATGACAATATAGAAGAGTTTAATTCAATCAATGTTGCAAAAAAATATGATGCAATAGTAGAAGAATTATTAGAAAAAATTTAAATTACTATCCATATTTGGCGCGAGTGTCACTTCGGCAGGGAGTGTGAGAACTTTTCTGTAAATTAGCCTCTTATGATAAACTAACTTAATTTTCCGGGTTAGTGCACTAGTCAACAAAAATTGGACACATAAATTCAAAAATCAGACATAAATAGTGAACACCGAATTAGGTAAGTTGGACTCTCGGTATTGCACAGGGGTCAGATAGTTAAGAGAATAGGCTGGTCTCTGTTCGTTGAAAAAATGAATATATTCATCTATTTCATCCTCAACAGGACGCTCTCCGGTAATATGAAAATCCATGAACAGCTCTGCCTTAATCCAACCGTTGATTGCTTCCATCGCGGCGTTATCCGTAGGTTTACCCGCACGAGACATGGAGCGTGTTATGTTGTACATAGGAAGTAATTCATTAAATGCTTTGGATGTATAAACAGAGCCTTGATCAGAATGAAGCACCGTTTCATATTCCGGATGTTGTTTTTTAATCTCTATCACATCCTCGAGTCCACTGATGTATGTCATTCGGTCACCACGCTTAGCGGACAGAGAGTGACTTACAATTTCATTGTTCCACAAATCCATATACAGCACAAGTTCGTAGTATACACCCTTAACATTGAATGCAGTCATGTCACTGACTATACATTGCAAAGGAGCGTCAATCTGTAACTCTGACATAAGCAGATTGGGAAATACTTTGATTGGGTCTCCGGACTTTTTGTACTTGTAACGTTTGGATTTGCTCTTTATTCCCGCTTCTTTGCAACATTTGTGAGCATATGGATCCGAAAGGACAAGTCCTGTATCCAAGCGTATTTTAGCATTGAGCCACCGGTATCCATGTGAAGGATATTTCAAATGATACTGCCTAAACAGAACAATGTTGCTGACAAAGCTTTTTGTTCTGTCCGATGGATTTGAAAGTCTCTTCTTCCAACTGTAGAAGCTGCTCCGCTGTATTCCCATTGTTTCACAGAGTAGTTTTACCGGAAACCTTCCCGAGAGTTCCATAATCACTTGATATTCTTGTTGCCGTACAGAATTACCGTACCATCCCCTTTCACCTCGTATCCTTTTTTTAACCGTGCCTCAGTAATCTTGGACTTAACAAGCTCCTGAATTAATTCTTCCTTCGACATGGATTCATATTCTTCTATTCCGTCCGGATTTTTCTTAAATGTTGGTGTTTCCAGCCTTTTTCTTCTTTTCTTTGGCAGCAGCTTATTCGTGTCACGATAGAGCCTCATATATTCCCGAGCAGTAGTTTCGCTGACTCCGTATGTTTCTGCCGCCCAAGACCGACTAATTTCTCCGGTATAGAGTTGACGACCAATCTCGAGTCGTTCTTCTTTTGAATATTTCAAAGCAAGCCTCCTAATCTCTTTTGAGGGTCTATGTATATAATGACCACTATATAATACACCTTGTGTACAAAATATACCCCCTTCGTGTCCAATAAAAGCTTACCACTTCATAGAGCGTCTAAAAACAAGACTTCCCCCAGTCGGCATCAGTAAAAATGCAATAAATAATATGTCAAGGAGCCCTTCGAAAGAGAGGTTCCTTGAGCATTTTCAGTGAATTAATCCGGAAGTCTCCCTTCGTACATAATGCAGAACTCTCCGTAGGCTGCACCCCAGTCTCTCAATGGCATGTTCACTTTTTTAGTAATCTGCATGGTTGATAGATAGAGAGCCTTTAGCAAAGCTTTATCACTCAGAAAGACTGATCTCTACATATTCAGTTTCTTGTAAAGGCTATTTAGGCTCTCGATTACGTTTGTTGTGTACACAACCGTTCTGGTGCGCATTGAAAACTTGAAAGTGGGACTTAGGACATCCTATTTCTGCTTCCAGCTTTTCATGGCACTCGGATATTTGGATGACCATTTTTCGGTAACGGAGTCTAGGTTTTCAAGTGCCTTTGCCTCATCCGGAAAAAGATATATGCTTTTTAAGTCCGAAGCGAAAAGTTTCCTGTCTTTGTAGGAAACATACTTAAGGGTATTGCGAACCTGATGTACGAAGCAACGCTGATATTCAGTGTTCGGGAAAGCTGCAGAGATGGCTTCCTTTATGCCGGAAAGACCATCAGCACAGATAATCATCACATCCTTCACTCCGCGATTCTTTAGCTCATTCATAATTCCAAGCCGGTATTTGCTGCTCTCGTTCTCGCCGACCTGAAGACTGATAACATCCTTACGGCCATCAAGTGTAACGGCTAGAATTACATAGGCAGCAAGTTTTTTTATTATATTATCCTCTCTAACGGAAAAATGTACGGCGGTCGATGAAAAGAATTGGATAAATCTCATCTAAAGGCTTGTTTTGCCAATCTTCAATATCTTGGAGGATTTTGTCTGTCACATCGGAGATGAAAAATTCGCTGCACTCAAAACCATAGATTTCCTCAATTTGGTCTGAAATTTGACGAGTCGTAAGACCTCTTGCATACATG
The DNA here is from genome assembly GCA_040765295.1 of Candidatus Scatomorpha sp. Taxonomy (GTDB): domain Bacteria; phylum Bacillota; class Clostridia; order Oscillospirales; family Oscillospiraceae; genus Scatomorpha. Next base: position 116,372 of record JAXGSB010000001.1, on the reverse strand, counting down.
CTGATAATCTTTTGGTCTATCTCCGAGATGTCTTTCTGACGTTTCTTTACAACCTTTGGCTCAAAGCTGCTGTTGCGATCTTGTGGAACTTCAAGCTCGAATTCACCATAATGGCTGCGAACAGTTTTCTTCTTGGTGCCGTTACGATAGTTGTCTGTTTCCAAGCGCTCTGATTTCTCATAGCCGAGATGGTCTATCATCTCAGCTTCCATCATGCTCTTAATCGTGCCGCCCAGAAGGTCTTTAAGTGCCTCCTGAATGTCTTCTGCTGTTTCGATATCGTACTCTTCAATGAGAGACTTGAAGATGTTTTTCTTGTTCTTATTCAGCGGTTTAATACGATACGGTTCTTTCTTTGCCATAAAAATTATCTCCTATGGTATTTTTAATTTTAACATAGGAGGCTAGATATTATTTACAGAATTTATCTCACAGGCTCGACTGATATATTTATTTTCTTTTTTTTGAGATTTTTACTGCTCACAAGAACTTACCGCCAAAGAGTCATCTTTATGACAAAATTTTCTACTTGACAAAACTTTACCATAATTTTACTTATAAAGCAAAAAACCGACCCTTTTTAAAGGTTAGTGCTTTGCTCTTCATTTATATTAGGATGTTAGACCTGTTATGTTAGGCTTGTGTGGGCTTTTCCATCGCCCTTTTTATAAGTTTCTCAATCTCAACTATAGATCAACTCATGAGAACACGTGGTTTTGGTATTCTTGTACACTCAGAATATTATTAGAGCTATACAAATCCCCAAGCTTCAGCGTATTAATTATTTCTTCTGAAAAAGCACAGTGTTTTACAATTTTTTCAAACTGCTTTTCTATATATTCTTTATCTATATTTAAATCTATAATATCAACATTTGATATCTCGCTTATATCTGATATGAATTCAGAAATTCCTTCATATATTTCATTTAATTTATCTATATTATTTACACTGTTCATATAAACAGGTTCAGCATTTTCATCAAATTTGATTAGTTGTCCACAATCAGATGTTAAAAACGCCTCTAAAAAGAATCTATATTTAAATATTGCATGCTTAGAGAAACTATCATCATAAATTGTATCATTATAGCATGAAAATACTTTGCCATTTAAAGCTAATGGTTTTAAATTGTCGCTTGTTAAAAAATATGCACCTTCTATATTTTCTTCCATCAATTTACTTAAATAATATTGCTCTGTCCCTGAATATCCAAGATCTACAATACAGTTTTTATTATCTTTGTTAAGATTAATCGAATCAATATATTTCAAATAATTGTTTTTTTCTATACTTGCATTAAAAATAATTTCTTCCTTAAATTGTTCTACAAAAGTAATAATTTCATCAATGTCTCTAGGAGAATTGACAAATTTATTTTCAATATTATCGGGCAGGATATAACCTAATCTATCAAATATTAATTCTTTTAATGAGCCATCATAATATGAAGACAAAATATTCTTAATATCTTGCATTGTTTCTATTGTTGGAATCGATACTGCCCTTTTGGAAATCAGAAAATAGTAATTCGAATTCTTCTCATATTTAGAAGACTTATCTAATATCAAATTATAGATTTTTTGTAAAAAATATCCTTCTCTTGAAACGAAAAGTAGATTATAGTTTTTATCTATATTTTTTATCAGCCATTGGAAATAGGTAAAAATAACCGGTGCAAGAAGACAATAGCCATATGATTTTAAATCGTCTATTCTTACCCCCTTGCTTTGTTGAAGATTAAACGGAGAATTAAACAAGATATTATTTACCAGTAAGCCTTTTATAATCCGGTTATCTAGATTGTTTTTTGAGCCGACATTTAATTTAGATATTTCATATACTTTTTTTCCATTTAATATATGATAGATTGGCTTTTTGAGTATGCTTTCAACAATAACTATATCGCTAATATCGCTATCTCCAACATGAATTGAATTTATGTTTGGATATTTATTATAATAATAATTCCACACTGTTCCATTATCTTTTCTAAATCCTGTTTCACTTGATAATAAAAGATCATAGTAACCAAGGTAGCCGCAGTTACAAAGAATCCTTTCGATTATTTCTTTGGTATAGTACGTATCTGTTATCAAAATAAGTTGTTTATTCATACTTTTTAATTTGTTATATAATACAAGCATGTCTTTTCTTGGAATTATTAAACTTATATCTGTTTCAATTTCCACCTCTTTAATTTGATTTGATAACTCGGCAGAAGCATTTAATAAGCGGCTGAATTCTTCATAAATTTCATCTATGTTGACCTCACCGACATAATTGTTTTTCTTTCTGAGATTATCTTCAGCTTTTTTTCTATTAGTTTTGTACTCTCCCTTGGCAATATTAAAGCTTTGTGAAACCTTTTCATCAACAAGTTCAAAAACATCATCAGCTTCATATACTTTTCTGGTCACCAATGTATCAAAGATATCAAATGTAATGATTTTATAATCGTTTAACACATTAAATGTATTATCTAAATAAATTTCAGTATATTTTTTTAAACCGTAATCATCATCATTAATATGGAATATATTGTCTCTTCCAAATGTTGCAAAATCATAATTATTATATTTGCAAGCTATTCCGAATATTCTTTCAACAGCATGTGCAAGAGTCCCTTCTATTGTTTCTTCTTCAACACCAAAATCTTCCCATTCAAGGTTTAAATCAAATAGCTGTTTTATAGCATCGGTTTTGCACCAGAACATACTTCCGGCGGAAAAGTTTAGGTATTCATCTTTGATTTCAAATCCACATTTTTCAAAATATTTTTTTGCAAACCTGTAATTTAATATCCAAGAATACGAAGGCAATTGAACAATTTGATATGTTCCCGGATAAGCCAGACCGATGTTATGATTATCCATCAAATCAAAATATTGCATAACAAGTTCTCTGCTTCCTAACACTCCATCCAACAAATATTTTCTCCATCCTGTTTGTTCAGAACCAATCCTTAAACTTTTTTTAGTGTGTACATGGAGAATATAATCATATTTTTTTAAATCATTACCAAACAACACAAACATTGGTCCAAAATCTCTTCCAGAATTTTTTGATTTTTTTATTACTATTTTATCTGCATTTGTAATATTTTGGAATTTTAGATACATGATAGGTATATCTTTTTTTCTCATCGTCGAGATATACAAATCAAATTCATATGGGATGTTTTTTAAATATTTTACAAATTCATTTGTTAAATCAACATAGTACATGTGTGCGTGTACAGCTATTTTTCCGTCTATCGTAATCTTATTATCTAGTAAAATATAATCGTCATTATCATTAATACATTTTCTTCTTGGCAAGTTGGAATAGTATGCCATATCCTTCAATTTAGAAATATTTCTAGATGAATGAATTTTATGATTTAATTTTCTTCTTATTTTTTTTGGAAGTAATATCAAAAATAAAAATTTAATTGTTTTTTTTATTGTCTTTATTATTAATTTAAAAGGATATGTCAAAATAGAATATGCTTTATGAATTAAATAACTTCTTTTACTTTTGAAAGGAATGAGTTTATCAACTACTTTTTGAAAAGCTTCTGCTATTTTATATATTTTTCTATTGTATCCTTTATTCTCATTTTCAAGATATGAGAGATATTCAGACATATCATCAATTTGTTTGTTTTTATTTTTTATTTCTTTTTTATAAAAACTGATTAATTGATAATCAAATAATTCTTTTCGAAGCATTTCATAATATTTATCTTTGAAGTTTATCTCTGCCACAATTTCCAACCTCCCTTAAACAAAGCGGTACTTACATTTAAGCATATTCTACCACAATTCAATCATAATTGAAGTATAGACTTTATAAATTGATACGGTGTTATTGACTTGATATATTAGCAGTTTTTATGATACTATCCAAACAATCGATTCAGGCAAGAGCGCAGAGTTTGCATTTTGATATTAACTCAAAAACAAGCCTTATCAGAATTTAAATGAGGAAGAATATGGATTATGTGGCAAGCATCAAATAAATTTAAAGCAACAGAATTATTTATCAAAGGAATACGAAGTTTAAAAAAAGGTGGGTTAAAAGGAACACTTGTTAAAATAAAAAGATATTTAACAAGAGATGAAGCTGTTGTACAAACCGAAAGTTTGGAAAAGAATGAACCTCTTGTTCATGGATATATTAGTTTTTATCAGGATAATTTAGACTTTTCAAACTATCCTAATGATAGAGAAATAAAGTCTCTTGTATTTTATTTGCCGCAATTTCATACTTTCCCGGAAAATGATGAATGGTGGGGGACAGGCTTTACCGAGTGGACCAATACAAAAAAGGCAGAGCCAAGATTCAAAAACCATTATCAACCGAGAATTCCACATGACGATATCGGATATTATGACCTTTCGGAATATAAAGTTTTAATAGAACAGGCAAAATTAGCTAAAGAGCACGGAATATACGGTTTTTGCTTTTATTACTATTGGTTTTCGGGTAAAAGACTGATGGAAAAGCCGATTGATTTATTCTTAGAACATAAAGAAATAGATATTAAGTTTTGCCTATGTTGGGCAAACGAGAATTGGACTAGAACATGGGACGGATTAGAGAATGATGTGTTAATTGAACAAAAATATCAAGAAGATGACGTTCTTAACTATGTCCGGGATATAAAAAAGTATGTTTCAGATGATAGATATATAAGAATATACGGAAAACCCGTTTTCATAATATACAATGCTTTGGCTCTTCCGGATGCAGCAAAATTTTTTAAAGAATTGAGGTTTTATGCAAAGGAAGAGGGAATAGGCGATATATTTATCTGGATATGTAAAGAAGCTACACATGATGCCAGAGAGAATGAGCTAAGGAAATACGTTGACAAGATGGTTGAATTCCCTCCACGATACACGGGTTCTGAACCTATTTTTCTGGGTACAATAGATGACGGGTATTTAGTTGACTATAAGAAAGCGGTCAATGAACATATTAAAAAAGATGAAGTTATTGAAAAAGATGTATATAAAACCGCAATGCTGGGATGGGACAACTCGGCAAGGAGGAGGGATTCCTATGTGGTTTTTGATAACTTTGACGTAAAAAGTTTCTATGATTGGGTAAGTTATAATGCTTCCTATACAGCTCAAATTTTTGAGCCGGAAGAAAGATTTATGTTTATCAACGCATGGAATGAATGGGCAGAAGGAACATATCTGGAGCCAGACGAAAAGTATGGATATACAAGTATAAACACTTTCTCTAGAGCATTATTTGAATTGGGATTTGACGAAAAACCGGAGTATCGACTGGAGGATATACAAATCATGGAGTAATTTCCATACGATTATCAACTTCGCATTCCGCACTTTTTAAAAGCAAAACACCGCCCTTTCTGAAAGAGCTGAGGTGACCCCCAAAAGTTAGACTTTTACCGCAGCGAGAAATTGCTGCGGTTTTTCTATGCGGCTGACATTTGTTTTCGATACTCTATCGGACTTCGATATCCGAGAGATGCTTTAATACGTTGTTTATTGTAATACCGGATATATTTCTCAATAGCTTCTTTCAACTCTTCATAGCTGTTGTACACTTCTCCATAGCACATTTCTTGTTTCATGATTCCAAAAAAGTTCTCCATTGGTGAATTGTCGTAGCAGTTTCCTTTTCTCGACATACTTTGATAGATACGGTTATCTTTTAGTGCATACCTGTAGCTCTTCATTTGATATGCCCATCCGCGGTCTGAGTGAAACGTTCTGCGAAATCTGCAATCACTTGTAACGGCAATCGCTTCATCTAAAGCCGACATAATGCTGTGAGCTGATGGCCTGTCCGAAATACCGTAGCTCAGTATTTCGAGATTCCACATATCCATAAAAGGATCTAAGTACAATTTTTTAATTGAAACTTTTCCTTTTTCATCAGACTCATAATACTTGAACTCGGTTGTATCGGTCGTAATTTTCTGATGAGGTACATTAGTCTTAAATCTTCTGTTGATTCGATTCGGAGAGATTCTTCCTACTAAACCTTTGTATGTGCTAAATCGACGACTCTTTCTTGTATATGATATAACTTGTAATCCATGTTCCTGCATAATGCGTTGAATACGCTTATTGTTGATGTTAAAACCCTGTTTAAACAGTTCTCCATGCATACGGCGATAGCCATAGTCTTTATGAATTGCTTTAATCTCAAGTATTTTATGAAAAAGTTCTTCATCAGGACTTTTTCGTCCAAAGCGTTTCTGCCAATACATATATGTAGACCTTGGAAACTTCAGCACTGCGAGAATGTCCTTTAATTTGAATTCTCCTCGGAGACTGTGGACAATTCTCGCTGTTTTTTCAGAAGGACTTCTTCCTCCTCTAAACGCAGTCTCCTCAACTCTTTTAAATACGCATTCTCTATCCTTAGCATAAGGTTCTCATCTTGCAACTGTTTTAGAAGTTCCTTTTGTTCTTCAGAATCACCGTTCATAATCTTTTTGACGATTTTCTCTTTGTCCATGCTCTTTTTTCGCCCCTTACGTTTAGGCCTTAGCGCATCAATACCGGAATTACGGTAGTCTATTACCCATCTGGCTATTTGAGCAGGATTTGTCATTCCCAATTGAAGCGCAAGCTCCTGATATGATGCCTCCGTTGTTAAATACAACTCTACTACATGGAGCTTAAATTCAAAATATATTATAGGGGTTTTGATTAGGATACTAGACCTGTCATATTAGGCCTGCACAGGTTTTTCCGCTGCTCTTTTTATAAGCTTCACTATCTCGACTATGGGTATAATCATGAACGCAATGCCTGCGGCGACGCCGTACTGCGCCCATGAGACGGGAACTATGCCGAAGAGATTTGAGAGGAAAGGTATTTCACAAACGGCCGTCGTGCTGAGTATGCTGGCAACCGCCGCTAAAAGCAGAGACTTGTTGATATCCTTAATCTGGAAGATACTGCGCTTTAAGTCTCGCATATTGAAGCTGTGGAAAATCTCGGAAAAGCTCAGAGTTAAAAACGCCATAGTTATGCCGTGCTCACTCGCGGCTATCTCGAACACGCCGGTGTCCATGTAGAGTCCCATAAAATAGGAAAGGAGCGTCAAAACAGCTATCGTAAGGCCCTGATAGGCCACGGCAAAGCCGACGCCTCCCGAAAAGAGCCCCTCATCCGCCTTTCTGGGCGGGCGGTTCATAATGTCGGCCTCGGAGTTTTCAACGCCCAAAGCCAGGGCGGGGAAGCTGTCGGTTACAAGGTTAATCCAAAGCAGGTGAACGGGCCTTAAAATTATAAATCCGGCCAAAGTTGCCACAAAGATGCTTATGACCTCGCTCAGATTTGAGCCGAGTAGGAAGATAATTGCCTTTCTAATATTGTCGTAGATGTGCCTGCCCTCTGCAACGGCCCTGACTATTGTTGCAAAGTTGTCGTCGGTGAGTACCATATCGGCGACATTCTTGGTGACATCGGTACCCGTTATGCCCATGCCGATGCCTATATCGGCCTTCTTTATGGAGGGAGCATCGTTCACGCCGTCGCCCGTCATTGCGGTTACTTTGTTTCTCTCCTGCCAGGCGCTGACTATTCTGGTCTTGTGCTCGGGCTGGACTCTGGCATAGACTGCGATTTTCGGCAGAAGCTCCTTGAACTTCTCGTCGCTCATCTCCTCAAGCTCCGCGCCCTCGATTGCCAGATTGTCCTCACCCAGCATCTCAAGTTCGCGGGCTATGGCCATGGCCGTAAGCTTGTGGTCGCCCGTTATCATTATGGGCGTGATGCCGGCTCCGCGGGCTGTTTTTATCGCATCCTTAACCTCGGGACGCACCGGGTCTATCATGCCGCAAAGTCCCAGGAAGCAGAGCTCTTTCTCGAGATCTGAGGCCTCGCAGTTCTCGGGCTCGCTCTCCCATTTTCTTTGAGCTGCGGCCAGAACCCTTAAAGCGCCGTCGGCCATGATTTTGTTCTGAGCCAAAATCTCCTCGCGCAGCTCATCCGTCATGGGAACGGGGTTTTCGCCGTCGAAGAAGCTCGTGCACTTTTTAAGAATTTCGTCGGGCGCGCCCTTTGTATATTGTATGATGCCGTCGGCGCGCCTGTGCACCGTGGACATCATCTTTCTGTTCGAGTCGAAAGGCGCCTCGCCTATGCGGGGTGCCCTTCTCTTAAGTTCGTCCTTATTAAGCCCGAGGCTGTTCGCGTAATTCACAAGGGCGCACTCGGTAGGCTCGCCTATCGCCATGCCGTCTTCTCCGTTTTCGGCATCGGAGGCAAGGCTCATGGCTGTTGCCAGTCTCTCCTTATCCTTGGAAAACTCCTTTGTGACGGTCATCTTGTTCACGGTGAGCGTGCCTGTTTTATCGGAGCAAATTATCTCGGAGCAGCCCAGAGTTTCGACAGCTGTTAATTTCCGTATAATGGCATTTTGCTCGCTCATTCTCGTAACGCCGACACTTAGGACTATTGTGACAATCGCAACCAGTCCCTCGGGAATGGCGGCGACAGCCAAAGACACGGATATCATGAAGGCTTCTATCGCTGTTTCAAAATCGAAGCCCCCCGCGCGCCAGATTTGCACTCCGAAGATGACTACACAGATTGCGAGAACCAATTTTGTGAGCAGGGAAGAGAGCTCGGAAAGCTTTTTCTGGAGCGGGGTTTTGCCCTCGCTGGTGGCCTGTATGGCCTCGGCTATCTTGCCGACCTCGGTGTCCATCCCTGTGGCCGTTATGACGGCTACACCCCTGCCATAGGCTATGGTGCTGCCCATATATACCATGTTGCGCCTGTCGCCGAGGGTTATATCTTTTTTATCCTCCAACTTAAGCGCAGAGATGACCTTGCTCACAGCCACGCTTTCTCCGGTGAGGGCGGACTCTTCGGCCTTGAGACTCTGGGCCTCAAGCAGTCTGCCGTCGGCGGGAATGGCATCGCCCGCTTCTAAAATGCAGATATCTCCAACGACTATATCTTCGCTGTTAACCTCGACTATCCTGCTGTCTCTTAAAACGCGGCTCTTCATAGCCGACATCTTTTGCAGCGCCTCTATGGCCTTTTCGGCCTTGTTTTCCTGGTATACGCCCAAAACGGCATTGATGATGACGACCGCAAGTATGATATAGGCATCGGCTATGCTCTCGCCCTTATAGTAAGAAACGACCGCAGAAATCACTGCCGCAACAAGAAGAATTATTATCATGGGATCGGCCATCTGCTTAAAAAATCTTTTTACTAAGCCGTCTTTTTTCTCTTCTTTCAGCTTATTTTTTCCGTTTTTCTCGAGACGCGCCGCCGCATCCTCGCTTGTGAGGCCCTCGGCGGCTGAGCCGAGCTCTCTCAGAACGGCTTCTTTCTCTTCAAGATAGAATTTCAAAATTCTTTCCTCCTCGAAAGACTTAAAAATGGGCCTCAAGAGCCCACTGCAGGTTTTTAATTCAGCAAGCGCCTGCTTTCTCTCGCCTTGAGATTCAGGGACAAAACCCTTTTCTTTATTTGAGAAGCCTATCACTTACAGCTTTCTTTGTCAATGCAAACAGAGGGTTTCCGCAAGGACTCCTTTTATCTTTTTATTTTCGCCTTTTCTTGCAATATACGAGTGTAAATATTATAATATATTTAAAATAATCTAAATATTTAAAGGGAGGTAAAATATGAGTAATGAAATAGAAAAGACTGCGGAAAATTTAGAGCAGGAAACTGAAAACATCGTCGAAAACTTCGAAGATAATGCAGAAGAAAATATCACGGAAGTGATTGAAGAAAAAATTGAGGAGGGCGCAGAGGCTCCCGCCTGCGACAGCGATTTTCCCGCCGAGGAGCCGCAGGCAGAGACGGAAGAGGGCGGCGATGCTCCTGGACTGAACGTCGATGAGCTTAAAGCCGATGCCGAGCGCGCGCTCGAAGAGGCTAAAAAAATCGGAAAAGAAGCCTGGGAAGCCGCCAAAGAAAAAGCCGATGCTCTGCTGAGCGATGAGGCTAAAGAGGACATTGCGGAGTTCAAGGAAGAAGCCAAAGAGCGCATCTCCGATGTAAGCGAAGCCGCAAAGGACGCTTGGGACACCGCCAAAGAAAAGGTCGATGCTTTGCTGAGCGCCGAGGCCAAAGAAAAGCTTGCAGATGCAAAGGAAGTCGCCAAAGAACGCCTCTCCGATGCGGGTGATGCCGCAAAGGAAGCCTGGGGCACTATCAAAGAAAAGTCCTCCACCTTATTGAACGACGAGACCAAAGAGAAGGTCAAAGTTTTCGGCGCGGCGGCCAAGGATGCAGGCAAGGCGCTGGGAGGAGAGGCCGTCAAACTCTTCGGCAAGCTTATAAACAAAGCTAAGGGTCTCTTCGGCAAGAAGGACTGATTTTTACCGCGCAAGGACTTATCCGCCTTATAAAGAAAGACATAGGACCGCAAGCTCCTATGTTTTTCCATGCAAATATATCTTTAGCTAAAAAGGAGAAACTATATGAAGAAAATTCTTATCTACGCCATGCAGGGCGAAAAAATGTGCTTTCTGCACGCTCTTATGAACGCAAAGCAGCTTATAGATAACGGCTATAAAGTCAGCGTTGTTTTAGAGGGCAAGTCCGTCGTCCTTCCAAAGCTTCTGAGTGACGAGAAAAATCCGCTCTTTTCGAAGCTCTTGGAAGAGGGCGTCATCGCCGGAGTCTGTCTGGCCTGCTCCAAGATGCTGGGAAGCTATGAAGATAACGAGGCTCTCGGCCTTAAATTCTTGGCCGACATGACGGGCCACGCCGGAGTCTACCCCTATTTAGAGGAAGGCTACAGCGTTTTGGTTTTCTAAGCATTAAAAGTTGAGGGACTACGCTCTGCGCAGGTTCTTTTTTTAGATAACGATTAATAAGATAGACTATCCTTGACATAATTGATGACCACGTTGTAAAATTACATACATTTTTTGATTGTGTTCTTTTTCGACAAAGCACAATCATGGAACTTGGATTGATGTTTTTGTCTTTATCAAATTGCGGATAGATCTCGTTTATATCAAGAACAAATCTTTTTTTGTTGACTTAAAATTGCTACGACATGTGTGGAAATTTGAAATATTAAAAAACAGGACAGAGTGAACAAAGCAGTTTGAGACTTATAAGAAAGTCGGCTCTAAAGGATAGGTTTATACTAATCGTTCCGAGGCTTGGCGCAGTTTTAAGATATTTTGGATTGACGTTGCTCATGCAGAAGAAGGGTTTTAAAAGATGTTTTTGATATTGTATTCTGAGAAATTAGAAACGTAGTATCTCTTAATTGTTGAGTTTTTTATTAAATTATTGATTTTTTGAAAGAAGCGATTTTATGTATCACAACAAAAGTAAACTTGATTTTATTATTAAAAATTGCAAAATGCTGTTCTCTTCACTTAGGTGGAAAAAAGACCCTACGATTGTTCTGGTTGGCGCATGGCTTGGAGATAAATATGCTGATAACTCCAGATTTCTTTTCGAATACTTATCCGACAACAAGTCAGACCTCGGACTGACACGTGTGGTGTGGGTCTCTAGGTCAGAAGAAGTTGTTAAACAGGTGCGAAATATGGGTTACGAGGCGTATTTGATTGGCACAAAGGAATCTGACTATTATCACCAAGTTGCGAAGTATCATATTATTTGCAATTTGTATAACCACTTTGGAACGTACAATCCAGATATTGATGTTATCTACTCTTGGCGAGCTATTAAAGTTAATCTGTGGCATGGGGTTATCGGGTTCAAGGGCGTTGGCAATGCTGATCGCGATTATTTAGAATATAAGAGAACGCATAGATTACAGGTGTTTATTAAAGATTTTCTTCATAATTTCTCGTTTTATAGAAAATTTTTCGAATTTTATGGCGGCTGGGGCGACTGTTATTATCTTACTACGTCACCTCTAAAAACCGATATTATGATCTCTTTCTTTAAGTTGCCGAAATCTCATTATATAGAAACGGGGTTTCCAAGAGTTAGCGGAACTCCTCGCCTTCTTCCCGAAGAGAAGAAAGCAATAGATTTAATAAATTCTTACGACAATACAATCATATATCTGCCTACTTTTCGTAAAACAGGAAGCGCTTTTGATTTCAATGAAGCTTGTAACGGGATGAAGCAGTATCTTGCGGACAATGATATTTTGTGGATTCAAAAATCGCATAGTGCAAGTTCTGAAAAGACCGAGGTATTATTTCTCAAAGGAAATGCTTTAACTCTTCCTCATAGCTTTGATATCAACAGCATCATACCGTATACCTCTCTCATGATTACGGATTATTCGTCCGCTGCAGGTGATGCGATGTATTACTATAAACCTTTGGTGTTTTATGTTCCCGATTTTGAAGAATATAAGAACGCCGACAGAGGCTTTCCCAGAGATCCGGACGAGATTATGTGCGGTCCTAAAGCGAAGACTGTTAATGAGTTAAAAAATTGTGTGGACGCCTTGCTCTCAGGGGAGTTTACTCCGGATGAAAAATATTTATCCGTTCGAAATGAATATTATGCGCACAGCAAAAACATGGCTGAGATTTGGCAGGATATATTAAAAATTGTCCGAAAATGAAAGATAACTAGGGGCGTGATGCTGTGAATGTTGCAATTGTTTTAGCAGGCGGTGTTGGTGCACGGATTGGAGCGGGAATGCCGAAGCAATTCATAGAAGTGTTGGGGAAACCCATTCTGATTTACACACTTGAGACGCTCGAAAAGTCTCCGCTTATTGACGAAATCGTGCTTGTATGCGTTGAATCGCATATGGATCTTGCAAAGGAATACTGTGAGAAGTATGCAATATCCAAAGCTGAGATATTTGTCAAAGGCGGCAAGGACTATACGCATTCCTGTATGAATGGTATGAATGCCCTGCGTGGGAGATGTAAACCTGACGATATTGTTGTAATTTCAACAGCAAATAGACCCTTTACCTCTCTTGAAGAAATAGAAGATTCCATTTCTGTTTGCAGTGAGTACGGCTCCGGGATAGCGGCAAGAAAATGCGGCTTATGTATGTTCGTGGTAGGAGAAGATAGGACACATTCACGAGATTATCAGAGAGAAAATCTGGTTCAAACAGCCACGCCTTGGACGTTTAAATATGGGCCGTTAATGAAAGCGCTTGACAAGTTTGAGGATGGAGCCCTGCCGCCATGCGAATCTTATCCAGCGGCAATATATGTCGCCGCAGGCAACGAGGCGTATTTTTCTCTGCTAGAACCGCAAAATATCAAGATTACTGAAAATGAAGATCTTGTTCTTATGGAACAGATGCTTAAAGAGAGGGAAAACGCATGACGAAGCAGCGTTTTGAGGAATTAATAAAGGATTTCTCCACAAGCGGAGTAGCTTCTCCGGAGCTTGACGGATATCGTGTGAACAATGCCGTGATTCTTGCTGCCGGTGTGACCAAAGATACAATATATGCGCCACCGAAAGGATTATTCATCATCGATGGGGTTCCGATAATTGAGCGACAGATTTGCCAGTTGAGGGAGGTAGGAATTAGCGAGATTTATGTGGTAGTCGGATACAAGAAAGAAATGTACTTCTACCTTGAAGACAAGTACGGAGTCACTCTGATTGGGAATCCCCAACTTGATAAGAATAACATCTATTCTCTCTATCTTGCAAAGAATTACCTTAAAAACACTTATGTTTGTGCATGTGATTACTATTTCAAAGAAAATCCTTTTTCTGCATTTGAATTCAGATCATATCATGGGACGACATATCTTCATGACGCCTGTACAAAGTTCGTAGTGAAGACGAACCGCAAAGGCAGAATTATTGATCTAGTAGCAGGAGCGCCAGAGGGCGAATGTGTTCATGGCATTGCATATTTTGACAAGGAGTTCTCCGATTCTTTTGTCCACTTCATGGAAGCTGAAATCAACAACTACCGCATAGACTCACTGTTTTGGCAGGAGTTCTTTGCCCGGCATATAGATGACCTTGATCTTTACACAAGGCATTTTGACCCAAGTGATGCCTTGGAATTTGACGATTTGCGAGCTCTACGATCTATGAGTCTCCTCTTTGTTAACAGCGTGAGCGCCCAGATTGTGAATAACATTTGTGAACAGCTTGAATGCGTTGAAGAAGATATAACATATGTAGATATACTGGAAAAAGGTCTTTCCAACATCACGTTCAAGCTCGTTGCACAGGGTAAAGACTATGTTTATCGGTATCCTGGAGTTAGTGCAAAAAACATTGTCAGTAGAGTGCGAGAAACCTTCTCAAACCGGCTTGCTAAGCAGCTCGGCATTGATAATACCTTGATTTTCATTGACTCAAGCGGACATAAACTTTCAGTTTTTATTTCGGATGCCCGTCCCCTTAATCCCAAAAATCAGAGCGAGATAGGCGCGTTAGCAAAGCTTGTGAGAAGACTGCACAATTATGAGATTACAGAGAAAGAGAAAGAAAAGTATGCCTTTGATCCGATCAAGGAGGCAGATCGGTTGCTCCAGCTTTCTTGTGCCAATAAGGATAACCTCTTTGAAATCTTTAAAGAGGTAAGAGAAGCTGTTCATCAGATTAACACTGTTCTAGAGCAAGATCATTTCAAAAATGGTATCTGCCACTGCAACCTAAATTCCAACAATTGTCTAATCACCTGTCATTCTTTTGACCTTATCGACTGGGAGTTTTCAGGATACTGTGACATTGCCTTTGATTTTCCGTTCATTGGCAATTATGATTTCCACGAGGAGGATCTGTATGTTTACCTCATAAATTATTATGGGCGAAAGCCTACAGACGACGAATACCGTCATTGGCTCTGCTACCGAGCAGTTCACTACTGGTACTATACCTGCTGGGCCATCTATAAGGAAAGTGTAAGCGAGTATTGCGGCAATATGTTACTGGTCTTATATAAAAACTGTAAGAAGACTATTGAGCTTGCACGGAGATACATCTCATTAAAATAGGATCATAGGCACAATCGTGCGATTGCGTGGCTATTTAAATAGAAAAGGAGAGAATAAGCTATGAAGCTTTGGTTCTTGAATGTTGGTTATCTAGAGACAGATAAAAACAATGTTGTCGGGTGTAGTGTCATCGGTACATATAGTAATCCAAACATTCAAAACGAGTGGATTAAGCTACCTGTGATGGCTTTCTTGATTGAAACGGAAGACGGATATATCCTCTACGATACTGGTAGCAATCCAGAGGCAATGACCAGCTACTGGCCGAAAAATCTGCAGGAGATTTACCCTCTGTACCAAAAACCTGAGGAGCGACTCGAGAACCAGCTTGCTCTCTGTGGAGTGAAGCCCGAGGATGTGAAGACGGTTGTTATTTCCCATATGCATCTGGATCATGCTGGCGGACTGTATCTGTTTCCGCACGCAGACATATATGTTCCAAAGCAGGATTACGAATACGCCCAAGTAATGGTTCATAAGAATCCCAACCCAGCAACTCATGGCGGATATATAAAAGCTGACTGTGAGGTACTTGGCAACTATATCTTGGTCGACCATGATATCGAACTGACCAAGGGCGTCGAACTAATTTGCCTACCTGGGCATACCCCTAACCTGCTAGGGGTTGTCGTTCACCTTTACAGCCAGACCTTTATTCTTCCTCAAGATGCGGTCTACACATTTGAAATCTACGGTCCCCCAGCAAAGGGATCCGGATTCCTGTACGATAGCATAGGCTTTTACAAGTCCATTGAAAAAATTAGGGAGCTTCAAAAAAAATACAATGCGAAGATTATTCCCGCCCATGATTGGAAATTCTCCCAGACTTTGAAGATAACACCTGAGTTCTATGAGTGATTCAAACATTTTAGTAAAAAGAGCGTCATAAACGGTGCCATGTATCAGCACGAGAGTTTTGTCTCGGTTCAACTGCGGACAACCTGTCTGCACCGAAAAGTATTAAAAGATACCATGGACAAACCGAACTTCCGATTTATGGAGCTCAGCATCTGTGATATAGAAAATGTGTGCGCTCTATTTGAAGAAGAATATCCGGACATCGAGGTCTACTTTGTGACGGCAAGCAACAGGCCCTTCTAGGACTAGAACAGGGGCTGTAGCAAAACGTTCCTTTATAAAAGAAAACAAGAAGCCTCGGACTGTAAGCAGAAAACTGCGAAAAAACAGTCACCGAGGCCAAAGAAAAGCTTGCAGATGCAAAGGAAGTCGCCAAAGAACGCCTCTCCGATGCGGGTGAGGCCGCAAAGGAAGCCTGGGGCACTATCAAAGAAAAGTCCTCCACCTTATTGAACGACGATACCAAAGAGAAATTCAAAGTCTTCGGCGCGGCGGCCAAGGATGCAGGCAAGGCGCTGGGAGGAGAGGCCGTCAAACTCTTCGGCAAGCTTATAAATAAAGCTAAGGGTCTCTTCGGTAAGAAGGACTGATTTTTACCGAGCAAGGACTTATCCGCCTTATAAAGAAAGACATAGGATCGCAAGCTCCTATGTCTTTCCATGCAAATATATCTTTAGCTAAAAAGGAGAAACTATATGAAGAAAATTCTTATCTACGCCATGCAGGGTGAAAAAATGTGCTTTCTGCACGCTCTTATGAACGCAAAGCAGCTTATAGATAACGGCTATAAAGTCAGCGTTGTTTTAGAGGGCAAGTCCGTCGCCCTTCCGAAGACTCTCACAGACGAGAAAAATCCGCTCTTTTCAAAGCTCTTGGAAGAGGGCGTCATCGCAGGAGTCTGTCTGGCCTGCTCCAAGATGCTGGGAAGCTATGAAGATAACGAGGCTCTCGGCCTTAAGTTCTTGGCCGACATGACGGGCCACGCCGGAGTCTACCCCTATTTAGAGGAAGGCTACAGCGTTTTGGTTTTTTGAGAAATCATATTTAAGGGACTGCTCAAGCAGTCCCTTTTTTATTATTTAGATATCAAAGAAAATCCAGCTGCATTTCGGTGTGCTCTGCGTCCACAAAGCCCGAAATTACCTCACAGCCGAAGATTTTTTGAAGCAGCTCTTTTAGCTCTTTCTGCGCTGCCATGACTTTGTCGCGATTTACATCCGAAAAACCGTCGATGGGGAAAAAGACATGATTTGTCTCTGCGGTGATTTTTCCGTGCTCGCTCTGCCGCCAGGTCCAGCGGCGTGTGCGGATCTGGTTTCCCACCGCATAGACGACCTCGCCCTCTTCCAAACTCTCTTCTTCCGCAGCGCCAAAGGGCAGGAAAACATCATCGGGCTTGGAATAGCGAACACAGATATCATCTTTTGCGTCTCCGATGTCGTGGGCGCCCATCGGAAGGGCATATTTTAGGGAAACTGCATTCCCCAAGTCAACAACGGGGTTTATCTGAGGCATTCCCTTTCCTTTTGCAATTCTGGTAAAAAGCGCCTCGATAGAGCACATAAACTTGTTGGGGTTGATCCCGAGCGCCAAAAACGCCTCCCTATAGGGAACAATCTCCGGCTCTTCTTTAATTTTTTTGCCGCCGAACTGCGACACCGATTTACGAATTGCCTCATCCAGCAGACTTTCTATTTCCGGATATTTAAGGGTGTTATTTATACCCCTTGCTACAACTATTCCGAAGCACGCATTGGGCAATTTTTCAAAGATACTCTTCTCTACAATGAATTTCACTTTTTCCTCTCATCCTTTCCTCAGCGGAATATAAAGGCTTTTACTCCATCGAAGGTATCGATTAAATAGCGGATTACGGCGGCGAGATCATATTTGTTGAATATCGCGGCCGCTATTCTCTTGATGTCCGCGCCCAGAATCATTGAGAAGAGGAAGCTCAAGATTCCAATCGCCAGAAGCGAAAGCAAAATTCCACTTAAAGTTCTCACAAGTCTTACCCCGAATTGCTCTTCCTCTACTATCGGGGCGCGGTATTTGCTCTTATCTTTCAGGCAGTTCCTGGCTCCGCCTTCGAAAACCCTGTTTATAAAGCCGACCGCGTTCTTTCCGAAGAAGTAGATGGCAAGGACAAAAATCTCGAGCCCCAGCGCAAAGACCGCAAGCCCCGCCCCGGCTGTCATCAATATATCGGAAATGGCTGCCATATTCAAAAAGACGAAGGATATAATCAAGGCACCCGCAGCCGCTATTGCGACCCCTGCGAGCACGAACACAAGGCTGAGCGCCACCAAAAAAATCGCAACAGGTACGCCCAGGGCTATTGCAGGTATGGAATAGCCAATCAGCTTTATCACGGAGTATTGAGGCTTTTCGACCCTTTCCGTTTTTTCTTCCTTTTCCGCTCGGCGTTCACTTGCGGCCCTCTCTTCAACCGTTTTTGCTATCTCAAAACTTTCCTCGCTGCGACTTTCTTCTTTGCTTTCCGGCTCGAGGGGGCTGCCCGCTTCTTCGTCCTCTGAGCGGACTGGCTCCGAGAGCTCCGCATCGCCTTCGCCCTGCTCTTCCTGACACTCTCCCTCCAAAAAAGGATATATCGTTTTCAAGTATTCTTCCTCTTCCGCAGTTTTTTCCTGCCCGATGCCATCTTCATCTGCGGGCTCGGCTGCGGCGCCGGCCTCTTCGCTTTGAGCTTCACTAGGCTCAATCGCAAAGACCTCGGCATATATCCTGTCTATACGCCTTTTTTCCCGCTCTTCGGGAGTTTCAGGGCTCTTATCGATGCTCTCCTCGCGTTCTGTCTCTTCGCTTTCGCCGCTATCGTCCTTCTCGCAGGCGGTTTCTTCTTCCTCTTCTTCGAACATCTCGGCATAGTAGCCCGGCTCATAGTTTTTGAGCACACGCCTTGCCGCCGCCATCGGTCTTCCGAGCCTCTCGATTGCCTCCTCTTCCGACTCGGCCGCATCGAAGCATGAGGCAGCCATATTTAAAACGGCATCTCTGTCTTCCTTCTCTATGCTGTCGAGAAGGCTTCTAAGTTCCAGCAAATATTCTTTCCTGTTTATATGAATCACCTACTTATATGAGACTGCGAATCTTAAAGCTTCGCGTGTACTCCGACGCAGAGATGAGCATCAGCATGAAGACCCTTAACTCTTCCTCTGCTCTGAACTTCACTTCCTCGTAAACTTGCTCATTTCCTGCATAAAAGCCGAAGGGCATAGAGTGGAAGAAAATCTCCAGCGGAAGCTCTGTAAGCTCAGCTCTAAGCTCTTCCAGCGCTTCGCTTTTCGGGAGGAAGAACAAAAGCCCTTCGCGGTTATCCTTATAGCGCTCTTCCAAGAGCTTTAAAAATTCTCTGCCTCGGCCGCCGCCTTTGTTCTCCGGCATGGGATAGAGTCCCATAGCTATTATAAGCGCCCTTTTCGAGACCGTGCTCGGGCTCATTATCGCAAAGCCCAAATCTCTCTCTTCCCCGTCTTTGAGTATGAGAAGCTCGAGACCGTTTTTGAAATTAGAGACTATATCTCTGCTCTTCAAGAAAAATCCGCCGGCATAGAAGAAATCGAGCATCGGCTCTAGGTGCTTGAGTTCTCTTCTTCCGCCTTTTTTTATTCTGTACTCCATTATGCTGCCTCCTCTTTAGAGATCTTCATTGAAGCTCTGCGCTTCTATGAGTTCTCTGAACCTGCCGCCCTTTTCCAAGAGCTCTGCCGGACTGCCGTATTCGACTATGCCCTCGTCTTCGACTACGGCAACTTTGTCGGCATTTTTGACCGTTGAAAGTCTGTGCGCGATATAGAGCGTTGTCCTTCCGACAGAGAGCTCGTCCAAAGACTCCTGAATCTTCCTCTCGGTCACCGAGTCGAGCGAGCTTGTGGCCTCGTCGAGTATGAGTATCTTGGGATTTTTGAGTATTGCCCTTGCTATCGATATGCGCTGCTTCTGTCCGCCCGAGAGCATAACTCCGCGCTCGCCCGCCGGGGTGTCGTAGCCGTCCGGCATTTCGCTTATGTCCTTGTGTATCTCGGCCTTTATCGCCGCGGCCACCACCTCGGCGTCCGTTGCATCCGGTCTGCCGTAGCGTATGTTTTCCATTATTGTGGCGGCGAAGATGAATACATCCTGCTGTATGATGCCGACATTGCGCCTGAGTGACTCCTGCGTGACATCTCTTATGTCTCTGCCGTCTATCAAAACGGCGCCTTCTGTAACTTCATAGAATCTGGGCACAAGGTTTACAAGCGTTGTCTTGCCCGAGCCCGAGGAACCGACAAAGGCTATCTTCTCTCCCGACTCTATCTTAAGATTTATATCTTTAAGTATAGGCTTTTGAGGGTCGTATGAAAAGCTTACATCTTTAAATTCGATGACGCCCTTTGTCTTCTTCATCTCGACAGCGTCCGGCATGTCTTTTATTTCAGGCTCTTCTCGCATAATCTCAAGGAAGCGGTCGAAGCCGGCGCGCCCTGTGAAGAGAAGCTCCGAAAAGTTCGTGAGCCGGCGTATGGGGGCGACAAAGGCCCCTACATAGAGGGTAAAGGTGAAGAGATCGACGGATATCATGTCGCCCTTCATGATGAGAAATCCGCCGACAATGACCACCATTACCGACATACTCGAAAGAACCAAATCCATCGAGGCCATGAAGGTCCCCATAGATCTGTAGTATTCCTTGCGGGCGCTTACATAGCTTAAGTTTGCCGAAATGAACTTCTCCCGCTCCTCTTCCTCGTTGGCAAAGGCGCGCGCCGTGCGCATGCCGGCTATGCCCATCTCTATTGCGGCGTTTATTTTTCCCGTCTTTTCCTTCACGCCCCTCGAGCTCTTTCTAAGGCGGTTTCTGGAAAACAAAGTCACCCCAAGCCCCACAAAGAGAAGGACAGCAAGCACCAGGGCCAGCTTCCACTCTATGGCAAAGACGACAATCAGTGAGCCTATTATTGTGAGAGAAGAGACCGCAACTTCCTCGGGTCCGTGGTGCGCCAGCTCCGTTATCTCGAAGAGGTCGTTCGTTATGCGGCTCATAAGCTCGCCTGTCCGCTTCTTATCGAAGTAGCTGAAACTGAGCTTCTGAATGTGCGTAAAAACATCGCGTCTCATGTCGGACTCGATATATAAGCCCATGATATGTCCCACAACCACCATTATGTAGTTAAAGACGGCCTTGATTATATAAGCTCCCAGCATTATTGCGCTGATTATAAAAAAGGCCCTGTATTTCTGATTGGGCAAGAGCTCTAAAAGACTATATCTCGATAGATAGGGAAAGAGTATGTCCGCCAGCGAGACCAAAACTGCGCAGAGCATGTCAAGGGCAAAAAGACCCCTGTAGGGTTTAAAATATGAAAAGAATATTTTTAACTTGCTGCCGGACTTAAAGTCTCTCTTCAAATTTTGTCTCCTCTTTAAAAAGAAGTCTTTCCCGCTCATCCTCCAAGAGTTTGAGCCTCTCTTTGAGCTCTTCGATTTCTCTCTCAAGTTCTTCCGTTCGCGTAAGCTGCTCTTTTTCCTTTTTCGGCTCCGGTACAGCCTGCTTTCCCGCGGCCTTGTCTCTCTCTAAAACGGCTATCTTATCCGCCCTTTCGTTTAGTTCCACTCCGGCATGGCCTTCGACCCAGCGGGCCGTGACCCTGTGCTTTTTTAAAAGCTCATTGAGTCTCTGCCAAAGCTCGGGGTTAAGGAGCGGGCCTGTCTTGCGCTTCCAGCCCCTTTTCTCCCAATCTTCTATCCAGCCCAATGTTATCGCCTGCTGCACATACTTCGAATCGGTGTAGAGATCGACCTCGCAGGGCTCGTTGAGGGAACTCAGCCCCTCGATAACGGCCATAAGCTCCATGCGGTTGTTTGTTGTATCTTGTTCGCCGCCGCTTACTGTTTTTTCCTTCCCCTCAAAGAGAAGTATGGCGGCAAAGCCTCCAGGACCGGGGTTGCCCGAGCAGGCCCCGTCGGTGTAAAGCTCAACTTTTTTCAATCGTCGTCCTCTTCATCATCATCGTCGTCATCATCGTCGTCAAACTCTTCTTCGAGTTCATCTTCTTCGATATCTTCATCCTCGAACTCGTCAAAGTCATCTTCTTCCAAAAATTCCGGATCTTCATCTAAAGACACGCCGTCATGGCAGTCTGTCTCCTCCTCGGGATCCGTCTTGGCCATGGATATGAGCAGTGATCCCTCGGAAAGGCGCATCACTCTGACGCCCTGGGTAGATCTGCCCTGAACGGAGATTTCCGAAACGCTTATCCTTATCATGGTGCCGTCATCGGAGACAAGCAGGAGGTCTTCGTCACCGTTTACAACCTTGGCTGCGGCAATCTTGCCCGTCTTCTCGCTCAGCTTGAAGTTTCTCATTCCGAGTCCGCCTCTGCTCTGGGCTGCCTCGCCGCCTCTGAGATATGCCCTCAGGGGCGTGCGCTTGCCGTAGCCGTTTTCGCTCACCGAGAGCAGATACCTGCCCGAGCCCCAGCGGCAGACGCCGACGCACTTGTCTCCCTTGCGGAGTCTTATGCCTCTCACACCGGCCGCCGTTCTGCCCATAGGTCTGACATCGGTCTCCTCGAAGCAGATTGCCTGACCGTTACGGGTGGCCAAGAGTATGCGCTCTCCGCCGTCGGTGAGCATGGCGCCGATTAGGGTGTCGCCCTCGTCTATGCTGAGGGCTCTGATGCCCGTTCTTCTTATGTTGCGGAGCAGGCTTAAGTTCATCCGCTTTACCTTGCCTTTGGCAGTCGCCATAAAGACAAAGTAGCTCTCCAAATCCTCGGGTCTGCAGTGGAGCACGGCCGATATCTTCTCGTCCTTCTCCAGCGGCAGAAGGTTCACTATCGCCATTCCCTTGGCCTGTCTGCCGGCAGAGGGCACCATGTACCCCTTCTTTTTATATACCTGCCCTCTGTCGGAGAAGAAGAGGAGCACATCGTGTGTCGAGGCCGTGAAGACCGTTTCAACATAGTCCTCTTCCTTGGTGGTCATGGCTCTGACGCCTCTGCCGCCTCTGGCCTGCGCCCTGTACTCGGCGCACTCTATGCGCTTTATATAGCCCTCCTTGGTGAGGGTGAAGACGCATTCTTCCTCTTCTATGAGGTCTTCTATGTCGATGTCATATTCAACATCTCTTATCTCCGTCCAGCGTTCGTCGCCGTAGGTATCGGAGATTTCCTGAAGCTCCGTCTTCAGAATATTCACCAAAATCTCCTCGGAGCCGAGTATTTCCTCGCAGCGCTTTATGCTTTCCATAAGTTCGGAAAACTCTGTTTCGAGTCTCTCGCGGTCGAGCCCCTGCAGAGCGCGCAGGCGCATCTCCAAAATGGCTCTGCTTTGAATCTCGTCGAGATCGAAGCGCTCCATAAGTCTTTCCTGGGCGTCGTCGTAGCTCTCGCGGATTATTTTGATGACCTCGTCTATATGGTCCAGCGCCGTTAAAAGTCCGCGCAGAATGTGGGCGCGCTCCCTGGCCTTCCTTAAATCATATTCTGTCCTTCTATAGATTATTTCCTTCTGGAAATCGAGATACTCGTCTATAACCTCTCTCAGCGAAAGAAGCTTGGGTCTGGACTGCCTGTCGACAAGCGCCAGCATATTTACCGAGAAAGAAGTCTGCAGCTGAGTCCTCTTCATCAGACGATTTAAGACGACATCGGGGTTGGCCCCTCTCGTGACCTCTATAACTATCCTCATACCCTGCCTGTCCGACTCGTCTCTCAGGCCCGAAACGCCCTCAATCTTCTTGTCTCTGACCTGCTGGGCTATGTTTTCGATGAGAGTTCTCTTGTTCACCTGATAGGGAAGCTCGGTGACTATGATTCTCTCGCGATTTTGGCCGAAGTTTTCCACATGGGTGCGGGCCCTCATGACTATCCTGCCGCGGCCCGTCTTATAGGCCGCCCTTATTCCGGATCTGCCCATAATTATGCCCCTAGTCGGGAAATCGGGACCCTTTACATGCTGCATAAGCTCTTTGAGGTCGGCCTCGGGGTTCTCGAGCACGCAGATGCAGGCGCCAATTACCTCTCTTAGGTTGTGCGGAGGTATGTTTGTCGCCATGCCGACGGCAATGCCCGAAGAGCCGTTCACCAAAAGGTTGGGAAAGCGCGAGGGCAAAACTATGGGTTCCTCCCTTGATTCGTCGAAGTTCGGCTTAAAGTCAACAGTTTCCCTGTCCATATCGCGGAGCATCTGACTGCATATCTTCGAGGCTCTGGCCTCGGTGTAGCGCTGGGCGGCAGGGGGGTCGCCGTCGACGGAGCCGAAGTTGCCGTGCCCTTCGACAAGGGGATAGCGCATCGAAAAGTCCTGCGCAAGCCTGACCAGCGCATCGTAGACGGCCATCTCACCGTGGGGGTGGTAGCGGCCCAAAACGTCGCCGACGCAGGTGGCGGACTTTTTAAAGGGCTTGTCGTGAGTGAGGCGCTCCTCGTACATGGCGTAGAGTATGCGCCTGTGCACGGGCTTAAGGCCGTCTCTCACGTCTGGCAGAGCTCTGCCTACGATGACGGACATGGCGTAGTCTATATACGCCGTCTTCATTTCAACTACCAAATCGGTGTTTTCTATTGTCTGCTCCGGATACATGATGTCTTCCGGTTTGTAATCCTTATTGTGTGTTTTTGACATGTTCTACCACCCTATATGTCGAGATTCTGAACGCGTTTGGCGTTTTCCTCGATAAACTCTCTTCTCGGCTCGACCTTTTCGCCCATAAGTATCGTGAATACCTCGTCTGCCAGAACGGCGTCTTCAACGGTTATTCTTTTTAGAGTGCGGCTCTCGGGGTCCATTGTGGTCTCCCAAAGCTCCTCGGGGTTCATTTCACCGAGACCCTTGAAGCGGCTGATATCCACCTTGGCGTTCGGGTTGTCGCCTCTTAGCTCCTCGGCCACCTGCTCTCTCTCCTCGTCGGAGAAGGCCACCTTCGTGGTCCTGCCTCTCGTTATCTTATAGAGAGGCGGCACGGCGGCATAGATGTGCCCTTTCTCTAAAAGCGGCTTCATATATCTGAAGAAGAAGGTTAAAAGCAGCGTTCTTATGTGCGAGCCGTCGACGTCGGCGTCGGCCATGATGATGACCTTGTGATATCTGAGCTTCGAAATGTCGAACTCCTCGCCCAAGCCCGTGCCGAGGGCCGTTATGACGGGGTTTAACTTGTCGTTTGAATACACCTTGTCTTCTCGCACTCTCTCAACATTGAGCATTTTGCCCCAGAGCGGAAGTATGGCCTGAAAGCGGCTGTCTCTGCCGCCCGTGGCCGAGCCGCCCGCCGAGTCTCCCTCGACTATGAAAATTTCGCAGAGCGAGGGGTCCCTCTCGTTGCAGTCGCGCAGCTTTCCGGGCAGAGTCGAGCCCTCGAGAACATTCTTGCGCCTTACTCTCTCTCTGGCCTTTCTCGCCTCCTCGCGGGCTCTCGAGGCGGTGAGGGCCTTTTCCATAATCAGCTTGGCCGTTTCGGGGTTTTCCTCAAGGTATTCCGTAAACTTTTCCTGAATAACCGAATCGACAAGCGAGCGCATCTCGGAGTTTCCGAGCTTCGACTTCGTTTGGCCCTCGAACTGGGGATGCTGCAGCTTTACCGAGATTATTGCGCAGATTCCCTCGCGGCAGTCCTCGCCCGTGAAGGATTCGTCTTCCTTCAAAAAGCCGTATTTCTTGCCGTAGGTATTCATAACTCTGGTGAGCGCCGTCTTAAATCCGGTCTCGTGCATGCCGCCTTCCGGCGTGTGTATGTTGTTTGCAAAGGAAATTAAAATCTCACTGAAGCCGCCGTTATATTGGAAGGCCACCTCGGCCTCGCCCGTATCGGTGCTGCCCTCCATATAGCAGACTTCCTCGTGCACGGCATCTTTGTTGCGGTTTATATACTGAACAAACTCCCTGATGCCGCCCTCATAGCACATCTCATGCCTGTTTTCCCGACCGCTTCTCTCATCGATTGTAGATATCTTAAGTCCGGCATTCAAATAGGCCTGCTCGCGCATACGGGTTCTGAGCGTCTCATATTCGAAATTCACATCGTCCATGAGCTCGGGATCGGGGTGGAAGCGCACAAAGGTGCCCGTCTCTTCGGTCTCGCCTATAACTTCAAGACCCGAGACTATCTCGCCTCTGCTAAACTCCATGTGATATATCTTTCCGTCGCGCATGACCTTGACTTCGAGAAAGTCGGAAAGAGCGTTTACGACAGAGGCGCCGACGCCGTGCAGACCGCCCGAGACCTTGTATCCGCCGTCGCCGAATTTTCCTCCCGCATGGAGGACGGTGTAGACAACCTCCAGGGCGCTTTTTCCCGTCTGCGGCTGTATGCCGACGGGTATGCCGCGGCCGTTATCCCTTACTCTTATGATATTGCCCTCTTCGATGCAGACCTCTATCTCGCTGCAGTAGCCCGCCAAGGCCTCGTCTATGGCATTGTCGACAATTTCATAGACAAGGTGATGGAGGCCCGCCGCGGCCGTTGTGCCTATATACATTCCCGGGCGCATGCGAACCGCCTCGAGCCCTTCGAGAACATGTATATTTTTTTCGTCGTAGCTGTTTTCCGCTATCTTTTCTCTCATATCGGACATATTCTTCCTCTTACCTTTTTATAATCGTTCTTGTAGTGACATGCGTCAGCGTCAGCTGATTCTTTCCGTTATTCGTGCTTAAAATAAAGCTTCTGGGTATATCCTCCGAGGCGTCAATAACTTCTCCCCGCTCCTCCGAGCAGCGCAAAAACTCACGGCTGCGCTTGGACCAGCTCACATTGTCGAGCTCGAAGATCCCTATTATATCACTTTTTCTCAGAACCGCATTCTTACCCGGATGAATGAACATCGCTTATTTTTCCCTCGTTTATATAAAAAATCTTGCCTCTGCCCAGTTTTTCCAAATTTTCCTCGGAGCAGGTGCTGAGTATCGTCTGCCCCTTTTCTATGCGTCCGAGTAAAAATTCCTGCCGCATGGGATCGAGCTCCGAGAGCACATCGTCGAGCAGCAGCACCGGGGTCTCCTCCTTCTCGTATAAAACAATCTCTCTCAGCGCCAGCTTCATCGAGATTGCGGCGCTCCTCGCCTGTCCCTGAGATGCAAAACTTCTCGCATCCTCGCCGTTTATGAAAATCCTGAGCTCGTCGCGGTGAACTCCGTCGAGCGTCCTTTGGCAGTCGAGCTCCGCCCCACGCAGTCTGGACTGATTTGAAAGCACCTGAGAGAGTACCTCTTCATAGCTTGCGAAGGGGTCTTTTACCTCGCTTAGGGTTTCATACTCGAACTTAAGCTCTTCCTTTCCGGAGGATATTTCCAAGTTCAGCTTTTTCGCCTCTTCTTCGAGCCTTTTTATAAAGCTCGCCCTGTAGCGGATTATTCTTGCCGAGAGCCTTGCAAGCTGAAGATTATACTCGTCTAATATCTCCAACAGCGAGGGCTTCTCCCGATAATCCTTTAAAATCGCGGTTTTCTGCTCGAGATTCTTTGTGTATTCCGAGATTATCGAGCCATAGCGCGGCCGCAGCGTGCTTATGGATTCATCAAGAAAACGGCGCCGATTTACGGCGCCCTCCTGCACCAGATAGAGGTCAGAGGGCGAAAATAAAACCGCCGAAAAAAAATCGGACAGTTCGCCTGGCCTTCTCTTGACCGAGTTTACCGTTATCTCCTTCGGCCTAGAGCGGCTGAGCTTTATTTTCACATTGAATTCCCTGTCTCTCGTGGAAACTTCCGCAAGCAGGTTGCAGTAGGAGGAGTCGAAAGAGATGAGCTCCTTGTCAAAGCGCGTGCGAAAGCTCCTTCCGAGCGAGAGATAGTAAATTGCCTCTATCAAATTCGTCTTTCCCTGGGCGTTGTCGCCGCAGAGCACGTTCATCTCTTCGGAGGGCTCGAAACATACAAAATCGTAGTTTCGAAATCCCTCTAAGGAAAGTTTCTCTACTCTCACTCGGATTCTATCCTTATTTCTTCATCGCCGATAACTACGGTATCGCCGGGGCGAACTTTTCTGTTTTTCTCAAGGCAAACTTCGCCGTTTAAGCGCACTTCGCCCGATAAAATCATCTCTCCGGCCATACCGCCCGTTTCGGCTATGCCCTCATATTTTAAGAGTTGGGCGAGTTTTATGCTCTCGCCCCTGATTTTTGAAACAATCTTCATACTACCTCGCGATGAGCCTCACGGGAAGCACCATATAAAGGTATCTGTTATCCTGATTAAGGCTTTTTATTACGGCAGGCGAGGAATCGGTGTTCAGGCAGAAGAGAATCTCTTCCTCGTCTATTGCGCGGAGGGCTTCCTTTAAGAATACATCGTTAAAACCTATCGTGAGCCCCTCGCCGTTTCCCTCGCTTATAATCGAATCGAAGGAGCGGCCCTGTATTGTATCACAGCTTAAGTCCAGCTTTCCGTCGGCAAAGAAGAGCTTCACTGGGGCCTTGCTGCTCTCGTCGGTCATCAAAGACACTCTGTCGAGCCCGTCCAAGAGCTCTCGCCTGTTAAGCTTGATTTTATATCTGAAATCCCTGGGAACGGCGGTTTTATAGTCCAGGAATTCTCCCTCGAGCCTTCTTGTTATGAGAACCGTACCGCTAAAGTGAACGCTGATGTGCTTTGAGCCGAGCTTAAACTGGCAGAATTTGTCTTCTCCGCTCTGGCATATCTTTTCTATGTCGGAAAGCGAATATGCCGGAATTATAAAACGCAGGAGGTCACTGTGTTCGAGGTTTATATCCGCGCTGCGCATTGAAAGCCTGTATCCGTCAACCGCGACAAGGGCAAGATGAGAATCTTCTATTTCAAATAGCGCTCCGGTATAGACCGGCCGGCTCTCGTTTTTAGATATGGAAAAGCTTGTTCTGACAATCATTTCCTTCAGAAGTTCCTGAGAAATTTCAATCTCTCTCACTCTGTCCGGCTCGGGAAGCTCGGGATAGTCATCGGCGGAGGAGGCCTTAATGTTAAACTCACTCTGTCCGCACTTTATTAAAACATTTAAAGAAGCATCTACGACTATGCGCACCATTCCGTCGGGAAGATGGCGAACAATGTTCTCAAAAAGTCTTGCGTCTATAACTGCGCTTCCTGCATCTTCAACATCCGCCTCTATATCCGTGTATATTCCTCTCCTGAGGTCATAGGCGGTGAGTCTTAAAGATGTCATATCGGCTTTTAAGAGTATTCCCCTCAAAGCGGTTAACGGGCTCTTGGGGCTGGCTGCCTTTGAGACTGTTCTTATAGCCTCTTCGAGTAAATATTTTTCGCAATTTATTTTCATCTTAGTTCTCCTCCGGAAAATGAAATTTTTCTTTTATATAAATAATATTATATATTTTAGTAGCCGTAGTATTAGCAGCTCAAATCTGTTCAAAAGCGGGTGTAGGCCTTGAGAATCAAAGGAAAGTGCTGTTCAAAACACTGTTTGTAATGTTGAGGGGTTTTAAACAGAATAAACACAAGAAATTTTAAGGATTTTCAGAAAGGCTGAAAATTATGAACAACGAACCTAATTGTGTTTAAAACTTTTTATCATCAGCTTCTCGAATTTATGTTGGCGCTGATGTCTTTTATGGTCGAGGCAATCTCGGGATCCGTGGTTAAAAGCTCCTCTATCTTCCTTATTGAGGAGAGCACCGTTGTGTGGTTTCTGTCTTCAAAGTGAAGTCCTATGTCTTTCAGCGGAAGTCCGGTGAGTTTTCTTATGAGATACATGGCAATCTGACGGCAGAGGGTTATGTTTTTGGCTCTCGACTGGCCGCAGACCTCGGCGGGGCTGAGCTGGAAGCTTCTGGCGGACTCTTCTATGATAATATCGGGTGTCGGGATAAATTCTCCCACATGGATGACATCTTTTATGGCTTTTTTAACGGTTTCTATGCTTATCTGGTCGTCCAAGATGTCCCGGTAGGCGGTGAGCCGCTTGACAACGCCCTCAAGCTGACGGACATTTGAGGTGAGATTTTCGGCAATGTAAATTATGCAGTTTTCGGAGAGCACCATGCCCAAGGCCAGCGACTTGCTCTTTATTATGGCGCATCTGGTTTCGAAATCGGGCGGCTGAATATCGGCGAGCAGACCCCCTTCGAAGCGGGTTTTCAGCCTGTCTTCGAGCTTGAGCATGTCTCTGGGCGGTCTGTCGGAGGTGACGACTATCTGATTTCCGGCTTCGTAGACGGAGTTGAAAGTGTGGAAAAATTCCTCCTGAGTTCCCTCTTTGCCCGAGATAAACTGTATGTCGTCGAGCAGAAAGAGGTCTACATTCCTGTATTTTTTCCTGAATTCCTCGTTTGTGCCGCGGGTGATGGCGCTCACCATCTCGTTTGTGAAGTCGTCGCTCTTTAGGTAGGCCACCTTTATGCCCGGGCGGAGCCTCTGCATCTTTTCGCAGATTGCAAGGAGCAGATGAGTTTTGCCGAGACCGGAGTTTCCATAGATAAAGAGCGGATTGTATACCTTGCCCGGCTTTTCGGAAACGGCCACCGCCGCAGCGTGTGCGAACTTGTTGGAGGGCCCGACTATGAAGTTTTCGAAGGTGTAGTCCTCGGTTTGAATGGTGAAGCCTTCCATATCCGAGAGGTCTTCATCCGGTGTCATCACTATTACTTCAAACTCGCTGGAAAAGAGGTCGAAAAGGGAGTCTTTGAGCACATCTAAAAAGCGCTGCTGTATAAGATTCCTTTTAAATTCCGAGCTTGTTTTGAAATACAGGCGGTTATCCGTGATGGCAACGGGACTTGCATCGTGAAACCAGGCGCTGTATGAGGTGCTGGTTATCTGCGCCGCAAGAGTTTCCATGAGATGAGACCATATGTCCGTAAGGCTGTTCATTTTCTGCCTCCAAAATAGTGTTTCGAGCCGTTTTTTTCGAGAAAAATCGCTTGAAAATAAATATCTGCAGTTGTTATAAATTATAGCAAAATATGCGTCTTTTTGCAAGGTAAAGAGCGCCTTTGAAGACGCTTTGTAAAGGCCAAAATACATCAAAAAAACAAAGAAATAAAGCGAAAAAATTAACGCTGTATTGAAAGAAAAGCCGGCTTACTGTATAATCTAAATATATAAGAAAATGCGAGGTATAACTATGATATCTGCTGGTGAATTCAGAAACGGAGTAACCTTTGAAATGGACGGCGAGGTCATGCAGGTTGTCGAGTTTCAGCATGTGAAACCCGGCAAGGGTGCGGCCTTTGTCAGAACAAAAATAAGAAATGTCGTTACAGGCGTCACTATCGAGACTTCATTCAACCCCACAGCCAAGTTCGAAAACGCGATAATCGAGCGCAGGAGCATGAATTTTTCATATAAAGATGAAAATCTCTATTATTTCATGGATTCCGAGACCTATGAGCTCATCCCCATCGATGAAAGTCTTCTCGGCGACGACTTCAGATTCATGAAAGAGAACATGTCGTGCATGGTGCTCTCTTACAAGGGCAAGCCCTTTGCTGTTGAGCCCCCCAACATTGTCGATCTCGTGGTAAGCCAAACCGATCCGGGTTTTGCCGGAAATACGGCCACAAACGCCACAAAACCCGCCATTCTTGAAACAGGCGCCGAGGTGAAAGTGCCGCTGTTCATAGAAGAGGGCGAGAAGATAAGAATCGATACAAGAACAGGCGAATATGTCGAAAGATCGAAAGAATAAAAATATAAAGACTTATTAAGGAGGCAGTGTTATGAAGGCAAAGGAAAAGCTTGCGTATCTCAAGGGGCTTGCCGAAGGCTACGGCATTATGGAAGATAAGAAGGAGAAGAAGCTGCTAAGTATGGCCTTTGAGCTGGTCGAAGAGCTTGCCGATGAGATTGAATGCCTGGGCGAGAGACTTGAAGTTCAGGAACTCTTTGTCGAAGAGCTGAGGGATGCTCTTGCGGATCTCGAGGACGAGTTTTACGATGAGTACGAGGACGACGATTACTTCGACTTCGACGACTTCGATGATTTCTGCCGCCGCGGCGGATATTATGACGATGATGACGATGACGATGATGATTACTACGACGATGACGACGATGATGACTACGACGACGACGAATTCGGCGACATATTCGATATAAGCTGCCCCAACTGTGAAGAGACCTTTGCCGTCGACGAGGGCGTTGTGGACATCGGCGTCATATCCTGCCCTTTCTGCGGGGAGCGCCTCGAGATAGAGGGAATTATCGACGAGGAGGAAAATGACAGAGGCTGCGACATGGAGGGCCGTCATCACTCCTATCCCGCGGACTATGAAAGCGTGTTGGGCGGATGCAGTCCCTCGGCCTGCTCTTCCTGCGGCAGCAGCTGCGGCGGATACGAAGAAGAAGAGGAAGAGGAAGACGAGGACTAAAAGCTCTTTTCCCGACTAAAAAAGCAATAAATCAGAGCTGTTCAAGATAAAATCTGAACAGCTCCTTTTTATATTTCGCCACTCATGTTTCACGTGAAACATAGGGGCTTGAGCTCTCGCAATACGGGCGGAAAATCCCCATCCGGCGGCTGTGAGGCGCTTTCCCTTATCTTAAAAGGAAGAAGGAAATGTGCGGAGCCCGCGACATGCTCCAAAAAGCCTGTAAAATCAGCATATTGCAGCAAAAATTTGGTTATTTTTATAATTAGGCAAGGCCTTATTTTTGGTCAAAATCGCCTTTGAAATTTCTGTAATTTTTCTATAAAATTTATACAATATGTACAAAGCGCAATACCTTTGCCGCATATGATTTTAATTAGGAGGATAGAGCCTTATGAAGCGGGTAAAAGCGGCCTGTATCTGTCAGACTCTTCATTTCATGCTGAAAGAAGACGCCGCGCACGATTGGGCAGTTAAGCAGGTAAATCAGGAAGTGGAAAACTATAAAAACACCTTGGAGCGCAAGGGCATTCAGCATAAAATTGTGGAAGAGAGCGTTCAACCCGACGGCTCTGTTATCCTAAGGATTATAAAGCAGTACAACAAGAGCCCTGTCGGCGATTATTTGAAGTAAAAGAACTGTTGGGCACGGGAGCTTTGTTTCCGTGCCCTTTTTGCATGTATGGAGGGAATATATGGCAATTAAAAAGAAAACCCCTCAGCCGAAAAAGAAGACTGCGGCTGAGGTATTGAGGGAAAAGAAATTGTCTTCTTATCGAGAAGAGATCAAGCGGCATGAGGAGATAATCAGGGAGATGGATGAAAGCCGCAGCGCTTTGGCAAAAACCGATATAGAAGGCTTGTATGTAAGCCACGAAAGCTTTGGAAACGGAACAGTTATCGAGAAAAAGGACTCGATAATAACAGTAAACTTTGATTTCGGGAACAAACGCTTTGTTATGCCCTTTGCTTTTATCGACGGCTTTCTTAGAACGGAAGACGAGGAGATAAACGGCAAGCTCTCCCGATATAAAGAGATGGGCGAACAAATTAAAGCCGCAGAGAAGGATATAAAAGCCGCGCACCGATCTATTCAGCTCTTGGCGAAAAAATAGGTCTGAGAGAAAGCAAATATGGCCCGAGCAGCCCTATGTTTCACGTGAAACACAGGGGCTGAGCTCTTCAGAAACATTAGGCCAACTCTACCGTCGCGGCCTGCTCCTCGCAGCCTTACTTAGAAAGGGCGGGCAAAGAAAAATCAGCAAAATCTAAAGAAAAAAGCCGTGTTTTCACGGCTTTTTATGCTGTTTAGTTAAAAAAGCTTATCTTTAGGTTTAATAATATTGAAGCCTCCGATTATGGGAAGTCTTCTCGTCTTGCCCATCAGAGCGTTGTAAGCGCCATAGATTGAAAGAATGTTTGGAATTATTTTTAGAATCCGAAATATTTGGAGTAAAAAGTAGTAAGAATTAAAAAGCGAGAACTTTTTTAAAAAAGATTCCAGCGCAAGAAGGATTAATGTGAAAAGAAAGAGCGCAAGACCCTGATTGGTGTGAAAGCGCACATAGTTGGAGCATGCGGAAAGAGAAAATATCGGAAAAATAACAAAACCGCCGAGGTATGCGAGGATCGAGAGCGCCTGATCTTTAGTCTTTTGCAGATTCGCCGCTTGACCGCCGCCGGTATCGCTCTCGCAGCTCGGCGGCTCTTGCCGTCTGCGCGGCTGTTCGCGTTTTTCGCTCCGCCGTGAGTCGGCGGCAGTTCCGAATCTCTGCCGGCTTTCGATTTCGCGCGCGCGGCTATCCTGCTCGCTCGGGCACTCTTCCCCGATTGGGTGGAGAATACAGGAATAATCCTCAGGTCTGTTGTATTCGTCCAAAATTTGGGAAGTTCGAGCAATGCCGGTTCCGCAGTAAGGGCATAAAGCTCTTTTTTCGATTTCGTCTATAAATTTTCCGCAGTTTTTGCAGCGTGACATTGGTCTGACCTCACATTTGTTGAAATATATAACTCTATGAATAAGATAAAAAGGAAGTTAAGCCTTGAGCGCAGCTGACGCAGATATTATAACAGAAGGAAAGGCCTATTAAAAGACAAGGCCGCGTTCCACGCGAAACATTACAGTAATTTTACACGAAAATGTAAGAATATCGCTCCCGTTTACAAAAAATGGCCTCTTTTATATATTATTTATAAGAAAAATGAGGAGAGGCCATGAGAGAAAACGAATATTTCTGGGATGCGGGACTTGCCAATCCCAAGCAAGAGCAGTTTTTTAAGAGCCGCGCCCTGTTTACCGCCTATGGCGGCGCGAAGGGCGGCGGAAAGACCTGGGCGATAAGGACGAAGGCGCTTTTGGGCGCCT
Organism: Candidatus Scatomorpha sp.; assembly: GCA_040765295.1. Classification (GTDB taxonomy): domain Bacteria; phylum Bacillota; class Clostridia; order Oscillospirales; family Oscillospiraceae; genus Scatomorpha. Next base: position 81,964 of record JAXGSB010000001.1, on the reverse strand, counting down.
ATAATTATGCGGGGATAAGAATACTCATAATGCGCCGAACTTACAGGGAACTGCAGTCAAACCACATAGAACCCATGCTCAAAATGGCCGTACCCGAGCTTTTTTCCTATAACGGCTCGCTGCACAGCATGTTTTTTATAAACGGAAGCATAATACACTTCGGACACTGGCAGGGTGTTTTGAGCGAAAACGAATATAACGGTCAGGAATACGATTGGATCTTCATAGACGAGGCGACACAGTTTTCGTTCAGAAGCTTTCAGTTTATAGGCGGGATGCTCCGGGGCGCAAACGGCTTTCCCAAGAGGATGTACTTAAGCTGCAACCCCGGCGGAATTGGCCACAACTGGGTGAAAAGGCTGTTTATCGACAAAATTTACTATGAAAACCCCGAAAATCCCGAGGAGAGCGAGCGGCCCGAGGATTATATCTTCATTCCGGCCACCGTTGAAGACAACACGGCGCTTTTAAAAAGCTCGCCGGGATATCTGCGCCTGCTCTCTTCGATGCCCGAAGATTTGCGAAGAGCCTATCGCTATGGCGACTGGGAGGCGCTTAAAGGCTCGTATTTCTCGGAATTTAAGAGAGAAAGGCACTGCTGTGAGCCCTTCCCCATTCCGAAACACTGGAAACGCTACCGCAGCTTCGATTATGGGTTGGACATGTTCGCCCTGCTTTGGATAGCCGTTGACGAGAGGGGCAGGGCCTATGTCTATAGGGAACTCAGAAAAAAGGGACTTGTTGCGGGTCAGGCGGCGAGAATTGCTGCTGATATGAGCAAAAATGAAGAGATTATAATGAATATAGCGCCTCCCGATATGCGCCAAACCCAAAAAGACAGCGGAAGGAGCCTTGCCGAGCTCTTTGCCGCCGAGGGAATGCCACTTGTTTTTGCCTCCAACGAGAGGGTGAGAGGGCATCTGCTCATAAAAGAGGCGCTAAACACCGAAATAGAGGGAAAAGCGGCTCTTCAGGTATTCTCGAATCTCAGAGGGCTTATCGAGGACATAAGCTCTATAGAAGCGGATGCAGGAAATCCCTCGGACTGCGCAAGAGAGCCGCACGAATGCACGCACAGCGTCGATGCGCTGCGGTATTTTTGCTCTATGAGGCTGATTCCGGCGCAAAAACCCGCTGGAAGAGAGCGGGGCGGAGAGATAGAAGCCGCTTTTACGAGAGACTACGAGAGCTTTTTGCGCGGAGACACACCGACGGAGAGCTATTTGCAGGGATTTTAGAAAAAGATAATATATATAACTAAAATAAAGAGAGTCACACAAGTCTATATCCCAAAATGGCTCCACTGTGTAAGGGGAGCTGTCAAAAAACGCAGGTTTTTGACTGAGGGGTTGTTCTGCGGCAGTAATTTATCGTAAAATCGTAGGGAATACCGCCGATTTAATAAAGCAATCGCTTTTCAAACAAACTTACAACTCAATAATTTATAAAACTTTCAACCCTCCCGTCGCGGCTTACGCCGCGCCACCCGCCCTTACACAGGGCGGGCAAGGGATTATCGCAAGGTTCTTATATTTTGAAACTCTTTATAATTCTAAGAAAAGAGAGCCGCGGTTTCACATGAAACATAGCGAGCTCTCTTTTTCCGTTCCACATGAAACGCAAATGATATAGACTTTTATAAGTTTCACATGAAACAAACCCTAAAACGGGGCTTTTATGCGATATTTTCGCTTGAATATGAGCTCTGCGGCTGATATAATTATCGATAGAATCTTATCGGAGGCGAAAATGGCCAAAACTATAGCTTTTACAAATCAAAAAGGCGGTGTCGGCAAGACTACAAGCTGTGTAAATCTTGCTGCGGTAATCGGTAAAAGGAAAAAAGTGCTGGTCTGCGACTGTGATCCGCAAGGAAATGCAACTTCCGGTCTCGGCGTGGACAAATGGACGCGGCCGAACCTCTATGATGTGCTCATTATGGGAGAACCCATCGCTTCCGCAATCCATAAAACTCCCTATTGCGACCTTCTGCCCTCGAACAGAGAGCTTTCGGGCGGAGGAGTTGAGCTTGTAAACCTTGAACACAGAGAATATCTGCTCAAAACCGCGCTCTCGCTCATAAAAGACGAGTATGACTTCATATTCATAGATTGCCCGCCCTCGCTGGAGCTTTTGACGATAAACGCCTTGGCGGCGGCAGACGAGGTGATTATCCCCGTTCAGTGCGAGTACTACGCTCTCGAGGGAATCACGGACCTTTTGTACACCATAGAACTCACACGCAAGGGTATTAATCCCGCGCTCGAGATAAACGGCATTATACTCACAATGTACGATGCAAGGACAAACTTTTCGGCGCAAGTTGCGGAAGAAATTGAAAAACATTTCCCCCAAAAGGTATATAAACAGTACATTCCACGCAATGTCAGAGTAGCGGAGGCTCCGTCACACGGAATGCCTGTGATTGCATATGACCGCTGGTCGAAGGGCGCCATAGCCTATATCAGATTGGCATACGAATTTTTGAAGAGGGAGAATGATTATGGCAAGGGTAAAGAAGGGTTTGGGGCAGGGGCTCGACGCTTTATTTCAAACCGATAGGAGCGAGGAGATTGAAAAGCGCCGCGGGTCTGTTTCGGAAGTCCCTATAGAAAGGCTGAGTCCGGGAAAGGCGCAGCCGAGAAAGGACTTTGCCGGCGAGTCTATAGCGGAGCTTGCCGCCTCGATAAGCGAGCACGGGCTCATATCTCCCATAATAGTCAGGGAGTTTAGCGAGGGCATATATGAGATAATAGCGGGCGAACGCCGCTGGAGAGCCGCAAAGCTCGTCGGGCTCAGTGAAGTCCCCGTTAGAGTTATCGAGGCAAGCGATGCCAAGGCGGCAGAGCTCTCGATTGTCGAAAACATTCAGCGCAAGGACTTAAACGCCATCGAAGAGGCCTCGGCAATAAAGGCTCTCGGTGAGGAATATGCGCTGAGCCACGAAGAACTTGCCAAAAAGCTGGGTATTTCAAGGCCTGCGATAACAAATAAGCTGAGGCTCCTGAATTTGCCGGAGGAGATACAAAAGCTCCTGCGCGACGGCAAAATAAGCCCGGGGCACGCCAGAGCGCTTATTACGCTCGAGCCGAAAGAGCGGCAGCTTGCGCTGGCCTATGAGATAGACGAAAAGGGGCTCTCGGTGCGGCAGACAGAAGAGAGAGCAAAAGCGCTCATGCGGCCGCCGAAAAAGAAGAGCGAAGAATCGGAACTTCGCCGCCTGCTCGTAAGAGATGTGGAAAATCGGCTCGAAGAGAGCCTGGGCAGAAAAGTGAAGCTTAAAGAGAGCCGAAAAGGCGGAAGCATAACACTTACATACTACGATGCCGACGACAGAGAGCGGCTTATAGAAGAGCTGAGAGCTCTCAGCAGAAGAAACAGGGGGAAATAAGGTGCTGGATATCAGATTTTTAAGAGAAAATCCCGAAATAGTAAAGGAGAATCTGAAAAAAAAGTTTCAAGACCACAAACTCGAGCTGGTTGACGAGGCAATATGCCTTGACGAGCGGCTGAGGGAGTCTATAAGCAAGGCCAGTGAGCTCAGAGCCGAGAGAAACGCCCTCTCAAAGGAGATCGGAAAGCTCATGGGTATGGCCAAAAAGGACCCCGAGAAGCTCAAAGAGGCCGAGGAACTGAGATGCAGGGTTTTGGAGGATGCGAAGGAGCTTTGCTCGCTGGAAGAGAGTGAAAGCACGCTGAAAGAGAAGCTCAGAGATGTGATGCTCCGCATTCCCCAGATTATAGACGAGCAGGTTCCCATAGGCTGCGACGACAGCCAGAATGTGGAGATCGAGCGCTTCGGCGAGCCGCTGGTCCCCGATTTCGAGATTCCCTATCACATAGACATCATGGAGAGCTTCGGCGGCATAGACCTCGATGCTGCGCGCAGGGTTTCGGGGCAGGGTTTTTACTATCTTCAGGGCGATATAGCCCGCCTGCACTCGGCTGTGCTGAGTTATGCCAGAGATTTTATGATAGACAAGGGCTTCTGCTATGTGATACCGCCCTTTATGATTCGCTCCGCTATGGTGGAAGGCGTCATGAGCTTTGAAGAGATGGACGCCATGATGTATAAGATAGAGGGCGAAGACCTCTTTTTAATAGGCACGAGCGAACACTCCATGATAGCCCGCTATACGGATAACATATTGGACGAGGAAGAGCTGCCGCTTAAACTCACCAGCTACAGCCCCTGCTTCCGCAAGGAAAAAGGTGCGCACGGCATTGAGGAACGCGGCATCTACAGGATACATCAGTTCGAAAAGCAGGAGATGATAGTCATCTGCAAGCCCGAGGAGAGCTGCGGCTGGTATGAGAAGATGTGGCAGTATTCCGTTGAGCTTTTCAGAAATCTCGACATCCCCGTCCGCACGCTCGAGTGCTGCTCGGGGGATTTGGCCGACCTTAAGGTGCGCTCCTGCGACGTCGAGGCCTGGAGCCCGAGGCAGGAAAAGTACTTCGAGGTCTGCTCCTGCTCCAACCTCGGAGATGCGCAGGCCCGCAGACTGGGCATAAGATACAAGGACGAGGAGAGGCAGACCGTCTTTGCGCACACGCTGAACAACACCGTTGTGGCACCGCCCAGAATGCTCATAGCCTTCTTGGAAAACAATCTCTGCGCCGACGGCAGCGTGGACATTCCGGCTGTTTTGGCTCCATATATGGGTGGTATTCGGAAAATTCATCCCAAAAAGTAAGTAAATAATCTTGACAATAGCTCGGGGGTTGTAGTAGAATACAACCCCCAAAATTATGTCTTTTTAAGGGTTTTTAACCTTTCTGAGCCGAAAATCGACTTCCTTTACACAAGGAAGGCATTGAAAGAATGTAAAAGTGAAGATTGTCTCTTATGGAGAGCCAATCCCATCCGGCTCTTCAGGTTATCTTCCCCCACTTTTAAAAAAAGAAGAAGAAAAAGCAGCAAGTTCGCCTTTAAAAAATCAATGAAAAAGCTGCTGCGCGGAGCCGCGGAAATGTGAAGCTTTTAACAAGCGGCAGGAATATGCATGAATATGTGAATAAAAATTGCGGCTGTAACCGAATGTGACATAATTGCATATATTTAAATCTGTATTTTAACGATTTGTAGCATTATTTTCCGATTTTTTAATTGACATAACTTCCAGAAACAGGCTATAATTCAAGGGCTTGTGTGTTTAAAAAGGCAATACCTTATTTTTTTGCCCAACACTCGGCAAGCCGATAAGTTTTATGATGTGTTGAGAGAGTTAAATTCGATACATCCTGAGCTTTAAGGTCTAATAAGATAATGCAATATAAATTCGCTCCAAGTTCATTTTGAGCGGAAGTTCACCATACTCGACAAAAACGGGAGGATATCCATGAAAAACAAAACGAAGTCCGTGCTTTTAGCTGCTTTGATATTCATAGGCATTTTTGCCCTTATAGCAGCGGGAGGCGCATTGGAAGCCAAGGCGCAGCCGGCTGCAACACATGTCTGCTGCTTCTTTTCCCCGGAAGGAAAGCTCCTCGCCAGCGTTGAAGTTGCCGAGGGCGCCAATCTTGTACCGCCTCTCCGCGCCCCCGAAATTGAGGGGATGAGATTTATGCACTGGTATCTGGTGGATGTCCGCCTTGAAGGAGATTCCGGACAGGCCTATATGTTCGATTCTCCGGTTACCGAGCCGCTTTATCTGATGCCGCGCTATGAGCCCGAGCAGGCGGAAGAGCCGGATTCGGAAGAGGGAGAAGCTCAGGGAGCGGCGGAAGAGCCCGCTGCAGAGGAGACCCCGGCCGAAGAAGCGGAGGCTGAGGAGCCTGCTGACGAAGAGCCTGCTGACGAAGAGGCCGCAGCAGAGGAAGCGGCAGAGGAGCCTTCGGCAGAAGAAAGCGAGAACGGGGAGCCTGCGGCAGAAGAAAGCGGGAGCGAAGAAGCTGCTGCGGAAGAAGCTGCGACCGAAGAGGGCGAGAGCGGAAAATCTTTGGACGAAGAGGCCGAGCTTGAGGAGCTTACGGATGAAGAGCCCGAGCTTGAAGAGCCTGCGGACGAAGAGCCCGAGCTTGAAGAGCTTACGGAGGAAGAGCGCCGCATCCTTCTGAAAGAAGAGATCGACGCCACAAACCCCGATAGGAAAATCAGCTTCTATGCCACCTGGGGCGAGAAAGAGGCGCCCGAGATCGGCGATGAGATCACCATTCATGCCGAGCTTTCGGGCTATGAGGGGCTTAACTTCGTGATTCGCTGGCAGGTGAAATACAGCGCTCAGGAAGAATGGCGCGACCTAGACGTCACAGGCGACTCATATACATTCATAATAGACCTGCAAAACCTTGAATGGCTGTTCAGGGTGGCGGTGGATATCATTGAGGCCGAATAATACCCGCCCTGCCGGACGAGAGTCCGGCTGTTTTTGCTGTTTTAAGAACTTTGGAATTGCTTCTGCAGAAGCTGTTTACCTCTGGAGGATATAAGTAATGAAAATTAAGCTTCGAAAAATAATAGCTCTGACGCTCACATTTATGATGCTTTTGAGCATAGCGCCAATCGATGTGCTGGCAGGGCTTATCACCACGGATTACTCCGAAGGCTTCGGCATTAAGGGCATAGTCAATCCGCCGGTAAATACCCACACCTACACATTCGTGGCGGACGGAGTAACGGTCGATACGCAAATCGTCAAAGACGGCGAATACCTTACCGAGCCGCAGGCGCCGGAAAAAGAAGGTCATCGTTTTGCCGGCTGGTTTGTCGGAAGCGAGCAGCTTCAGTTCGGCCCGTCGAATCCGATAACTGTCACACAGACGGAGGCAATTACGGCAACGGCGCGCTTTGAGCAAATTTACTATGTCTTCTTTATGGACAGCGCAGGCGCCACGGGAGGCAATGTTTTCAGGACCAAGTCGGGAACGACGGGCCAGCAGGTCAGCACCGGAGACGTAAAGCTGCCTATCGGTTCCACGCACGCCGTCACCGGCTGGTATACAAACCAAAACCTGACGGGCAGCCCCGTGGGCGAAAATTTCACCATCGGCGCAAGCGATCAGCAGCTTTGGCCCAAAATTGAAGAGGGAAATTATATATATTTCATATCGGGCGAGCAGGGCACCTATATCGAGCCCCAGTTTGTGCCGCCGGCCGATGTAACACAAGAGCCGGCGGCGCCGACCCGCCCGGGCTATACCTTCAGCCACTGGTCGGAGACTGAAGGAGGAGCGGCTTATACCTTCGGCAATACAATAAGCAGCAGCATAACCCTCTATGCTGTCTGGACGAAAAACACAAACACGCCGTACACGGTCATTTTCTGGAAGCAGTCGGTCAACGACAATAAAAACCTTGCCGACAGCGCCAAAACCTATGATTTTGCGGAAGCTGTCACTCGCTACGGCACGACTGAAAGCATGGCAACTCCCACAACTGCGGACGGAAACAAAAATTACACCGGTTTCCACTACAATTCCGGCAAGTCCGCGCCCGTGGTCATAGAGGGCGACGGCAGCAGCACCCTGAACATTTACTACGACAGGAACCTGCTGACATTGATTTTCCAGGGACCTTATCCATACACTGAAGTTGGGAGAATGACCGGACTCTACGGTCAAACTCTCGCCCAAAACGGACATACATGGCCTGCCGGCACTATTTGGAGGGAGTATACCAACGGATCAACCGGACCCAGGCTGACCTTTTTGGATGCGTTCATTTTCGATGATTTGGGAGCGACACAGACAACTTATCCCAAAGACACCTTAACGCTAAGGGACGGAGGCAGCGAAAGCGGAAACTATTACATCCGCCACTACAAGCAAAACCTGAATGGAAGCTGGCCGGCGGACAGTGAATATGCAAACCAAAATCGGACGGGCACAGGAACGTTTACTTTTACCAATAAATACACCGGTTTTACAGTGGCTTGGTATCGGATTGGAAACGGCAGTTGGAATGCAACGACACCCGGATCAAGCAGATATTATAATAGAGACCTCTATGTTCGCCACGAACGCAACTCTTACAACCTGGCTTTTTATAACTACAACTCCACCTGGAAGACAGAAAATCTCAAATTCGAAAGCAAATTGAATTCCTTTTACAACGATGTTCCCCCCAGGCCCGCCGGCATGCCGACGGAATTTGTCTTCCAGGGCTGGTATAAGGACACGGCGTTCACCGAGCCGTTTAATTTTTTAACGGAAACCATGCCCGCCGCTTCCCTGATGATTTACGCCAAGTGGTCGGCGCCGGTTTTGGACGCCATAATACATCTGTCTATGGAAAGCGGCTCTACCACCGTTACATTCCCGCTCGTCTATAACGAGCCTCTCGACCCCTCTATTCTGCCCACTGTGAAGGACTCAAACGGAAATGTTGTTTGGGCGGGAGACCCCAATAACTTCATCACAATGCCGGCAAACCGCGAATGGATAGGCTGGTCAACCAAAGTTAACGGCGATTATATAAACTTTAACTTCAACACTCTGCTGACTCAGGACATTGAACTCTACCCCTACTATGTCAGCACCGAGAGATATACCGTGACTTATAATTCCAACGGCGGTACGGGAACCGTTGTTGACAACAAAAACTATGCCCAGGGCGCATACGCCGACGTTCAGCCGGGCGCCATAACGCCGCCCGACAGCGACAATCAGGTCTTCCTCGGCTGGACACTTGAGGGCGACGCCAGCGGCAAGATATATGTTTCCAACGACAGAATCTTAATCGACGGGAACAAAACCCTGACTGCCGCTTTCGGGCCGAAACTTATGGTCACCCTCACCTACAAGCCGAACGAAGGCGATGGAAGCGATCAGGTATTCACCTTTATAAACAACACAAGTCACACAATTATCGAAAACCCCTCATATACAAGAGCCGGATACCAGTTTATCGGCTGGAATACCTATCCCGACGGCAGCGGCACAACATATAAGCCCGGGCAGACCGTGATTGTGGACAACACCGTTCCCGGCAGCAATGTGCTCTATGCCCACTGGGAGAAACTTATCCCGGTTACGGCCTATAAAGACTGGAACCTTCCCGACCCGAATATTCCCAGACCCACTGTCTGGTTCACCCTCTACCGCGATGATGTAAAGGTTGAAGGCAGCACCAGGGAAGTGCCTGCTGCGGCAACAGCTGCCGTCACTTGGCAAAATATGCCGAAGACCGACGGCAACGGACATACCTATGTTTACTCTGTGAAAGAGACGGATGCCGACGGCAACGACTATACCCCGCCCAGCTTCACAAAGACTGAAAACGGTCTTTTTGTCGAAAACAAGTATGATTATATAGATTTCACCGTCACCAAGGTATGGGCGGGAGACCACCTGCCCGAAGTTAAGCCCGCCATTCAAGTTCAGCTGCAGGTCAGCGCTGACGGCGGCCCCTATGTGAACACCGGCGCCCCTGCAACCCTGACGACCGCGACAAGCCACAGCTGGTACAATCTGCCCAAGCAAAACAGCCAGGGACAGAACCTGAGCTATAGGGCAATTGAATCCGCTGTGCCCGAAAGCTATTTGGTCTCATATAACCACAGCGCAGACGGCAAGAGCACAACAATAACCAACACCTATCAGAGCGTTTCGTTTGCCGTCACCAAAATCTGGGAAGACCCCAACAACATGATGCAGCCCGGCGAAGAATGGCCTTCCATCGAGCTGCAGCTCTATCAAAACGGCGTCGCCTATGGTCCGTATATTCATGTGCAAGCGCAGTCGCAGGGAAGCGACAGCTTTAATCATTCATGGGAAGGTCTGCCCAAGTTTAAAGAAGGCGGAACCGACGAAGCCGATTTGACCGAGCATGTTTACACTGCGCGCGAGCTTGTCGTGCCGAGGAACTATGCGATGACGGCTGTGGATACCGAGAGCGAGAGCACCATTACAAACAGCCTGCGCTCGGATTCCCTGACCGGCACCAAGTATTGGAACGGCGGACCGCCGACGGACCCCGGAGCCTCTGTCACCCTGCAGCTGTATCAAGCTGTGGAGGGACAGCCCCCCGCCTATTACTGGGAGCCTTGGGGAGACCCTGTTCCCGTCAGCGGGCCGAACTGGCAGCACACCTGGACGGGAATGCCTATTCAAGGCGTTGTCGGCGGCCAGACCGTTACTTTTAAGTACGATGTAGAGGAAGATGTGACGACAGTTCCCGAGAACTATGAATATGACGCTGTCAGCTCTGCCAGCCTCTATGTCACCAACACATCTCAAATAACCAGCTTCACCGCGCAAAAACTCTGGGAAGACGGCCCCCGCGATCACCCGGATGTGACTCTTTACTTAGAGCGCAGCTCCGACGGAGGCGGCACTTGGGAGCGTGTGGCGGACACGGATTACATACTTAAAGACTCCGACCTCGGCACGCACACCTGGACGGGGCTCACACGCTTTGCGGTCTGGGATGCAGACGATCTGGCTAATCGAGTGGAATATATCTATCGTGTGCAGGAAGAAGCCGTCGAAAACTATGAAACGACTTATCCCAACTACAATACGGTGCACAACCAGTATGTAATTCCCACGCGCACTATAGCTATAAGCAAGATTTGGAGCGGCGGGCCGACTTCCGACCACGTTGAGCCCGCTCTGACATTGTGGCGCAGATTTCCGGACGACAGCACAGCGCCGGTAGCCGGTACTGAATACACGCTTGTAAAAACCGGTCCTTCCAGCAGCAGTCCCGGAAATGTCAACACCACCGAATATACATTCACCTACAGCGGCCTTGCCAGTACGGATATTGACGGAAATCCGTTACTATACGGATTTACCGAAGCTCCGGTCGCGGGCTATACGACGACATACAGCAATCCCTACAATCTGGGCGGAGTAATATACGCCCTGCCGGGCACCGAGCAGGAACCCAGCACCATCACCAACAGCTATGAAATTCCGATGACCGCCAGTCTCACCGCCACCAAGCAGTGGGTTAACGGTCATACCGATCAGCATGTACCCGTTGACCTTAGCCTGTACCGCTCAGTTGACTACGGCGCGACTATGGAAGCGGTGCCGGGCAATCCGACGCCTGTTGCTACGGATAACGGCTCCGTTATAAGCTATGCGTGGAGCAATCTGCAACGCACCGACGGCGACGGCATTCCCTATCAGTTCTACTTTACCGAAGATGCTGCAGCCCTGCCTGAAGGCTACGCGCTGAGCTACAGCTCTTCCGTCACAGTCGGCGGCACGGAATATGCGCCCAGCGGCGCCACCGCCTACAACACCTATACGCCGCCGAAAATTAATGTCACGGCTGCAAAAAAATGGACAAACGGCCCCGACAGCGACCATGTCGTGGTGCCCCTGACACTGCACCGCAAGATTGAGGGCGGCAGTCTCAAGCCCGTTGCGGCGAGCTATACCGTAAGCCCCGAAGGCCCCACAGCAGAACAGTTTACTTATACCTGGACCGGCGTGGACAAGACCGACATAAACGGCAATATCTACACCTACTACTTTAAAGAAAACGAGGTAGCGGGATATACCCGCGCCTACGAAATCGAGTATGAAAACGACTACGGCTTGGCAAGCACCACTGATGAGCCAACCTCAGTCACTAATACCTATATCCAGCCGACAGGCACAGTGAGCGGCACGAAGAGATGGGTTTTCGTCCACGAAGACGCCTTGCCCGATGTGTGGATGCAGTTGTGGCGCAGCACCAACCCGAACGCCCCGGAAGGGGAAAGGGAAAAGGTGCCGGGAATTGACACAATACTCATCAACAGCAGTACGCCCATGGTAGAAGACCCGGATACCTATGGAACATATCTTGCAAGCTTCAGCTGGAATGACATACAACTAAAATCCCCCACAGGCGAAGATTATTACTTCTTTGTGAAGGAAGTGGACGCCGACGGCAACAACTATACGCCGGAGTTTTTTACTAAAGTCGAATCAGGCACTCACGTGCAAAACACTTATTTGATCATACCCGCAGTCTATTATACTCCTCCCCAATTCAGCAAGGTGCTCTCGGGACGAGAGCTGCAGGCCGGCGAGTTTGAATTTGAGCTGATACAGGAGTTTACCGACAAACACGGAAACAAGACAGAGATTCTCTTCGAAACAGTCGCCAACGGAGCTGACGGCTCAGTGCCGTTCAGCGATATCCCTATATCCGCCATGGCTTTGTTCTACACACCGACAGGTTATGTTCGTGAAAAAATACCGGCAGATGCGGATAAGGAACCCGGCATGAGCTATGACGCAAAGAGCCTTATAGCTCATATCAGCGTTACCGACGACGGCGTGCACAACGGCAAGCTGTATGTTTCTGTAACATACTCCGGCGATTTGGAGTTCGACAGCGCCACTAATCACGGAAAGTTCAACAACAGCTATGCCGCCAGCGGCGAGCTCGAAGGCGGCGTTTGGGCGACCAAGAAGCTGGCAGGCCGCGACTTGAAGGCAAATGAGTTCACTTACCAGCTTAAGGATTCCGAAGGTGCTGTGCTTCAAACTAAGAAGAACGCCGCCGACGGCAGCATCAGCTTTGACAAAATAGACTTCGATCAGGATGACATCGGCTTGAACACCTTTACAATTACCGAACTTGTCCCCGATCCCGCTGAGACCGGCATGGACTATGACCCGATGGTGCTCACATTCACCGTTGAGGTGACGGATGCCGGCAGCGGAGTGCTGAACGTCTCGGCGCCGACATTTCCTACGGACACGGAGTTCAACAATACTTATACAGCCTCGGGCAGCTTTGTGCCTCAGGTTAGCAAAACGCTATCGGGCCGCGACTTGAAGGCCGAAGAGTTCAGCTTCCAGCTTAAGAATTCCGACGATGTTGTGATTCAAACGAAGAAGAACGATATAGACGGCAATGTGACATTTGATGCCATTTCCTATACCCAGGCGGACATCGGCAAGACCTATACCTATACAGTCAACGAAGTGGCTCCCACAGAGAACGGAATTACGCACGACACGATGGAGGTCACAATCACCGTCACGGTGGCAGATGCCGGAAACGGCGCGCTGACAGTGACACCCAGCTATTCTGCCGACACGGAGTTCAACAATACTTATACAGCCTCGGGCAGTCTTGCCGCCGGCGCATGGGCCAAGAAGGAGCTTGCGGGGCGCGAATTGAAGGCCGATGAGTTCACCTTTGAGCTTAGGAATTCCGCAAACACAGTCATTCAAACGAAGAAGAATGCCGCCAACGGCAACATAAGCTTCGATGCCATTGACTATACCCAAGATGATATTGGGAAGACATATACTTATACAATTAAAGAAGTCGTTCCCGCAGAGCCCGAGACCGGCATGACTTATGACCCGATGACGCTCACATTCACCGTTGCGGTGACAGATGCCGGAAACGGCGTGCTGACTGCGACGCCCAGCTATCCTGCCGATACGGTGTTCAACAATACTTACGCGGCCTCGGGCAGCTTTACGCCGCAAGTGACAAAGACTCTTTCCGGCCGCGAATTGAAGGCCGATGAGTTCGAGTTCGAGCTTAAAGCCGGCGCAACTGTGCTGCAAAGCAAGAAGAACGATATCGACGGCAAAGTGACATTCAATGCCATTTCCTATAGCCAGGCGGACATCGGCAAGACATTTAACTATACAATCACCGAAAAGGCTCCCACAGAGAGCGGTATGTCGCATGACACAATGACGGTCACAATCACCGTCACGGTAGCAGATGCCGGAAACGGCAATCTGACGGTGACACCCAGCTACTCTGCCGACACGGAGTTCAACAACACTTATACAGCCTCGGGCAGCTTTACAGCTCAGGTCACCAAGGCTCTGGCGGGCCGCACATTGACTGCCGATGAGTTCGAGTTCGAGCTTTGGAATTCCGCAAACACAGTCATTCAAACGAAGAAGAACGATATCGACGGCAATGTGACATTTGACGCTATATCCTATACCCAGGCGGACATCGGCAAGACATATAACTATAAAATCACCGAAAAGGCTCCCACAGAGGGCGGTATGACGCATGACACAATGGAGGTCACAGTTGCCGTCACGGTGACAGATGGCGGAAACGGCGTGCTGACGGTTTCGCCTGTCTACTCTGCCGACACGGAGTTCAACAATACTTATGCAGCCTCGGGCAGCTTTACGCCTCAGGTTACTAAGACTCTTGCGGGCCGCACATTGAAGGCCGATGAATTCAGCTTCGAGCTTAAGAATTCCGACGGCGATGTGCTTCAAACGAAGCAGAATGCCGCTAACGGCAATGTGACATTCAACGCCATCGCCTATACCCAGGCGGACATCGACAAGACATATAGCTATACAATCACCGAAGTGGCTCCCACAGAGAACGGAATTACATATGACACAATGGTGGTCACAATCACTGTCGAAGTGACAGATGCCGGAAACGGCGTGCTGACGGTTTCGCCTGTCTACTCTGCCGATACGGAGTTTAACAATACTTATACAGCTTCGGGCAGTCTTGCCGCCGGCGCATGGGCCAAGAAGGAGCTTGCGGGCCGCGCCTTGAAGGCCAATGAGTTTGAGTTTGAGCTTAGGAATTCCGCAAACACAGTCATTCAAACGAAGAAGAACGATATCGACGGCAACATCACCTTCGATGCCATACCCTATACCCAGGCGGACATCGGCAAGACCTATACCTACACAATTAAAGAAGCCGTTCCCGCGACGCCCGAGACCGGCATGACTTATGACGACATGACGCTCACATTCACCGTTGCGGTGACCGATGCCGGAAACGGCGTGCTGACGGCGACGCCCAGCTATCCTGCCGATACGGTGTTCAACAACAGCTATGTTGCCACAGGCAGCTTTGCGCCTCAGGCCAGCAAAGCTCTGGCGGGCCGCACCCTGAAGGCTAATGAGTTTGAGTTCGAGCTTAGGGATTCCGACGGCGTTGTGCTTCAAACGAAGAAAAATGCGCTGAACGGCGATATAATCTTCGACGAGATTTCCTATAGCCAGACGGACATCGGCAAGACCTATACCTATACAATCAACGAAGTCATTCCCAACCCGGGCGAGGCATGGATGACCTACGACACAATGGAGATTGAGTTCACCGTCAAGGTGACAGATGCCGGAAACGGCAATCTGACGGTGACGCCCAGCTATCCTGCCGATACGGTGTTCAACAACACTTATGCAGCCTCAGGCAGCTTTACAGCCCAGGTCACAAAGGCTCTGGCGGGCCGCGCATTGAAAGCCGATGAGTTTAGCTTCCAGCTTAAGAATTCCGACGGCGATGTGCTTCAAACCAAGCAAAACGCAGCCGACGGAAGCATAACATTCGACGCCATCGCCTATACCCAGGCGGACATCGGCGAGACCTATACCTATACAATCAACGAAGTCGTCCCCACAACGCCGGAGACAGGGATGACATATGACACGATGGTGATTACGATTCCTGTCACGGTGACGGACGGCGGCGGCGGCGTATTGATAGTGACGCCCAGCTATCCTGCCGATAAGGAGTTCAACAATACTTACGCAGCCTCAGGCAGCTTTACGCCTCAGGTTACCAAAACGCTATCGGGCCGCACATTGAAGGCCAATGAGTTCAGCTTCGAGCTTAAGGATTCCGGCGGCACCCTGCTTCAAACGAAGAAGAATGCCGCTAACGGCAGTGTAATTTTCGATGCCATTGGGTATACCCAGGCGGACATCGGCGAGACCTATACCTACACAATCACCGAAGTGGCTCCCAGCGAGAGCGGAATTACATATGACACAATGGTGGTCACAATCACTGTCACAGTGACAGATGCCGGAAACGGCAATCTGACGGTTTCGCCTGTCTACTCTGACGACACGGAGTTCAACAATACTTATACGGCTTCGGGCAGTCTTGCCGCCGGCGTATGGGCCACGAAGAAGCTATCGGGCCGCACATTGAAGGCCAATGAGTTCGAGTTCGAGCTTAGAAATTCCGCAAACACAGTTATTCAAACGAAGAGGAACGATGTCGACGGCAATATCAGCTTCGATGCCATTTCCTATACCCAGGCGGACATCGGCAAGACCTATACCTATACGATTACCGAAGTCAAGCCATACCCTGCTGAGAGCGGGATGACCTACGATACGATGGTGCTTGAGTTTGATGTCACGGTAGAAGATGCCGGAAACGGCAAGCTGACCGTTACGCCCAGCTATCCTGCCGATACGGAGTTCAACAACAGTTATGTCGCCAGCGGCGAGCTCAAGGGCGGCGTTTGGGCGACTAAGAATTTGGTCGGGCGGGAACTGAAGGCGAATGATTTCAACTTTGAGCTTAAGCGTCAAGGCAGCGATACTGTGATTCAAACCGTCGCCAACGCTGCCGACGGCAAGATAAGCTTTGCTGCCATCCCCTATACCCAAGCGGATATCGGCAAGACATATACTTATACGATTACCGAGATTGATGGCGGCGAGACCGGCATGACATACGACCCGATGACGCTCACATTCACCGTTACGGTGACAGATGACGGAAACGGCAAGCTGACGGCGACGCCTGCCTATCCCGATGATACGGAGTTTAACAACACTTATGTGGCTTCAGGCAGTCTCGCTGCCGGCGCATGGGCCACGAAAGCACTTGCCGGCCGCGAATTGAAGGCCAATGAGTTCGAGTTTGAGCTCAGGGATTCCAACGACGTTTTGCTTCAAACGAAGGAGAATGCCGCCAACGGAAATGTAATTTTCGATGCCATACCCTATACCCAGGCGGACATCGGCAAGACCTATACCTACAGAATTACAGAAGTCGTTCCCACAGAGCCCGAGACCGGCATGACATATGACCCGATGACGCTCACATTCACCGTTGCGGTGACAGATGCCGGAAACGGTGTGCTGAATGTGACGCCCAGCTATCCTGCCGATACGGAGTTCAACAACACTTATGCAGCCTCAGGCAGCTTCGCAGCCCAGGTCACGAAGGCGCTTTCGGGCCGCGACTTGAAGGCCGATGAGTTCAGCTTTGAGCTTAAGGATTCCAACGGCACCCTGCTTCAAACGAAAAAGAACGCCGCCAACGGCAATGTAGTTTTCGATGCCATTAACTATACGCAGGCGGACATCGGCAATACCTATACCTACAGAATTACGGAAGCCGTTCCCGCGACGCCCGAGGGCGGCATGACATACGACAGCATGACGGTTACAGTCAGCGTTAAGGTTGAAGATGCCGGCGGCGGCGGACTGAAAGTAACGCCCAGCTACTCTGCCGATACGGAGTTCAACAACAGCTATGCAGCCACAGGCAGCTTTACGCCTCAGGTGACAAAGGCTCTGGCGGGCCGTACCCTGAAGGCCGATGATTTCAGCTTTGAGCTTAAGGATTCCGACGGTAATGTGCTTCAAACGAAGGAGAATGCAGCCGACGGCAGTGTAATTTTCAACGCTATTAACTATACCCAGGCGGACATCGACAAGACCTATACCTACACAATCAAGGAGGTCGTTCCCGCGACGCCCGAGACCGGCATGACATACGACACAATGGAGGTCACAATCACCGTCACAGTGACAGATGCCGGCGGCGGCGCGCTGAACGTGTCGCCTGTCTACTCTGCCGATACGGAGTTCAACAACAGCTATGTTGCCAGCGGCGAGCTTAAATCCGGAGCATGGGCTACTAAGGTTCTGACAGGCCGCGCTTTGACGGCCGGCGAGTTCAGCTTTGAGCTCAAGCTTAAGGACAGCGCCAATGTTATTCAGACGAAGAGCAATGCATTGGACGGCAGCATCACCTTTGATGCCATCCCCTATACCCAAGCGGACATCGGCAAGACCTATACCTATACGATTACCGAAGTCAAGCCATACCCTGCTGAGGGCGGAATGAGCTATGATACGATGGTGCTTGAGTTTGATGTTACGGTAGAAGATGCCGGAAACGGCAAACTGACGGTGACACCCAGCTATCCTGCCGACACAGTGTTCAACAACACTTATACAGCCAGCGGCGAGCTTAAATCCGGAGCATGGGCTACTAAGGTTCTGACAGGCCGCGCTTTGACGGCAAATGAGTTCAGCTTTGAGCTCAAGCTTAAGGGCAGCAGCGATGTTATTCAGACGAAGAGCAACGCATTGGACGGCAGCATCACCTTTGATGCCATCCCCTATACCCAGGCGGACATCGGCAAGACCTATACCTACACAATCACCGAAGTCGATGACGGCGAGGGCGGCATGACCTACGACCCGATGACGCTTGAGTTTGATGTTACGGTAGAAGATGCAGGCGGCGGCAAACTGACGGTGACACCCAGCTATCCTGCCGATACGGAATTCAATAATAATTATGTGGCCACAGGCAGCTTCACACCCCAAGTGACCAAGGCGCTTTCGGGCCGCGCATTGAAAGCCGATGAGTTCACCTTCCAGCTTAAGGATTCCAAAGGTGATGTGCTTCAAACGAAGAAGAATGCCGCCAACGGCAATGTAATCTTCGATGCCATTAACTATACCCAGGCGGACATCGGCAAGAGCTATACCTACACAATCAACGAAATTGTTCCCAGTCCCGGCGAGGATGGAATGGCCTATGACACAAGGGTGCTGACGGTCACCGTCACAGTGACAGATGCCGGAAACGGCGTGCTGAATGTGACGCCAGTCTATCCTGCGGGCACGGAGTTTAGCAACGTCTTCACACCAAATCCCGGTATGGAAATATCGAAGAACGCCAACAAGACAAAGTTCACGGCTGTCGGCGAGGAGATAGAATATACCGTTGTTGTGACGAATACAGGCAACATCCCGCTTGAAGATGTGACTGTCTCGGACACTCTTTTCACTCTGACAGACACAATGCGCGTCGAGTCCAAGGCCGTCGACGGCGTACTTGAAGTGGGCGAGACCTGGACATATGAATATACCTATACAACTGTCCAGTTGGATATGGATGCGGGCAAGGTGGCAAACACTGCAAAGGCAACGAACCCCGAGTTCCCTGACAACGATCCCGAGAATCCGCCGCCGACGGCCAGCCTGGAAATCCCCGGCGAACAGAAAATTGCAATGACCGTAACAAAGTCTGCCGACATTACGAGCTACAGCGCAGTCGGAGAAATCATCAGCTATACTGTAAAGGTAAAGAACACGGGCAACATTGCCCAGACAGGCGTTCAGTTCAGCGACAGCCTTGCCGGCATCAGCACTCCTGTGCTGACAGAAGGCAATCAGCCCGGAAACAACAAGCTGGATGTTGACGAGACTTGGACATATACCTATACCTATGCAGTCACGCAGGATGATTTGGATGCGGGCTCTGTAAAGAATCTTGCGTCTGTCAGAAGCAGCCAGATTCCCAACCCTGTGACTGCCGAGCACGAAGTGCCGGCCGAGCAGAACCCCGCAATGACTGTTAAAAAGACTGTCGATGAAAGCGAGTTCACGGCAGTTGGCGAAGTGCTTCACTACAAAGTGGTCATAGAAAATACGGGCAACATCACGCTTAAAAATGTGGTTGTTACGGACAGCATGGTTACACTGACAAATGCAATGCGCACTGAATCGGTGACCCCTGCCGACGGTATTCTGCAGGTGGGCGAGACTTGGACATATGAATATACCTATAGAACCACCCAAGAGGATATGGATAGGGGCTATGTGACCAACGCTATAAAAGCGACGAATCCTCAGCTCCCTGACGGAGACCCCAACAACCCGCCTCCCGGCGATGAAGAGACCATACTCGGCGTTCAGGATCCTTCCGCGTCGATTGACAAGGTGGCAAATATCAAAAACTTCGCGGCTCCCGGAACCGTGACCTATACCTACACGGTGAGGAACACGGGCAACGTGACGCTTACAAATGTTGGAATTTATGACAACAAACTCGGTTGGGTGCCGCTAAACAAGACAACTATAGAAGTTGGCGGAAGCGCAAGAGGCACAGTGACATATAGGGTGACTCAGGCCGACATCGACAGAGGCGGCGCCATAGTGAACATAGCCACTGTGACCGCCAGACAGGACATACCCTTGGCACAGGCCTCGGAAACGGTGACGATTACTCAGTATCCGGGGATGGCGATCGCTAAGAGAGCCGACAAGGATCAGTTCACAAAGATTGGCGAGATGATAATCTACACGGTAACATTGACGAATATCGGAAATGTAACGCTCGATAATGTGGTTCTCACAGACAGCCTTGTCGATCTCGACTCTGAAAAACTCTTAACCATAACGGAAACCAAGTCTTATAACGGCAGACTGGACGTAGGCGAAACCTGGATATTCAGGTATCCGTACTTGGTGACAAGGGAAGACTTTATCGAGGGCTCTATAGTCAACGCTGTAAAAGCGACAAATCCTCTTATCACGGACAGCCCGAACAAGCCGGCGCCAAGCGACGAGCTGGAGATCACTATAAAGTGGGTTCCCCCTCCTCTGCCCACCGATATTACAAGCATAAATGTGGGTGAATGCTATGAATAGGAAAAACAACTCTTATCTTTACCTGACTAGTAAAGGAGGGAGAAAAAGCATGAAGCGCATTACAAGTCTTTTGCTCGTCATGATTATGCTCTTCTCTGTTTCCGCTGTGATGCCCGAGCTTGCTCACGCTGCTGAGCAAGCCGAGGCGCTCACGGTCGGACAAACCACTATGCTGAGCGGAAACTTCTTTTGCGAGCTGTGGGGCAACAACACTGCGGATATCGATGTGCGGAGTCTTTTGCATGATTACCCCCTCGTTTCCCAGACTCAAATGGGAGAATATGAGATAAACCACACGGTTGTCAGCCAGGTTTCGAAGGAAGAGGAAGAAAACGGCGACATCACATACCGCGTCACGCTGAAAAGAGGGCTGAAGTTCAGCGACGGCTCTCCCATCGGAGCGAAGGACTACCTCTTCACCTTCCTTCTGCTCTCATCCCCGCAAGTCCGTTCCATAACAGGGCTTACGCCGCCCTATGCTCATATAGAAGGCTTCCAAGAATACAACGACGGGACGGCGAAGACGCTAAGCGGTTTGCGTCTTGTAAACGATCGCGTATTCACACTGAAAGTTAAAAGCGAGTATCTTCCCTATTTCTATGAGCTGACCTACATAAACGCAGACCCCTATCCCATCTCCGTTATACTTCCGGGCGCCGAGGTCGCCGACGACGGAGAAGGCGCCTACATAAGCGGGGAAATGACAGAGGAGATTCTTAAAGGAACGCTTTTGGACAGCGAAACAGGCTATATCTCGCATCCGAGCGTAAGCAGCGGCCCGTACCGCTTGCTTTCCTATGATGCCGAAGAGCATGTGGCAGAGCTTGAGATCAATCCTCACTATAAAGGCAATTACGAGGGACAGCAGCCCTCAATTCCGAGACTAAGGTTCAAGAACGTCCTCAATCAGGAGATTCATGAACAGCTTGCAAGCGGCGAGGTGGATGTGGTCAATAAAGTTTCTGACGGAGAAGTTATTGATAAGGCCCTGACTCTTCAAGAAGGCGGCGAGCTTGGCGTCACTTCCTACGCGCGCAGCGGGGCGGCATATTTGGCTATTGCCGGCGAGCGCTCCATAACGTCTTCCCTCAATGTGCGCCAAGCGCTGGCATCCTGTATCGACTATGATGTGCTGCCCGAAGAATTTCTAAAGGGGCACGGTGAGAGGGTTTACGGATACTACGGCTTAGGGCAGTGGATGCCCAAAGCCGTGAAAAAAGATATGAACAGGCTAACTCAGTATAAGCTGGATATAGGCGGAGCCAACAACCTGCTTATTTTTGACGGCTGGATTTTCAATAAAGACGGCGGATATTTCCGCAGAGGAGACGAAGGTCTCCGCTACCGCAGGACAGCCGACGGCAGCTTAGAGCCTTTGAGCTTGCGAATGGCTGTTACCCCTCAAAACAAGGCGGCCGAACTGCTGTTTAATATGCTGCGAGAGAATACGAAAGAACTAGGAGTCGAGATTGTTGCCGAAGAAATGCCTTTCGATAAGGCCTTGCGTCAATACTACGGCTTGGAGGAGCGCAGCTTCGACCTCTTTTTCATGGGCACCAACTTCGGCTACTTCTTTAATCCCGGAAACATATATCGTATGAATGACGGAGCCCGGGGCATCCACAACAGCTCCGGCATACAGGACAGAAGGCTTGCCGAGCTGGCCGCGGCGGTAACCCGCGTGCCCGAAGGGGATGTAAATGAGTTTTACAAAGCGTGGCTGGCATTCCAAGTCTATTGGACGGAAATCCTGCCCATGATTCCCCTTTACTCCAACACCTACTATGATCTTTATACTCCGGATTTATTGAATTATCACCCCGAGGATTACTTGACCTGCAGCACCGCCCTTCTCTACGCAAACCTGGACCGCTGAATCAAAGAACTCATAAATAAACGCTATCGCAGCGGCCAAAGCCGCTGCGATACTGCGCTGAGTATGATGTCAAATTTGATATAGATATTTAAGATTTATGATAGAACTTGTGAGTTTGCAGAGGATTTAATATAATATTAAACAGAAAGACACTCATAATATTAAGGCAAAAGAGACATGAGAAAGATATACATACTTATTTCACAAACCGGCACGCTTTTTTCAAGAGGTATTAAATGGTACACAAAACAGCCGTATAATCACAGCGCCATAACTACGGACAAGTATTTTCCCGTTTTTTGGTCTTTTGCGAGAAGGTGGCCAAGACTCCCTTTTCCGGGATGCTTTGTGAAAGAGGAATTTAACAAGGGAACATACGCCTTATTTCCCGATACCGACTGCATCGTTTTGGCCTTTGAAGCGGAAGAAGAAAAAGCGGAAAAAGTGGATGCAATTTTGGACGAGCATATCAACAGTAAAAAAAGGTACGGCTACAACTATTTGACATTAATTTTCAGCCTTTTGCTTGGCAAAGCAGTCGAGTCCAAACGCCACAGAAGAACTTGCATGGAATTTGTGGCGTATACTTTGTCGGAAAGCGAGATTTATGAGTTTGATAAACAGCTTCAAATGGTTCATCCGATGGAAGTTTTAAACGATTTCAGCCAAAACGTAGTTTATAGAGGCAAAATGAGAGATATTAATTTGGAATACTTTTTATAAACACTGTTTCTGTAAGAAAATTTTGTATAGCATAATAATGCTCACAAACAGAAAGTCGAATGCGAAAAGACTCTGCGTTCGGCTTTTTTTATGGTAAGATATCTTCTCAATGAGGAAATTCGGAACATGTCGGATATTAAAGGGAAAATCTATGAAAACCGTAATAAAAAACGCCAAAATTTATACGCCGCAGGGCATAAAACACAGCATCACTATTGAGGACGATAAAATAGTCGGCTTTGATGACACCGCGCAGGTGGAGCGGGAGATTGACGCGCAAGGCAAAACCGTGGTCGCAGGATTTCACGATTCGCATATGCACCTGCTCGGCATCGGGCGGATGCTCTCGATTTTGCGCCTGCAAGAGGCTAAAGGCGTTGAGGATATTGTGAGATTGGGCCTCAAGTATATCGTAGAGAATCCGGAAAAAGACCATATTATCGGCAGAGGGTGGAATCAGGACTATTTCACAGACGGGCCCGTCATCCCGACAAAGGACGACTTGGACAGGATTTGCGCCGATAGGCCCATATTGCTGATGCGCGTGTGCGGACATATAGGGGTTGCCAACTCCAAAGCTCTCGAGATGGCCGGCATTACCAATGAAACGCCCGACCCCGAAAGCGGTGTTTTTCTGCGCGATGCCGAGGGCGCGCCGAACGGCATTCTTTATGAAACGGCCTTGGACTGCGTTCAGAGCATTTTTCCGGACTTGAGCGAGGCGGAGATTGAGCAGTATTACCGCAAAGCAATGGACTATGTGAGCGCCTTGGGGATTACCGCCGTTCAGACCAACGATTTATATGAAGAAAATTGTGATAAAGTTATCGGTGTTCTGAGCCGTTTAGATAAAAGCGGCGAGCTTAAAGTGCGGGTGTTTCATCAGTTCACATATGATGACGAAGAGGCTTTGGAGCTGTTTTTGCAAGAACAGGCAAAAAGTGAAGCTTTTTCCGAAAGACACCGGCTTTCTGCGCTGAAATTATATAAAGACGGCTCGCTGGGCGCGCGGACTGCGCTTCTGCGCCGCCCTTATCACGATGACCCGACGAGCTGCGGAGTGGACACGCTTCCAAATGAAAAAATGAAAGCCTTGGGGCTTATCGCCAAAAAGCACAATCTGCCGCTCGTTGTGCATGCCATCGGCGACGGCGCAATTTCGCAGACGATAGATGTCATGGCCGAGATTAACGATGCGGGCAATCCCCTGCGCTCGGGCCTTATTCATCATCAGATTACGGACTTTGAGCTTCTTAAGAAAACGGCGGAACACAATTTGCATGTGTTTTATCAGCCAATTTTCCTGCACTATGATATGCACATTTTGGAAGAGCGTGTGGGAAAAGAGCTTGCGGCGACTTCTTATGCATTTAAAACGCAAATGGACTTGGGGGCGCGCAGCTCATACGGCAGCGATGCGCCGATTGAAGACCCGAATCCGCTCGAGTGCCTTTATTGCGCCGTTGTGCGAAAAGATTTAAACGGAAATCCGCCTGAAGGTTTTGCGCCTTCCGAAAAAGTGAGCGTGGCGGAAGCCTTGGCTAATTACAGCGAAGCCTCTGCCCATGCCGTGCGCATGGAAGACAGATTGGGCAGGCTCGAAGTCGGCTATTATGCCGATTTGGTTATTCTGTCAGACGACCCGTATGAGGCAGAGCCGGATGATATCAAAAATATTCAGGCGCTTATGACCATGATGAACGGAAAAGTAACTTTTAAAAGAGAGGGGTTGATTGAAGCCTGATAAAAAGATTGTTATTACGATAAAATAAAATTGGACGGGTAATACTAAATGAAAAAAGCGGTTATATATATCCACGGAAAAGACGGGTATGCAGATGAGGCAGGGTATTACAGCAAATTTTTTGATGATGAATATGATGTTATCGGTTTCGACTATAAATCAAGATATCCCTGGGATGCCAAAGAGGAGTTTGTCGGCTTTTTTAATCTTGTCGGTGAAAAGTATGATCAAATAATACTAATAGCTAACAGCATCGGAGCATTTTATTCCATGACGGCTCTGGCTGATAAAGCTATAAAAAAAGCGTATTTTATTTCTCCCATCGTAGATATGGAAAGATTCATATTGGATATAATGAAGCTTGCAAATGTAACGGAAAAAGAGCTCGAAGAGAAAAAGGAGATAGATACTCCGTATTGTGAAACACTGACATGGAAGTATCTTTCCTATGTCAGAGAAAATCCCTTAACCTGGAATACGCCAACCTGTATTCTTTACGGAGAAAAAGACGGCATGATGAGCTTGGATACCGTTGCAAATTTTGCCAAGAAAACAAATGCAAAATTAACTGTTATGGCAGACGGTGAACATTGGTTTCATACGCAGGAGCAGAAGGAATTTTTAGATAATTGGATGATGGAAAATATATAGAAAACTCAGGTTTTTCGTGACGAAAGCTTTATATTTTGTGATTAGTCTTTTTGAAACAACTAAAATATCGGAATCATAATAAAATTTACGGATAAATCGGAATTTGACAAAATAGAAAGGATAAGCAGAAAGATAGTGGCAATTTTTCAGAAAAACGAAAGAAAGCGTGAGACTTTCAAAAGGGAGTTTGATGCCGTATTAAAAAAGGAAGCGCAGCTAAAGCAAAAGATGATAGATGCCAAGCTGCCTCGCTGGAAGACCGAATTGGAAGAAAAAGTTCCCGAGAAGGTTTATCAGAGCTTGCAAGCGGCGTTCGGCAAGGCGTTTTCACTGGTATTCACAAAAGGTGTAAGCGTCATAGAAAAAACCTACAACCGCCGAGACATGGAAGAATCGCATTCCGTTCAAGACTATGCGGTTAGGGTCAAGTGCAGCCGCAAGGAGCTGAGAAAGCTCAAGCGAAATGCCGACAGATTCGGTGCGGCAAATACGCTGCTTACAACTGTGGAAGGACTCGGCCTCGGAGCGCTCGGTATCGGTTTGCCGGATATTGTTCTGTTTGTCGGAATGCTGCTCAAGGGTATATATCAAACCGCCTTGAGTTACGGCTTTCGCTACGATAGCTCCGAGGAACGGCTGTTCATACTGTGTATGATGGAAGCGGCTCTTACAAAAGGACCCGACTTTGCAGAAAAAGATGCAAGGGTTGACTCTATGTTCGAGGTGATACCGTCGGTCGGTGATGATTTGGAGGCACA
This sequence comes from Candidatus Scatomorpha sp., assembly GCA_040765295.1. Classification (GTDB taxonomy): domain Bacteria; phylum Bacillota; class Clostridia; order Oscillospirales; family Oscillospiraceae; genus Scatomorpha. The sequence goes on along the minus strand of JAXGSB010000001.1, from coordinate 55,830 downwards.
GATTCAAAAAACAAGCGGTGCTTTTGCAGTGGATATGCTGATTTTAAAATTTGTACAGGGAATCCCTGTCGTGGGAGTTCTCGGCGGAGCGGCCAATCCTATTTATTACAATAAAGTTATGCGCTATGTTAAGCTGAAATATCAAAAGAGATATATGATAACGGTTTTAAGGCGCAACGGAATTGCCTGCGACATAACTTGAGCTGCGAAATTCTCAAAAACCCAAATCTTAATAAAATCTTAAACTCTTTCCCACTACTACTTAAAATACCTGTGACCTATAATTAAAAGCGAAGGGGGCTAATAAATGCCGAACATACTGATTTGCGACGACGACAGAGATATAGTTAACGCGCTCAAGATTTATCTGAGCGATCCGGAGTATAAGCTCTTCGAAGCCTTCAACGGCAAAGAGGCGATAGAGATTATCGAAAAAGAGGATATACACCTTCTTTTGCTCGATATCATGATGCCTCTTATGGACGGCATAACCGCCACGGCAAAGATCAGGCAGATAAGCCCTGTCCCGATAATTCTCCTTACGGCCAAGAGCGAGGATGCCGACAAGGTCCTCGGCCTCAATGTGGGCGCCGATGACTACATAACAAAGCCCTTCAACCCCTTAGAGGTCACGGCGAGAGTCCGCTCGCAGCTCAGAAGGTACCTCAGACTGGGAAGCGGAGTCGTGAAACCCGAAGTCTTTGCCGTCGGCGCGATTGAGCTTGACGACAGGCGTAAGGAAGTCAAAGTCGACGGAGAGAGCGTTTCGCTCACCCCAAAGGAGTATGACATTCTAAAGCTTTTAATCTCGAACCCCGGCAGGGTTTTCTCGCCCGAGGAAATTTATCTCGAGGTTTGGAAAGAAAAGCCCTATGGGAGCGAGAACACGGTGGCCGTACACATACGGCACCTTAGAGAAAAGCTCGAGATTAACCCCGCCGAGCCAAAGCATATAAGGCTGGTATTCGGACAGGGTTATAAGATTCAAAAGGAAAGAGAAATATGAAGGATTTTTTAAGAACGACAATCGGAAAGACGCTGCTTTTTATAATCTGCGCTATCTCGATAGGGGGATTTTTAGGATCGAGCCTTGCGGCGATTGTATATAACGACTACGGCGACGCGATTTTTTATAAAAAATCGGAGCGGGAAATTTTTAATGATTTTGTATCCCGCATAGTTTTCGATAAGGTAACACAGCAAGCTCAAAGCATAATTGCCTATGCAAATGCGCAGCTTGACCCGAGCTACGGCGACTTTGCGCCGCAACCGACGACGTCGCCCGAGCGGGAAAACCCGCTGAAATATTTAGACGATGCCGCTTTGCTTAAGCTGGTGGAGGAGTCAATCATATCCGCCGCAAAAACAGATAATTTTGAAAACAGCGAGATTGATTTTAAGCTCCTAAGTTCCTCCGAAAGGGAACTCATGGCCTTGGAAGGAGCCGCCTCGGTTGAGAAGTGGGATTACACTTATGTTTTATTTATCGAAAAGTCGGAGGAAGGTAGACTTTACTTTTCGGGCATGATGGAAGCAAAGCCCGGGGAACCGAGCGAGCAGGGGCTTTATCTCAAGCTTCAAGTTAAGTTAAAAGAAGAGGCCTTGGCAAACAGTGAAGTTTCATTTATGAAAAGCCTTGTTCACCTTGCCTATTCTATGCGCTTTGCTGTCTATTGGATAATGGCGGGCTCGCTATTGATTGCAATCTTCAGCTTTGTCTTGCTTATGTCGGTTTCGGGCAGAAGGCCGGGAACTGAAGAAATTGTCCCCGGAGCGCTTAATTTCATCCCCTTTGATGTTATCTTTGTTCTGACCTGCTGTATACCCGTGCCTTTTGTTGCGGGACTGGGCGGAGTTAATCTGAGCGGCATGAGAGAGCTGACGATAGCTCTTGTAATCTTGTTCTTTGGCGGAGCCTTCGGTGTTTCGGTGATTTTGGGGCTTTGCATGAGCGCCGCTGCCCGCATAAAGCAAAAGACGCTCATTAAAAAGAGCCTCTGGTTTATCTGCCTCAGCTTTATTTGGAGAGTTATAAGAGGGACTTGCCGCCTTATCGTCTCTGGTTTCAGAAATATTCCGCTTGTATGGAAAACGGCGCTTATAGTTTTCGGCATAAGCTTTGTTGAGCTTATATTTATAGGCGTGGGATTGAATGCGGGTGGAGATATTATAGTACTGTATTTCTTCCTCGAAAAACTCATAATAATTCCGGCTGTTTTATACCTTGCCCTCATGCTTAAAAGACTTAAAAAAGGCGGCGAGGCCCTGGCCGAGGGTGACCTCAGTTATGTGACGAACACCAAGAGGATGATAGGCGACCTTAAAAAGCACGGCGAGAACCTGAACAGCGCCGCAATCGGAATATCGAAGGCGGTTGATGCCAGAACAAAGAGCGAGCGTATGAAAACGGAGCTTATAAGCAATGTTTCGCACGATATAAAAACCCCGCTCACCTCGATAATCAACTATTCGATGCTGATAAGCGAAGAGGAAACGGATAACGAAAAAATCAGGGAATACGCAGCCGTTTTGCGCAGACAGTCCGAGCGCTTGAGCCGCCTTACTGACGACATTGTCGAGGCCTGGAAGGCTCAGAGCGGCAACTTAGAGGTAAATCTCTCGCCCTGCGACGCATCCGTCTTTATAACGCAGGCGGCGGGAGAATATGAAGATAAGCTAAACGCCTCGGAGCTCACGCTCATAACAAAAAAGCCCGAGAAGGAGCTCTTCATCATGGCCGACGGCAGGAGAATGCTCCGCATCTTCGATAATCTGATGAGCAATATTTCAAAATATGCCCAAGGCGGCACCAGAGTGTATTTAAGTCTTGAAGAAGAAAAAGACGAAGCGCTTATAAGCTTTAAGAACACCTCGAGAGAGAGCCTCGACATAGACCCGAGCGAGCTTATGGAGCGCTTTACCCGCGGCGACAGCGCGAGAAGCAGCGAAGGAAACGGGCTCGGACTTGCGATAGCCAAGAGCATGGCGGAGCTGCAGGGCGGAAAGCTGGAAATATCGATAGACGGCGACCTCTTCAAGGCGCAGCTTAGATTCCCGCTTATAAAAAAGAGCTGATTTGCCGAGGCGAATAACAGAACAAGGGACTGTAGCGAGCTATAGTCCTCTTTTTTTATGTTTTTATATTGATAAAAGTGATGGCACAGCTGGATATCAGAAATTTGCCGCGCTGGTTAGGAGCTGTTTGTGGTGCGAGAGAAAAATATTAGGAGTTTCATATAAATTATATAGCTTTAAGAACACAATTGTTATAGAATGAGTTATAAGTTGAAAACTTGATAAGTTTTATAATAAAAATAAAAAATTGCTAGAGGAGAATGATAATATGAACTATGTTGATTTTGTGCGCACTACGATTACGGGTCTGGACACAGAGTTATTTCATTATCTGAAAGAGATTCTTCTAGCGTATGAATTCATTCCTTTGTCGATAATAAAAAAAGAAGAGTTTACAGTTTTGGGTTTTGCAGAAAAACTTTGCGATTATTTTGAAAAAGTCGAAATAAAGACTAATAGAGACTTTGATAAGACAGTTGAAAAATATGTCAATGATTTTGACTCCATAATCAAAGAAAGAATAGCGCAAGAGCCAAAACAAAGAAAAAACAGAGAAAAACCGCCGATTCCGCGCGCAAGAAAGTATTATGAAGAAATCAGTGTTATTAGAGAAAACAGAGATGACCCGATGCAGGGTCTGCTTGATTACTCAAGAATAGTGTTCTGCTTATATATGTCGATAATCAAAAACAATTTCAAGAAGATAAAAGATTTTGATTACGCTTTAAAAAACCTGAGTTTGGCAGAAATAATTAAGGCTATGCGAGAAGAAACAATTTTACTCGGGAAAAAACCTAGGTTTGAAGCAATAGACCCCTATAAATCAGATAGAAGCACATTTGTTATCACGGTTATTATGTTCTTTTACATGAAGAGCAAAGAAGTGGAAGGAAAGTATTGATATGGCAGAGCAGGTTGTAATTAATACAATAGATGAACTCAAAAGATTTTTGAATAAAAAAGGATACTTGGAATTAATTGTAAGGAACGAGAATGGCACAATCGAAACTTTCTACAATGTTTTTCTTGACGAGGCCAAGAAGTCTGAGAACAAAGAAATAATGCAAGAGGTTGTTAATTTTTTTGTTGAAAACAAGGATTTGTCTGAGAAGAGCCTAGAGTTATTCAATGATCTTTCTAAGCTGAGCCAGTTTAATCTGCTTTTGAACGGCCTCAACCTTTGTGCCACTATTGCAGGTTTTGCAATAATGTATGTGAAAATTGAAGGGATGAGCAAGCAGATTGCCGAGGTCGTAGAATTGTACAAAGAAGGCCAAGGTATTTATGTAACATATGAACTCAGAAAAATTCTTTCAGAGCATTCAAACATGCTCGATTGCAGAAAAACGCAAAAGCCTTATACAGAAGAACAGATGAGGACACTTGTTGACGGAGAATACAATGTACTGGAATTACTTATCGACACTTTCCTGTCCGGTGTTTCGAGCAATAGAAAACAACTTCTTTTTTCTATACTCTCTTTGGCATCAATGTTTTCGGCTTCCATAAGATATTTTGATGAAATATATTATTTCGAAAACAAGGAAGCTCTTGACGACGGCGAGAAGTGGTACATATCACGCGAAAAGTGGTGGCACATGTCCCACAACAAGTGGGATTCTGTTTTTGATAGATTGTCTTCAAAAGAGTTTATAAATAGGGTTCAAGACCTTGGACTTTTTGAGATGGGGCTAAATACGGTTGAAAACGACTGGCTCTATATTGAAGCATATAATCAAATTAGAAGTTTACAACAAGATATAGAAGACAATCAAAACTTGATTATAGTGCTTGATGATAGAGAACTGGTTAAACGCAGCTTAGAACTTATGAAAGAGAGTGCAAAAGATAAGATTGAGAGCGCACTCGAAAAAGCCAATGTGCCCGCTGAAATATCCGAAAAAGCAATGCAAGTTGCTCTGGCCTCATAATTTAGGGCAGATATTAAGAATCCTTTATCTCCGGCTTCTCTGAGAAAGAGGAGCCGGAGTTCTTTGTAGCACTTTAGTGCGATTTCAAATGTCTTCGACATTTGAAATCAATAAACCACCTGCTATGCAGGTGGAATGAAAGAAGCTTTAGCTTAAAGTAAAAAACCTCCAGTGATATACTTTCTTTAGATTTGCCAATCAAAGAAAGAAACAAAGGAGGTTCTATCCATGGATAAGAATAGTTTATCACATACACGCTGGGAGTGTAAATATCACCTAGTGTTTGCCCCAAAGTATCGTCGACAAGAGATATATGGAAAACTAAAGGTAGATATTGGAAAAATCTTAAGAGATTTGTGCGAAAGAAAAGGAATCGAAATAATCGAAGCAGAGTTATGTAGAGATCATGTGCATATGCTAGTGAGAATACCCCCGAAATTTAGTGTGAGTGAAATAATGGGCTATCTAAAAGGAAAGAGTGCCTTAATGATATTCGATCGTCATGCAAATTTGAAGTATAAATACGGTAATCGACATTTTTGGTGTAGGGGTTACTACGTTGATACAGTGGGAAAAAATGCAAAACGCATAGAGGAGTATATACGACGTCAAATACAAGAAGATCAGGTCAATGATCAACTAAGTTTAAAAGAATATATAGATTCGTTTACGGGTAAGCCGGTAAAAGGAAACAAATAACCGCTAAAGCGGTCAGAGCCGCTTTAGCGGTGTTGGGAAATTAGTGCGATTGGCAAATCATTCGATGCGCCATCAGGCGCTGCTGGTAATAAGCCCTTATAGGGCGTGTGCAAACCACCAGCTTAGCCGGTGGTTATGATTAAACAGATAAGCTGTGTAAATACGGTTCGAGATTTTTTACAATGCAATAGAAAAACAACAAAAGCATTCTTTAAATTATATGGATTTAAAAATATTAATATTATAAAATAGCCCGCGAGTTAATAATTTATATGCGTTATGATGTAATATTTAAAGAAAAGATGAAGAGAGCAAAATTAGAGTTTTGGGGTGAAGTTTGTGATAATTCGCAATGCAAGAATAGAAGACGCCGAAAGAATACTTGAAATATACGCCTATTACGTTGAAAACACGGCTATTTCTTTTGAATGCGATGTTCCTGCGCTTGAGAATTTTAAAAATCGCATGTTGCGTACAATGGAAAAATATCCCTATCTTATTGCGGAAGAGGACGGCGTAGTTCAAGGTTATGCTTATGCGGGGGCCTTTGTCGGACGGAAGGCCTATGAACATTCATGTGAAATGACCATATATATCGACAAAGCGGCGAGAGGCCGAGGCTACGGGCGCAAACTTTATGAGGCGCTGGAGCTTTTATTAAAGAGTAAAGGCATCTTAAACCTGTACGCCTGTATTGGCGACCCCGTGGAGGATGATGAGTATCTGACAAGAAAAAGCGAGCAGTTTCATAAACATCTCGGGTATAAAAAAGTCGGAGTCTTTAATAAATGCGGATATAAGTTTGGCCGCTTTTACAATATGATTTGGATGGAGAAAATCATCGGAGAGCATAAGTGAGGAAATTCGTGAGGGAAATATAATGCCGGAACTTTACAAGGCAAAACTTTAGGACTTGCGGTTTCGAGAAAAATACATCTGCGGCGAGGAAACAGTGTCGTATAATCATGCTTGGGGCGGCACAATTTCGTTCCCCGAGAGCCGATTGTCTGGTTGGTATGATGATTGAAATTTTCGTTTGCAGCTGCATTGCAACCGCTGGTTGACAAAGTTCCATGAGCGCTTGGTGGTTATGCAACCGATACAAATGGCATAATAACGGCACAAAAGGAAAGGAGAACCGGCAAATGAATATGGCAGACAGAATACAATATCTTAGAAAAACAAAGGGAATCTCTCAAGAGGCTCTTGCGGACAAAGTGGGTGTTTCAAGACAAGCTGTTTCCAAATGGGAGAGTGAACAAAGTATACCTGACTTGGAAAAGATCATTATTATGAGCGACTTGTTTGGAGTAACAACAGACTACATTCTCAAGGGTATCGAGCCGGCAGCAGATAAGGAACAAAAAGGCAGAGAGCTTGCATCAAAGGCGCTTTATGTGGCGTCAACGGCTTTCGTTTTTATCGGATTATTTGCAGCGTTTGGCAGCTGGCATGAAGAGCAAACAATGGAAGCGGTCTGGGGTTCAATGATCATTCAAGCCGTTGGAGTCGCAGCTTATTTTATCGGAAAATTCCTGACGGCAGAATCAGCTCCCTTTTATGTCGATTGGCTTAACATACTCGGCGTTGCGTTTATGCCGATTTCCATGATAAGCGGGTATTTATCCATGCTCATTTTCAAACAAGGGCGGATAGCTCCTTACCCCGCCGACACATTACACATTTTGATTTTCAGTACGATGCTTCTTGTAGTTGGCGCTGTGAGCTTTATTTTTCTTAAGGAACGAAAATCTGTAAAATAGTCTTCTGTGATGAGAATAAAAACTTTAAGATTCGAGTTAAGTCTCAGCCGCCTGAAATACAAGAAAATTTAATAAAGCCCTCTTGAGAAACAAGGCTCTGCTTTTAAAAAGAAGAGCCTTGTTTAGTCTTACAAAGCGCAGCGCGGTCAAACATAAGTCAAGAAAAAAGGGGGGGGATTGCAGAACGACTATACAAAGATTTTTCTTGCCAATATTTGAGACTTATGTTAGGATTTCTCTCATATAATTTTTAAAGCAATGCACTAAAGCAAGAAAGGAGAATGAGATGTTTAACGAAACTGCATATCAGCTGGGTATTGCCCCCTCGGGGATTAGACAGCTCTTTGCCTACGGAATGGAACAGGCCGCAAAGATCGGCGCCGAGAATGTTTACGATTACTCCATCGGAAATCCAAGCATACCGGCTCCGAAGGCCGTTGAGGATGCTATAAAGGACATCCTTGCAAGCGTGGACTCTATAAAGATTCACGGCTATTCCAAAGATGCAGGTATTGAGAGCGTCAGGGCGGCCATAGCTGAGAACCTGACTAAGAGATATAGCATGGAAATTAAGGCGTCGAATTTATTTATGACCTGCGGAGCGGCCCCCAGCCTTATTGCGGTGATTAAGGCTCTTCTTAGGAACAAGGACAGTGAAGTTATTGTCATTGCTCCTTACTTCCCCGAATACAAGCCCTTTGTAGAGGCCAACGGCGGAAAGTTTGTGCTGGTTCCTGCGGATGTCGGGGAGTTCCAAATTGACTTAGTCGCAATGGAAAAGCTGATAAACAAGAACACGGTTGGGGTTATAGTAAACTCGCCCAACAACCCGTCGGGCGTAGTTTATACGGAAGAAACATTAAAAGATCTGGGGGAAATGCTCGACAAGAAGGGCAAGGAATACGGTCATCCCATATATATCATCTCTGACGAGCCTTACAGAGAGCTGGTTTATGGAGATGCTAAAGTCAGCTTTATTCCGAATATATACAGAAACACCGTGGTGTGCTATTCCTACTCCAAGTCGCTTTCACTGCCCGGCGAGAGAATAGGATATATCTGCGTTCCGGACTGTGTGGACTACGGCAAGGAACTCTATGCCGCAATCTCAGGGGCATCCCGCATATCGGGTCACGTCTGCGCGCCGACTCTAATGCAGATGGTAATAGAGCGCTGTGTCAATGAGAAGCCCGACCTGAAAGCCTATGACGATAACCGCAAGCTCCTTTACACCGAGCTTACAAAGATGGGCTATACATGCGCAATGCCTGACGGCGCCTTCTATTTATTTATAAAAGCTCCGGGCGGCGATGCCATAGCGTTCTCGGAAAAAGCAAAGTTTGAGCAGAATCTCCTCTTGGTACCGGGAGATCCTTTCGGATGTCCGGGCTATCTGCGCGCATCCTACTGTGTGTCTAACGCTATGATCCGCCGCTCGTTGCCGGCATTTCAAAGGATGATAGACCAGTATAAGTAGTTTACAAACTCCGACAAATTTAGTCAGCCCTCTGTAAAGGCTCCCTTTAAAGGGAGCCTTTGCTATATTGTCTCTAAGGGGCCAAAAGAAGAGGGCGCTGCAAATTAAGATAATTTACAGCGCTCTTTCATATAGGTTTTTATAAAATCACTTCTCTGTATGAGAGTTCGATTCTATTTCATTTTTCAGATTAAGCAGGACTTCAATATATTCATCGGGCAGTTCTGCGTGTATATCGTGAGCGGATTTGAAACCGCCGACGTATTTGCTGTTTTCTATTAAGTCGACTACTTTCTGCGCGTCTTTCTCGTCCATCGCGGCGAGTAAAATGCCGTTTTTGTCGTAATATCCGGGCGCGGTCAGCTCGTTGGGCGCCACATGCATAACAACAGTGGGCGACTTTATGTTTTTCAAAATTTCTTCAAGCTCAAAACCTTCAAACCATGAAAAATCATAAAAAGTCACGCCGAATCTCAAATCATAGTTGCTTGTTCCGTCCTGCATATTGGCGCTCATAACGTAAATGCTGTTTATTCCCAGCTCAGGCGGATAGAACCAAATTTTGGGTATTTCCCCGGGATGCTTATCTAAGTATTTTAAGGCGGGATTTTTTATCATCTTGTCCCAGAGCTGCGGACCTTTTTCGTTGAAAAATTCCTGCATATAGTCATTCTCTAAAGAGTATTCAACAAAGCTTTTAATTTCATCTTGATTGAGATAATCATTCATGCTTTTAAATCCCAGCCATGAAATGGTTTTTTCCGCTCTTCCCGGAAGCGTTGAGAAGAAAGGCCCGTCTTCCAAAACGGTGGCTATAGCAAGCTCGGGCGCTTTTGAGGCAACATAAGCCGCAAGCAAGGCCCCCGAGGAGTGACCTGAAACATAGGCTTTTTCTTTGATGACATTTTCGAGAAACCAGATAATATCATCTCCTATAATCGTCGCCTTGTACTTTTCGGGGTTTTTCGATGAATGTCCGTGACCGTAGTAATCGAGGGCATAAACATGAAATTCTTTTGACAATTTAGGCAGCACCTTTGCGTAGTCGTAAGAGCTTACCTGCTGTCCGTGAAGCAAGAGGAGGCTCGGGCCGTTGTTCGGGCCTTCAAGATAACATATTTCCGAGCCGTCATCTAATTTGGCGATGTTTTCGCTAAAGCCAAGTTTAAAACCCTTTTTTTTCTAAAAAGTTCACGTTTAACATATCATAGCTCATGTTCCTATATGCAAAAACACCGACGGCGCCTGCAAGCAACAACACGCCTGTTCCCACTGCTATGACAGTCTTAAGTTTTTTATCCATATTTAAGTCCTCTTTGTTTAGTGTTTTATAGTTTGCGGCACATTCGAAAGCTGTAATCGGTTTTCCGAAACGCCCATATTATTTTATCAACAACCTCGGCTCTGATACAATATATTACTTGTATAGACTAAGAAAATTTTCGAGCGCTTTGTCGATTTCTTCGCCGTGTCCCGTCATCATATGTCCGCCGTCGGGGAAAGTGACAAGCGTGAGATTGGGAAATCGGCGCCTTACGCTTTCGACTTTCTCGAAGCTTGCAACAGGGTCGTCTTCAGAGTGGAGAATAAGGACAGGCACTTTTAATTCTTCTATCGGATACTGCTCAAAATTTCTTTCCATGTCCGGATTTGTGAGCTTGCCGTCTAAAATAACGCCGGTTTTTCTTTCGGAGATTGGGAGAATCGTCTCTACTGTCTCGGAGGGCATACCCATTAGAGCGGGCATAAGCGGACTGATCAAATACATAGCATAGTCGGACAGCAGCGGTTCGGGTGGCGCCTGATACTCAAGGAAGCTCTCCGGCTTTTCGTTTACGGGCATCGCCGAACAAAACAGGATTAAGCCCTTGACGCGTTTCGGATAATCCAGCGCAAAACGAATAGCGGGAGTACCCCCTGCGGATGTTGCCAAAACAAAGACCCTATCAATCTCCAAATAGTCAAGCAGTTCTTTAAAGGCGGCGGCTTGTTCTTCGGGTGTGCCTTTCCCCTTCACGGCGGAACCGAGATAGCCGAATCGCGAAGGGGCGAGCAATCGGTTCTTTGATATTCTGTTTTTTACACTGTCATATGCCTGATCATACCCGCCGAAAATACCGTGGACGGATAAAATAACCTCGCCTTCACCCACATCGACATAGCTCACCGGACCGTAAGACAAGTCCGCTGTTTTTACTTCATATGAATTCAGTTTTTCTTCAGCTTCATTCAATCCGATAGCACATCGTATGCCTTGAATTAAAAAATACAAGGCAAGGGTCCCCAATAGGATGTATAAAATGTGTTTCATTTTCCCCTTTCCGGTCTTTCCTTCTCTCTTTGTCATCTTGGTATTCTCCTGTTTTAACTATATTTCCTTTGTACCTGAGTTATTGCTTTCTATTAAATGTTCAGAATCTCCGTCACAAGACGGAAAAAGCGCTTATAATCACTTTCACAGTTCAGATTAAAACCTAAAAGCTCACTGCCGATTTGACGGTTCAAAAAAGCGGATTGAATCGCAGATAAGAGCATAAACGCCTTTATCTTCCTTATATCTTCTGTCTCCGTATCCGGAATCGCTTTAAAAATGGCTCTGCAGCTCACAGAAGAGTTGCTTTTTATATTCGGGCGTGAGAGGTCGCTCAGCATAGAAATTTTCGATATCTCAGGATTATTTTTAAGAAACGTAAAAACGCTAGCGGTGAAAGATGCCATATCCGACTTATTATTGTCTGCGGCATCTTCTTTATTCGTCGAATCGGCAGTTTTGGAAAAATTCTCCATGATATGAGAGATAATTCGCTGGACACAAATTTCAATAAGATTCTTTTTTGAGCCGAAGTGATAGTTTATAAGCCCGACGGCGACATCGGCCTTTTGAGCAATCTCCCGCATGGTAATATTTTCCACCAAGCCGTCTGAACGGTTGATTAAAGCGATTGTGGCGCTGATGATTTTTTCTTTTATATCCAAATTGTTTTGCATATTGTTTTCCATAGCGACCTCCTGTTTGAACAACGTTCAAATTCATTATACTTGAACGCCGTTCAAACTGTCAAGCGGTTTTGTAAGCAATTAAAAATCTGCGTTTTTGCATAAAGAATCCGGAGCTGCAAATTTCTTTTGCAGCTCCTGTTCCTAACTATTAAATTAGCACGATATATTGAGGAAAACGACTAAACGTCAAACTCCTTATCGAGATGCAGTTCGCCTCTTTCGTGGAGTTCGGCAAGTATATTGTCGTACATTTTTTTATCTATCTTATACTTGCTGCGGTAAATCAAGTAGCCTGCAACAATAAAAATCAGAGGAATAATAAGCATAACAAGCTTTACGATAAGTTTGCCGCTATCGTCTATGCTGACGGCTGCGACATCCCCTGTCTTTATGCCCGCCCACACCAAGGATATGCTGACAAAGCCCATAGATATGGCCCCGCCGATCTTGTTTATAAGCGGCTGAACGGAGAGAGTTAAACTCTCGTTGCGGCGACCAAGCTTCCACTGGCCGTATTCTATGGTGTCGGAGAGGAACATGAGCATGAGAAGCTGTATGAAGGCCTGTCCCACAAAAAGAAGGAGCGCGGCTACTACTATAAGCGGCAGGTTTCCATCGGCAAACATAAATACGCCGTAGCCCGCCGCCACAAGTATTGTGGAATAAAGGTAAAAATTTTCTCTTGAAAGGCGCTTTGAAACGGATGAAAAAATGCCAAGCGCCGAAAGCTGAGCCACGCCGACGACGGCGGCAAGCACGGCGTACATATCCGCATTCCCGAAAACATACTGCATGTAGTAGGGGGAGATGGTGGTCGTGGTCATATAGCCTATCATAAAGAGAGACATAGAAAGAGTTGTCCACAAAAGCTGGTCGTTATGTGTGAGTATGTGCCACATCTCACGCAGAGAGGTTTTTTCCTCGTCCTGTTTGAACATTTGGTGCTTCTCTTTGACGCCGAAGACGGTGAAAAGCTGGAAGAGAATCATTAAAACGGTTACAGTGAGAGCAACCGTGAACCAGGCGCCGGGAGTGTTGCCCAGAGCGTTTGTTATGGGCATCCAACCCACCATGATGGCAAACATGCCGACATTTGCGCAAATTCTTGCAAAGGCGCCCATTTTCTCACGCACCTTCTGGTCAAGGCTGAGCGAGGGGAGCATGGACCAATAGGCGATGTCGTTGAGGCCGTAGAAAATATCCCAAAGAAGGTAGGCGCCGCCGAAGATGACGACAAACCAGTAGTTGCGGATGCCGAAATCGGTGAAGAGAACAAGGTAGAAGATTGCGCCGACGATAGCGCCCAAGAGCATGGGCGGCTTAAACTTGCCGTATTTTGAGCGGCTGTTGTCGATAATAAGACCCATGAAGGGGTCGTTCAGCGCGTCGAAGATTCTAAGCACCGTAAACACCAGGCTTGTTGCAAGGTAAACTCCGATGGGAAGGTCGAGTACGTTCGAGAGATAGTATATAAGCGCGTTTGCCTCGAAAGCATAGAACATGTCTCGGCCGACTGTTCCCAGGCCGAAAAATATCATGTTTCTTCTGTCAAGCTTGTTCATATTAAGCCTCCCTGTGCCCCGAATAAGTATTGAGGGGCATTACTGTATATATTTGTGAGCCGAAATCGCCCCAAAGGCGAAGATCTTTGTGGTATCCGGTGCCTATAAACTGATTGTTTATAGGCACGCCGCTTTTAAGCGCAGAGCCCGTAGCGATCAGCTCTAAAGGCCCGTCGGTGAGCGCGTAAACCCTGTTTGCCGTGCGGAGAACAAATCCGTCGGCGCGCAGAGCGATGGGGAAAACATGCTTCAAAAGTCCGCCGAAGCGGGAGATGCCTACCTTTTGCGAAACCGCCTTAAGCTTGTAGCGCAGATTCGGCAAGAGCCCTTTGACTTTAACGAGTTCGTTCTCGGGTGCCGCTATCACCTGTGTTTGAACAAGGCTTAAAACAGCGCCCGAGCCGTCTTTTTCCGAAGCGGAAAAAGCGTCCCTGTTGGGCGGCAATGAGTCGTAGCGGTAAAAATCGCCGAATTGCAAAGTTTTTCTGTGCTCTTTATAAAAAGCTATCTGCTCTTTGACCTGCTTCTTTTCGATGTAGGAGAGCTCGTCCAAGTCGAGCTCATAGCCGAAAGCCCCGAAGCAGGCAACATTAAAGCGGGTTGAAAGCGGGGTGCTTCGCAGAGTCTGCATATGGGGGGACTGTGAAACATGAGCGCCCATTGCAGACTGGGGATAGAGATAGGAAAGTCCCTTTTGTATACGCAGGCGTTCTATCGGGTCGGTATTGTCCGAGGCCCATATCTGCGGGGAATAGCGCAGCATACCGAGGTCGAAGCGGTTTCCTCCCGAGGAACAGCTCTCGAGCAGTATCTGCGGCCGCGGGCGGAAGATGCGTTCCAAGACCTCGTAGAGGCCGAGTGTGTAGCGGTGGAAAAACTCTCCCATAGGGCAAGTTTCGGTGTACATATCGCTCATGTGGCGGTTCATATCCCATTTCACATAGGAGATCTCCGCGCTGTCGAGAACTTTTCCGACGTTTTCGACTATGTAGTCTCGCACTTCGGGCATTGTGAGGTTCAGTACCAGCTGATTTCGTCCGAGACTGTGAGGGCGGTTAGGGTGCCGCACGGCATACTCGGGGTGCGCTCGGTAGAGCTCGCTGTCTTCGTTCACGCACTCGGGCTCGAACCAAAGCCCGAACATAAGGCCCATTGATGTAATTTCTTTTGCGAGCGAACTTATGCCGCCGGGGAGTTTTTTCAAGTTTACGTCGTAGTCGCCGAGACCCGCCTTGTCGTTGTTTCGGGCCCCGAACCAGCCATCGTCGAGAACAAAGAGTTCGACGCCCAGCTCTTTTGCCCGCCGCGCCAGACGCAAAAGACTGCGGCGGGAGAAATCAAAAAAATTCGATTCCCAGTTGTTTATGAGAACAGGCCGCTCTTTTCCCTTCCACTCGCCCGAGACAATGTGGGCGTTTATAAAATCGTGGAAATTGCGGCTCATGCCGTTGAAGCCCTCGGCGGAATATGTCAAAACAGCCTCGGGCGTTTCGAAAATCCCGCCTTTTTCCAGTGTCCACGAAAAACAAAGTGGGTTAATTCCCGATATAACGCGAACCATGCCGCGGGGGCAGAGTTCGGCCGCCGTGTAGTGGTTTCCGCTGTATATGAGATTGAAGCCGTAAGCCTCGCCGAAGTCTTCGCTTGTGTTTTCGGAGGCAAGTAAAACCCCGGGGTTGTGGCGGTTTGAGGATGCTCCGGTGCTGCTCTCGTTCACAAAGCAGCCGGGCATCAGCTTTCTGTCGGAGCGGTTTGCCTCTCTTATCCAGTCGCCGTCGAAGGTGACCATCTTAAAATCGCGGTTCGGTAAATCTATGAGCATGCTCATCATGCGGCGTATATTGAGGGGCTTACTTTCGCCGTTTTCAATTTCAGCTCTTCTTGTTATGACATTCGTTTTATAAAAAACGGTGTATATAAGCCTCAGGCGAATAGCATAAACTTTTTCTTTTAAGTGCAATACCAGCGTTTGCGCCTCATTCTCGTTCTCGGCATAGGCGCAGGGAAGCCCTTTTGCCGAATAAGTTCCCGGCAAAATTTCAAAACTTTCATATAAAAAGTCGTAGGTGAAAGAGCCGTCGGGCATTATGAGCTCGGCAGGGGGGATTCTGAAATCGCCCTTGCCTATACCCGACCAGTTTAGGGGCACATTGTCGAGGCAATAAATTTGATCCTCCGGCGTGTACATCACCTGTGAGCCGTAGGGCATGGTGCGCTTATATCGAAGTGCCTCATAGTCTTCGAGCTGCACGGGCCTGCCGTAGTGAAGCTGCTCTATATGCCCGTACTCATTTACCATGAGCATATAGGAGCTTTTTTGTGTGTTTAGAAGAAAGACTCTGTCTTTGCTTTTAATGCTCTCCAAAGCTCTACCCCCTTATTATGGCGGCCTCATACGGATATAATTTCCCGTATATGTAGCTCTTTTCGTAGTTCGAGATAAGCGCTTCGCCCGAAACGGGAGCGTTTTTAATCTTATTCGTCAGATTTATTGCCGTTATGAGACGCTCGCCCTCATACTCGCGCAAAAAGGCGTAGACTCCGCCGCTTCTGTAGAGCTCGGCAAAGCTTCCGCTCTTTAAAACAGGACTCTCGTTTCTTATGGCGATTAGCTTTTTATAGTATGTCAAAACTGATTTTTTATCGTCCTTCTGATTTTCTACATTGATTTCCTTAAAATTGCTGTTTACCGAAATCCAAGGTTCGCCGCTAGTGAAGCCGCCGTTTTCCGATACGCTCCACTGCATTGGAGTTCTTGCGTTATCGCGGCTTTTAAGCCTTATCATTTCCCAGCGCAGTTTTTTGGGAAAGCGGAGCTTACCGCTCAATTTCCAAATGTTGTGCGATTCTATATCTCTGACCTTGTCCATGTTCTCAAAATCGAAGTTCGTCATGCCTATCTCCTGCCCTTGGAATATAAAGGGTGTGCCTCTAAGAGAGAGAAGCAGGGTGGCAAGAGCCTTTGCGCTCTCGGCGTGATAGCGCTTGTCGTCGCCGAAGCGGGAAACGCTGCGGGGCTGGTCGTGGTTTTCGAAGTAAAGAGTGTTCCAGTCCAAGGCGTTTTGCCACTTTGTGAGCGTCTTGAAAAAGCGGTCGGGAGAAAAGGGACGGAGGAACCACTTTACAAAGAAGCAGTCGGTTTCCATATGCTCGAAGGAGAAAACCGTGTCGAGCTCGGCCCTCTCGGGGGCGACGAGGTCGTTTGCCATCTCGGGCGTTACAAAGACCGTTTCGCCCACGGTGTAGCAATTATAAGGCGTAAACACCTCGCGGTTAAAACGGTTTAAGAGTTTGTGAACTCCCTTGGTCGAGATGTAGTGCTCGCTTCCGGTGAGCGCGGGCTTCCATTTTCCGTCTTCAAGGGTGTTTTTATACAGAATGTTTATGACATCGCAGCGAAAACCCGCAACGCCTCTATTAAGCCAAAAGCGCATCACATCCTGAACGGCGTTTATAACGGCTTCGTTTTTATAGTTTAAGTCCGGCTGCTCCTTGGCAAAGAGGTGGAGATAGTATTCTCCGCGAAGATCGTCGAACTCCCAGCAGTCCTCGCCGAAAAAGCTGCCCCAGTTCGAGGGCTTTTTTCCGTCCTTGCCCGGGTGCCAGATATAGTAGTCGGTGTAGGGCTCTATTCTTCGGCGGCTTTTTTGGAACCACTCGTGCCGGTCGGATGTGTGGTTAATGACAAGGTCGAGGATTATTTTTATGTCCAGCTCTTCCGCCTTTTTAATAAGCTCGTCCATGTCATCTAAGCTGCCGTAGTTTTCGTGAATATCGCAGTAGTCGCTTATGTCGTAGCCGTTATCTCTGTTTGGAGAGGGATAGGGCGGAGAGAGCCAAAGCGCCCCGATGCCGAGCGATTTTAAGTAGGGCAGTCTCTCAATAATGCCGGGAAGGTCGCCTATTCCGTCGCCGTTCGTATCGTAAAAGCTCATAGGGTATATCTGATATATAATACGCTCTTTCCACCACTTATTATCCAACACGATACTCCTCTCCCAAGGCGGCCTCGGCCATTTCCTCGGTGACGCCCTTTTCGGCTATCATTTGTGTGAAAAACTCGCCGCTCTTCTTGATTTTGCGCTCCATTGTTTCGGTATCGAGCCAAACAAGGCCGAAGCGCGCCGAAAAACCCTCGCACCACTCGAAGTTGTCCACAAAGCACCAGTGATAGTAGCGCGTAACGGGCAGCGAGCTAAAGCAAAGCGCCTTTATGTGTTCATATAAATAGCGCCGCCTGAAGAGGTCGTTGTTGTCGGCCGTGCCGTTTTCGGTTATGTATATGGGGAGCTCGGGGCAAAGCTCGTGAAGTTTCCTTGCGCACTCGACTATGCCCTCGGGGTATATCTCCCAGCCGAGGTCGTTTATAGGTGTACCCGGGAAAACGCCGTCGGCCAGACCGCTGGAGGCCGTGCGGGAATAGTAGTTGAGCGCCAGAAAATCGGCAAAGCAGCCCCAGTCGCGTCCGGTCCCTAAGAGATAGGATTTTTGAAGCTGTGTCTGGAAGTAGTGTTCCGAGACTCGGGCGGCAAGACGGTGCAGGGGGTTTTTCTCGTCGAGGGGGGCGAAGCTCCGCATGTGATGGGCAAAACTCACCTTGGTGTCAAAGCAGCCCATCTGATAGCGCTTGTGGTGTATGAGCTTATAGGCCTCTCTGTGACACTTTCCCATGTTTTCGATAATTCGCAGAGTTTTTACAAGACAGGTTTCACCCGGAGGGAAAACTCCGGTCATATAGCCGTTGACGGCGTAGACATTGGGCTCGTTTATCGTTATATATTCGCTCACAAGGTCTCCGAGATTTTCGACTACCTTTTCACAGAGCCTGAGGAATATATCTACGCAGTCGCGCCTTAAAAAGCCGCCGCTCTTCTCAAACCAAAGGGGATTTGAAAAATGGTGTATGGTGAGCAGCACCGATATATTGTTTTTGCGCAGAAGCTCCAGTTCTTCACGCACTTTCTCAAACTCTTCATCCGAGAAAACGCCTTCCTCGGGCTCTATCCTGGCCCACTCGAGTCCGAAACGGTAGTGGCGAATTCCCATCGAGGCCATGAGAGCAGTGTCTTCCTCGAGAAATTCGCGGTGACGGGTCGCAATGTCGGGGTCGGATGAGTCTTTTATGTGTCCGTTTAAATACCAGTCATACCAGTTGCTGTTTTTGCAGTCTCCGTCCACCTGAGTGGCGGCGGAAGCAACGCCCAGTTCGAAGCCCTCGGGGAATAAAAATGTTTTCATATGTATCACTCCAAATATGTATGTAGTAAGTCGGAGCGGGCCGAGGAATCGGCCGCAAAGTCACAAAAATTATAGCAGTTTTACACCCCGCACGCAAGGGCGAGACTTTGCCCTTTGCATAAAGGAGTACTTGGCAGAATGCAAACTCATACACCTTTCGAGCTGTAAAAAACCTTACAAGGATTTTACAAACGCCCCCTTTTTGACTTTACATAGCGCCTATATAATCGAATCTGCAGTTAGAGTCTGCAAAATAAGAAAAAATCTGAAGGAGAGATAAACGAAATGAAAAAAACACTAAGCATTATTTTGGTATTTTTGCTTGCTCTCGGTATGCTTTCGGCCTGCGGCGCAGAGAAGCCCGCAGAGAAACCCGCAGAGCCCGCAGCTGAAAAGCCCGCAGAAGAGCCCAAGGAGCTCAGCGGCACTGTTGCGACCGACGGCTCGACCTCGATGGAGAAGCTCATCGGAGCTCTCGGCGAGTCCTTTATGAACCTCAACAAGGGCGTAACTTTCACCTATAACCCCACAGGCTCCGGCTCGGGCATCACGGCAGTTAAGGAAGGCCGCTGCGACATCGGTCTTTCAAGCAGAGCCTTAAAGGACGAAGAGAAGAAAGACGGTCTCAAGGGAACCGTTCTGGCGCTTGACGGCATCGCAATTATAGTCAGCCCCGACAACAAGGTTGAAGATCTGAGCTTGGAGCAGATAGCCGGTATCTACACAGGCGAGATTAAAAACTGGAAGGAAGTCGGCGGCGCAGACGCTGAGATAGTTGTAATCGGCCGCGAGGCGGGCTCGGGAACGAGAGACGGATTCGAGTCTATAACAGGCACCAAGGACAAGTGCGCCTACAGGCAGGAACTCACCTCCACAGGCGACGTCATCACCACTGTTGCAGGAAACCCCGACGCCATTGGATATGCATCCCTCGCCTCTGTTAAGGACACTGTCAAGGCCCTCAAGGTCGACGGAGTTGTTCCCAGTGACGACACAGTCAAAGACGGCAGCTACAAGGTTCAGCGTCCCTTCGTCCTCGTCACAGTAGAGGGCAAGGAACTCAGCGAAGTTGCGCAGGCATTCTTTGACTACATCACATCCGGCGATGTTGCTGAAATATTCAAGAAGGCTGGCGTAGTTCCCGCCGCTTAATGCAGGATAGATAAAAGCAGGAGAGCTCCTTGGGCGGCTCGGAAAAAGCCGCCCGGGAGCCATTTTTAGGTTTGGGTATATGAATGAAAAATAAGGAAGTAATTGAAAAAATAATACATGGGATTTTTCTGATACTCGGGCTGGTGACTGTGGGCTGCGTTCTTCTTATTACGGTCTATTTGATAATATCGGGCTTACCCGCAATCCGCGAGATTGGGCTCGTGAAGTTTCTTTTCGGCACAAAGTGGGCGTCCACGGCAGCAGAACCGAGTTTCGGTATTCTGCCGTTTATTCTAAGCAGCATCTACGGCACGGGCGGAGCCGTGATTCTCGGTGTGCCCATAGGCTTCTTTGCGGCGGTCTATCTGGCAAAACTTGCGCCGCCCAAGTTTAAGAGGATAATGGAAGAGGCGGTGAGCCTGCTGGCGGGCATACCCTCGGTTGTCTATGGTCTTGTCGGTATGATGGTACTGGTTCCGCTTGTGCGGAAAATCTTTAACGTTCCCGACGGGGCCGGACTTCTTTCCGCAATTGTTGTTCTAACCATAATGATACTGCCCTCGATTATAAAGGTTTCGATAACCGCCTTGGAAGCGGTGCCTGCCGAGTATGAGGAAGCGTCACTGGCCCTCGGCGCCACAAAAATCGAGACCTGCTTCAGAGTTTCGGTTCCGGCGGCAAAAAGCGGAATCGCCACGGCCGTCATCCTCGGAGTCGGCAGAGCTATAGGAGAGGCGATGGCGGTCATGATGGTTTCGGGAAACGTTGCAAACATGCCTTCGCTTTTTGCGAGCGTACGTTTTCTCACCACCGCAGTTGCGAGCGAGATGGCCTATTCCTCAGGCTTGCAGCGCAGAGCGCTGTTTTCCATTGCCTTGGTTTTATATCTTTTTATCATGCTTATAAATGCATCATTAAACCTCTTCCTCAGGGGAAAAAAGGAGGGATAGTATGCTGAAATCAGAACTAAGTCCCAAACGCAGATTCTATGCCGGATTTATGACGGCTCTCATGTGGCTGTCGATCTTTATAACGGCGGCAATCTTAATCGCCATAGTGGTCTATGTCCTCGTAAAGGGGCTTCCCCATGTCACATGGAATCTTCTTTCCACTGCTCCCAGCTATCTCGAAGAAAACATAGGCATATTGCCGAACATATTGAACACTCTGTATATCATAATTGCTACGCTCTTTTTTGTTCTTCCCTTGGGAGTGGGCGCCGCTGTTTATCTGAATGAATATGCGAGCAATAAAAGGATTGTTTCAATAATAGAGTATGCCGCCGAAACACTTTCAGGCATACCCTCAATAATCTACGGTCTTGTCGGGATGCTTTTTTTCTGTGGATTCTGGGGTCTTCAAACCTCGATTTTGGCGGGAGCCCTCACTCTTGTCATCATGAATCTTCCGACGATAATGAGGACCACGCAGGAAAGTCTTAAAACAGTTCCGCAAAGCTACCGCGAGGGTGCTTTCGCCTTGGGAGCGGGAAAATGGCGAGTGATAAGGACGGTTGTGCTCCCCAGCTGTGTCGACGGTATAGCCACGGGCTGCATACTCACTGTGGGCAGAATTGTCGGCGAATCGGCAGCTCTTCTCTTCACAGCGGGTTTCGCCCACGCGATAAACGGATTTTTCAAGGGTCTCAAAAGTGCTGGCGCAACGCTCACGGTTGCTCTCTATGTCTACGCCAAGGAGCAGGGAGAATTCGACGTTGCCTTTGCTATAGCGGCTATACTTATGCTGCTCACGATTTTAATTAATTTCTCGGTTGCGGTTGTCGGGAAAAAGCTGAAGAGGTAGAATTAGATATGAGTATAATAAGCACAAAGGATCTCTGTCTTTGGTACGGCAGTACACAGGCGCTCAAAGATGTAAGCCTTGAAATAGAAAATAACGCCATCACGGCTCTAATAGGCCCCTCGGGCTGCGGTAAGTCCACCTTTTTAAAAACACTTAACCGCATGAACGACCTTATCCCCAATGTAAAAATCACGGGTGAGGTGTGTTACAGAGGTGAGGACATCTATGCTCCGGGCGTGAACGTGAATACGCTCCGCCGCGACATAGGCATGGTGTTCCAAAAACCGAACCCCTTCCCTATGAGCATTTATGACAATGTGGCATACGGGCCGCGCACCCACGGCGAAACTGCAAGGGTGAAGCTGGACGAGATAGTTGAACGCTCCCTCAAGGATGCGGCGATATGGGACGAGGTAAAAGACAGGCTGAAAAAGAACGCCCTCGGCCTCTCCGGCGGTCAGCAGCAACGTCTTTGCATAGCCAGAGCGCTGGCTGTTCAGCCCCAAGTTTTGCTTATGGACGAGCCGACCAGCGCGCTCGACCCGATTTCTACTGCAAAAATAGAAGAACTTGCTATTTCGCTCAAAGAGAAGTACACTATTGTTATAGTAACTCACAATATGCAGCAGGCAGTCAGAATTTCGGACAAAACGGCCTTCTTCCTCTTGGGCGACCTTATAGAGGCTGGAGATACAACCGAAATCTTCTCCAAGCCTGTCGATAAGCGCACAGAGGAATACATCACAGGGAGGTTTGGATAATGAGAAGACAGCTGGATGATCAGCTCTCCGAACTCAATAATGAAATGATAGAAATGGGAGCTCTCTGCGAAGAGGCCATAGCGCTTGCCGCTACGGCTCTCAGCGAAGGTGATATCGAAATAGCGGCAAAAGTAGCGCCGCTGGACTTGAGAATAGACGAAAAAGAGCGGCTGATTGAGGGGCTCTGCACCAGAATCTTAATGCAGCAGCAGCCTGTGGCAAGCGACCTCAGACAGATAACGGCAGCCTATAAAATGGTGACCGACATGGAACGTATAGGGGATCAGGCCGAAGATATAGCCGAGATAGTCGTCTATTTGGGCGGCCGCACGGCCGAGGAACACTACAACATACGCAAAATGGCCGAGGCCACCATAAAGATGGTAACGGAGAGCGTTGATGCCTATGTCAAGCGCGACATAGATCTCGCCGAAGCGGTGATAGCCTATGACGATGTTGTGGACGATTACTTTGAAACGGTAAAAAACAACCTTATTAACATGATAGCCGACAACCCCTCGGAGGGAAGCTTTGCTCTCGACTTGCTTATGATAGCCAAGTACTTCGAGCGCATCGGAGACCACGCGGTCAATATTGCCGAGTGGGTAGCCTATACTGTCGCAGGAATGATCAGGGAGAAAGACTCATGATTTACTGTGTTGAAGACGATGTTGCCATAAGAGAAATCGAGCTTTATGCCCTGAGATCCACGGGCTTTAAAGCCATGGGCTTCGAGGATGGCGCAAGTTTTTGGACGGCTATGGAGGAGGAGAAACCGGAGCTCGTCATTCTGGATATAATGCTCCCCGGTACAGACGGGGTGGAGCTGCTTAGAAAAATGAGAGCTTCTATAGACTATAGGGATATTCCCGTGATAATGGCGACCGCCAAGGGCAGTGAATATGATAAAATCCAAAGCCTCGATCTGGGCGCCGACGACTATGTTGTAAAGCCCTTCGGAGTGATGGAACTCGTCTCGAGAGTGAAGGCGGTTCTGCGCCGAGCAAGGCCGAACATGCCCGGCGAGAAGCTTGAGCTGGGCGAGATTGTCCTTTCTCCCGAGGAGCGGATAGTTACCGTACAAGGCGAGAGGGTGGAGCTTACCTTTAAAGAGTTCGAGCTTTTAAGGCTCTTTATGCTGCGCCCGGGTCTTGCTTTCACACGGGAACAGCTTTTTTCCGATGTTTGGAATATGGACTATACGGGAGAGACAAGGACCGTAGATATGCACATACGCACCCTGCGCAAAAAGCTTGGAAAGGCAGGCTCATACATTAAAACCGTGCGCAATGTGGGCTACAGAATGGAGAAGGAAGAGTGACCAAAAAAATTTTTCGCTCAATTCTTTTTTCCTCACTCATAGCCGTGATTTTGGGCCTTTTAATGGCCACGTTCTTCACATATAAGCATTTTGGCTCAGTGCAGGAACAAAAGTTGCGGGGAGAGCTGAGGCTTGCTGCGGCGGCTGTTGAGGAGTGCGGAGAGGAATATCTGCAAAAACTGGAAGTAGACGAGCTGCGGCTGACGCTCATAGATCCCGACGGAAGAGTTTTATACGACTCCAAGGTCGAGGCCGAGAGCATGGAAAACCATGCCGAGCGCAAGGAAGTAAAAGAGGCGCTTTTATACGGCGAAGGCTCGAGTTCGCGCTACTCTACGACGCGCCTGGATAAGACAATCTATCACGCCGTTAAGCTGAAAAACGGCGAAGTTCTCAGAATTTCGGTGAGCTATTCGACTGTATCGGCAGTGGTGCGGGGGCTGTTGCCGCTCTTCCTGCTTGCAGCGCTCATAGTTGCGCTGGTAGCTCTGGTGGTTGCTAAGAGCATGGCAAAAAGCATAGTAGCTCCTCTCGACGAGGTCGATTTGGAGCATCCTCTTGAGAACGACACCTATGAGGAACTTTCACCCTTCCTTCTCAGGCTCCACCGCCTCAACGAAAGGGTTGAAGAACAGCTTGTAAAGCTCAGGCAGAGCGCCGACGAGTTTAACCACATAAGTGAAAACATGAGAGAGGGCCTGGTGCTTCTAAACGATAAAAAGGAGCTTCTGAGCATTAACCCCTCCGCTATGAAGGTTTTCGGCGTGGAAGAAAATCCGAAAGGCGAGAACTTTTTGCAGGTAGACAGAAGCTTAGATCTCAACGCCGCTCTGGACGAGGCCTATGAAACAGGGTATTCTGCGCTTAAAGAAGTGAGAAACGGAAAAAGCCTCAGATTCGACTTGAGCCGCATCGAGAGCGAGGGCGAAACCCTCGGCCTTTTGATCCTCATCATCGATGTTTCCGAGCGTGAACTTGCCGAGCAGAGCAGGCGGGAATTTTCGGCCAATGTTTCGCACGAGCTCAAAACGCCTCTCACCTCCATAATAGCGAGCGCCGAGCTCATGAGAAACAAGTTGGTAAAGCCCGAGGACAGTGAGCGCTTTCTTTGGTATATCGAGGAGGAAGGCAGGCGGCTCTTGGAGCTTATTGAAGACATAATAGAGCTTTCTAAACTGGACGAAGGCAGAAACCTGCCAAAAGAGAACTTTGAACTCTCCGAGCTTGTGAAGGATGCCGCAGAGCAGCTCCGAGACAGCGCTGAGGAGAGAGATATAAGACTCGAGCTGGAGCTGGAGCCCTGCATTATTGAGGGCGTTCCCGGCTTGGCGCAGGAAATTGCGGCAAATCTGATTGAAAATGCCATAAAATACAATGTCGAGGGCGGCAGCGTAAACGTAAGTCTAAAATCCGAGAACGAAAAGGCCGTACTCAAGATTTCCGATACGGGTATAGGCATATCGGCAGAAGATAAAGACAGGGTGTTCGAGCGCTTTTATAGAGTTGATAAGAGTCACTCGAAGAAGACGGAGGGCACGGGCTTGGGGCTCTCGATAGTCAAGCATGCCGCGGCCTGCTTAAATGCCGAAGTGAGGCTCGAAAGTGAGCCGGGCAAAGGTACGGAGATTACAATACTTTTCCCGAAGAAAAAATAAAAGAGAACAAATTATTATAATCGCTGCTGAGATTTTTCGGCGGCGATTTTTATTCTGCATTGAAGGAGCAAAAAAATGAAAAAGATTGCCATGTTCACAATGGGCACAATATCGATGTTGCAACAAAACCCTTAAAATCCAAAGATTTGAGCGAGGCTTCAATAACTAACGCAATATTGGAAATGCAAAGCACATATGAGGAAAAGATAAAGAACGCGGAGTTAATTTCGGCCAAGATTAAAGAGGAAAACGGCGTTGAGGAAGCCGTGAGACTCATAGAAAAAGTTATGGAGATATAAAAGGAGCAAAAACTCCCGAATAAGCCCTTCTTCCTTTTGCATTTTTGTGATAAGTTTATAAGTATGATAGTTTGAGATTTTAGTTTGCTTTTAAAAGGAGGTAAGACCTTGATTATAGGCATAGATATGGGCGGCACCAATATCGACGGAGTCGCTCTGTGTGAAGGGCAAATTATAAGGCAAATCAAGCGGCCCGTGGATAGGGAAGATTACTTTCACAGTATTTTGAGTTGTATAAAAGAGCTCCTTCAGGGAATAGAAAAAGAAGAGATACGGAGAATTCAGCTGAGCACAACAGTTTCGACCAACGCCATAGTGGAAAACAGAATTTCCAAAGTGGGAGTCATATTGCAGAGGGGTCCGGGCCTAAAATGGCAGTTCGAAAATTTGGGTGAGCATGTGGCAGATGTCACGGGCAGTGTGGATCACAGAGGCATACCGGTAAGCCGTGAAGGCGCAGATGAATTTTCGAAAATCAAAGAGGACTTTCTTAAAAACTCTGTGGATGCCGTTGCGCTTGTCGGAAAGTTCTCGACTCGAAACCCCGATTTCGAAAAGCGGGCGGCCGAGTATCTGCGGGATGATTTTAGAGAGATTACCATGGGTCACACTGTTTCCGGAAAACTCAATTTTCCGAGGAGAGTTCGGACATCCTACCTCAACGCCGCAGTCCACTCCACATTTAAAGCATTTGCGGAAAATATGGAAGAGGCTCTGAAGCGCGAAGGAATCGGCGCGCCGGTCTATATCCTAAAGGCCGACGGAGGGACTATAAATCTGGAAGGCGCCATAGAAAAGCCCGTCGAGACCATACTTTCGGGCCCTGCCGCAAGCCTTATGGGAATGATAGCCCTTTTAGAAGAGAAAGAGACGGATTGCTGTCTTCTCGACATTGGCGGAACTACGACGGATTTGTTTTTTCTCGTGGACGGTGTACCCGTTTTTGAGCCTTCGGGTATCGAAATCGGCGGACACAAAACGCTGGTGCGCGCTATTTACAGCGCATCTGTCGGCTTGGGCGGAGACAGCCATGTCCGCACAGAAGAGGGAAAAGTAAAAATCGGCCCGGAGAGAAAGGGGCACGCAGTCGCCTTCGGCGGAAAACATCTCACACCCACCGACGCCCTTGTCTATCTCGGGGCTATGGAAGCCGAGCATGAATCTGAGAGCGCCGAGGCACTGGAGAGTGTGGCGAAAGAAATTCAAATGCCTCCCGAGAAATTTGCCGAGATGATTATAGATAAATTCTGCAAGGCTATAAGAGAAACTGTTGAAAGCACTCTCAATAAGATCAACGCAAGTCCCGTGTATACGATAAGAGAGCTCTTAGCCGACAGAACTGTAAAACCGCAGTCGGTCGGCATAATAGGGGGGCCGGCCAAAGTGCTTTCAAAATACTTGGAGAAAGAGCTTAATATGCCGGTGGAATACCCCGTAAATCATGAAATTGCCAATGCAATCGGCGCCGCTTTGGCAAGGCCTACGGTGGAAGTTAATCTCATTGCCGACACCGACAGAGAAATTCTCTCTATCCCGGAGACAGGCGTTTATGAGAGAATCAATAAATATTATGAGCTTGAAGATGCGAAAAAGCGCGCCTTGGATGAGGTGAGGCTTGCCGGCGAGGCCATGGGCCTTTCGGCGGATGTTTCGGGAGCCGAAATTGTTGAGGCGAGCAGCTTCAACATGGTCAAGGGATATAGAGCGGACAAAAACATCAGGGTGAAGGCTCAGAATAAACCCGGACTCATAGCAAACAGGAAGGAGGAAAGATGATGAAAGCAAAAAACGAACTCGGACTTATACTTTTTCCCGCCTTCGACTGGGCAATCTCGCCCACCCATCCCGAAAGAGAAGAGAGACTGCTCTACACGCAGGACCAGCTGCTCGAGGAAGGGATAGAGGATGTGGAGGGAATTCATTTTTTTAATCCTCTGATAGCGACAAAAAAAGACATCGACCGCGTCCATTTTTCTTATCCGAGCAGTGAAAAACTGCTTACGGAGTCGCATTTTATTGCGGCGGGCGGAGTTATGCGCGCATTTGATGCGGTTTTAGGGAAGGAAACGGACAAGTCATTTGCGCTCGTGAGGCCGCCTGGACACCATGCACAGCGCGTAGTTTACGGCGACAGGGGTTTTTGCATCGCAAATATCGAAGCCGTCGGCCTCGCTTATGCGCGGCAGAAATACGGCGACATGAGGGTTGCCGTTGTGGATACCGACTGTCATCACGGAGACGGGACGGAAGACATATATTGGAACGATCCCGACACGCTCTTCATCTCTTTTCATCAGGACGGAAGAACTCTCTACCCCGGAACGGGGCCGATAGAAGACCTCGGCGGTCCGTCCGCATTCGGCTACAATGTCAACATACCGCTCCCGCCGAACACAGGAGACGAGGGATTTCAATATGTGCTCGAGAACACAGTTCTCCCCATACTCGAGGACTATAAGCCGGATATCATCATAAACTCGGCGGGGCAGGACAATCACTATACCGACCCCCTTACAAACATGAATTTTTCCGCTCAAGGCTACGCCAAGCTCAACAGCCGCCTAAATCCCGACATCGCCGTTTTAGAAGGCGGATACTCGATTCAGGGCGCACTGCCGTATGTGAATACAGGAATTATTCTCGCCATGGCGGGACTTGACTATTCATCTGTTGTGGAACCCGATTATCACCTTGGAAAATGGAAGCAGTCGGATAGGGTTACTGAGGAAGTGAAAAAAATTTCCGAAAAAGTTCTGAATATTTGGCAAAACAAAGAAGCTCTCGGAAGAAAGCTCTTTGAGGGTAAATCTTCAGTAAAGAGAAATCGCCAAGTTTACTATGACACTGCCGGAATTTTCGAGTCGCAGGTTCAGGAGTTCAGACCGTGCCCGAACTGCCCGGGGGTGGATTCGATTCAATCTTGGAACGACAGGGGAGCCTCGCTTATGGGAATTACCATCCCGAGAAAAGCCTGCCCCGCCTGCCAAAAAGAGGGGTACAAGCTCTTTGAAAAAGCGAAGGGATTGAATCTAAAAAAGAGATTTCTTCAAGATTTAGTGCGAGATGAAATTTTCTCGGAATAAGAGTGAATGATAATCGAAAAAACTTAATGCCCCAATTTATACTCAAGAAGCTGTTTACATTCGCACTTTAATAATATATAATTAAAGCACGAAAGTTGAGAAAAGGGGGAGACAGATTATGGAAGAAAAATGTATTTTAGAAAAAATTTCCGATGAAAAAGGAATGATTTCGGTTAGTGATGCAGAAAAAAATGGAATTAATCGTTTCAGACTTTCCTATCTTGCAAGTGAAGATATCATTGACCGAGTTAGTCACGGTCTATATGCACTAAAAAATGAAATTATAGATGAGTACGCCTTGATACAAAACAAGAGCGAAAAACTTATTTTCTCATACCACACAGCTTTGTATTTTCATGATTTGTCTGACAGGGTTCCTTCTCAAATTCACATTACCTTACCTCAAGGCTATAATGCTTCGAGACTAAAAAAAAGGCATGATAATTTGATTGTCCATTATGTAAAAGAGGAAGTTTTAGAATTAGGAAAAGAAAAAGGACAGAGTCCTTTAGGTAGTGAAATTCTGCTATATGACGTAGAAAGATGTATTTGTGATTTGATTAAGGATAAAAATAAAATTGATCCTCAAATTTTTACCGCTGCTATTAAGCGATATTTCTCAGAAGAAAAAGTTAATACCAGAAAGTTAATCAAGTATGCCGGAAAATTAAAAGTCGAAGACAAAGTCAGAAAATATATTGAGGTGCTTACATGATATCAAGTGAACAAATAAAAGGGAAAGTAAAATACCTAGCTAAGGCAAAAAACTTAAATGCTCAAGAAGTTTTACAGATGTACTTTTTTGAAAGAGTGTTGGAAAGACTTGAAAAATCTAAATACAGGCATTCATTTATCATCAAAGGAGGCCTGTTAATTTCTTCCTTAATAGGAATTGACAATAGAACAACTATGGATATGGATACTACGGTCAAAGGTATTGCATTAGAAAAAGAAAACATTATAAAAATAGTTAAAGAAATTCTAGCTATAGATATCGGTGATGGTATAGAATTTGTTTTTGAAGACATAACAGAAATCAGAGAAAGTGACGAGTATGAAAATTTCCGAGTTCATTTCTCTGCTCGATATGGAAAAATAAATAATCCAATGAAGATGGATATAACAACCGGAGATGCTATAACTCCTAAAGAAACGGTTTATAAATATCCAAAGATGTTTGATGACGAGCACATTCGTGTGATGGCCTATCCCTTAGAAACGATTTTAGCAGAGAAAATAGAAACCATTATTAGAAGAAATATTGCTAATACAAGAATGAGAGACTTCTACGACGTTTATATTCTTTATAAACTCTATGAGGAGAAAATTGATTTAAAAATACTTAAAGAGGCCATCGAAAACACCTCAAGAAAAAGAGAATCTCAAAAAGATATGGCAGAGTATAATGAAATTTTAGAAGATATTGTTGTTGATGAATATTTGAAACAAAATTGGGAGAATTATCTTAGAGATAATCCTTATGCAGGTGACTTATTATTTGATGAAGTCCTTAATATTTTATCAGTCATCTTGAACAATCTATATAAAGGGATACAAACTCTTTGAAAAAGCGAAGGGATTGAATCTAAAAAAGAGATTTCTTCAAGATTTAGTGCGGGATGAATTTTTCTCGGAATAATAAGAGCATATAAAAATCGGATATTCCAAACTAAAAAAGCTGCCTGCACAGGCAGCTTTTTTTATGGAGTTTATTCGTTGTGTAAGTTCTTATAATAAAAAACCACAATCTGGGAACGGTCTCTGAGGTCTAACTTGTCAAGCAGATTCGAGATGTAATTGCGGACCGTACCCTCGCTGAGATAGAGCGACTGAGAAATCTCTTTGTTGTTCATCCCCTCGGCAAGCAATTTGATAACATCCAACTCGCGTTCGGTAATATCAAAATCCTCAATGGATTTTTTTGCTTGGTCAAGTAGCTTAATGTCCTTAATCACCTCGGAATCCAAGACCATGTTGCCGGCCATAACCGTTTGAATCGACTGAAACAAAGAATCGATATTGTCTTTTAAAATATAGCCTTTAACACCGACCTTGATTGCTTTATTGATATATTCCTCGTCCTTAAAAGTAGTCAAAAGAATGATTTTGGCTTCTTTGTCATACTCTAATAATTTGCTTGCGATGTCGATTCCGTTTTCATCTTTTAAGCGAATGTCCTGCAAGACTAAATCAATCTCATAATTCTTATAAATATCAAGAGCTTCTTCGCCGTTTTTTGAAGTATAAACCTCATCTACTCCTTCGGCTTTTAAAATCATCTCCAACGATTTTAAAACGAGGGCATCGTCATCCACCAATAATATTCTCATTTTTCCTTCTCCATAAGTACATGAATACCGAAACCTCGGTCTGTTGTAAGATTAAACTTCCATCCTCTTTCTTCGCACTTCTTCCTGATGGAATACAAGCCGAGCCCTTCTTCAAATTCCTTGTTTGTTGCAGAGCCGTCATCCTCAATTTTTAAAACCAAAAACTGCTCGCTCTCAACCAAATAGACCTTGAAGTGCTCGCCGTCGGAGTGCTTTATATAGTTCGTCAAGGTTTCTCTGACAATCGCAAAAATATCCTGTTTGACGCCGTAGCTCAAATTCGAATCGACAATATAGGTCAAGTTTGAATTCTCAACAGACTCCAAGAGCTCCATGATTTTATTTTCCAAATCAAAAGAGCTGTCCCTCAAATCGTACATAACTCTGCGGATATCCTGCAGGCCTTTCTCAAGAGTTTCTTTCAACAACAAGAGATTTTCCTTCGTTTCGGCTTCCTTGCTTGTCATCGATAGGGCTTTTAAATTCAAAATAGCGGCCGACAAGGTATGGCCCGCCGTATCGTGAATCTCACGCGAGATGCGATTTCTTTCATCCAGCAAAGCCATTGCTTCGTCCCGCTCTTTTTCGACCCTCAAAAGCTCAATCGATTTGGACAAACGGTTCACATCGTCAATGAGCTTATATTTTTCCGTCCTCAAACTCACAAGCTCAAGGTCTTTACTTGCCAAAAGAATATCCCATAAGAGCATAAATACAACCAAGGCAAAGTAAAGAGCTTGGAAATTGCCGAAGAAAGGAATGAAAATCAAAAAAGAAAGCTTATTAAAATGTAAATAGGCGCTGGGCGCCAACAGGGGCAGCAAAAAGATAAACTGCGGAAACATTACCAAGGCAAGAATCCCGAGAACAAACAAGGCAAATTTGATTTTTTGATTCGAAATAATATTAATGAGCATGGAGTAGCTAAAGCCCAAGAGAACTTGAAAAATAAGCAATTCAGTCGCGATATTAGCTCTTTCAAATTCATATATATTTACAATTAACGCAACAATAACGTGAATAATTATTTTACTCATATATAACCTGTGACATTTGTCATTTCAAATAATGAATGTATTCACTAACCAAGTTTTCAGGCTCATTGTATCATAATTTCCAGGAGGTGAGAACATGGTAATTAAAGTAGAAAACCTGGTCAAAGAATTTAAAGAAATACGAGCTCTGGATTCGTTTAACCTGGAGTTGAGAGAGGGAGAGATTCTGGGCTTAATCGGACCCAACGGTTCGGGAAAAACAACCCTCTTGCTGTGCATACTGGGGATTTATTCCTTTGAAAAGGGAGACATCAAAGTCTTCGGGCAGGAGCTAAAAGCAAATTCATATGACATCAAAAGGAAAATCGGATACATCCCTCAAGACTTGGCCCTGTTCGAAGAATTGACCGTCTATGAGAACATTGACTATTTCTGCGGACTGTATGTCCGTGACAGTAAGAAGAGAAAAGAACTCGTCAAAAAAGCCATTCAATTTGTCGGTTTGGAAAAGTACGAAAAATTTGTTCCGTCCAAACTCTCGGGAGGACTTGCGCGGCGGCTCAACATCGCCTGCGGAATTGCGCACGAACCGAAACTGATCTTTTTAGACGAACCGACCGTTGCAGTCGATGCGCAGAGCAGAAGCTTCATCTTAGAGGGCATCAAAGAACTCAACCGGCAGGGAGCCACTGTAATTTATACGTCACACTATCTTGAAGAAGTTGAAGACCTCTGCGACCGTATCGCCATCATCGATTTGGGACGAAACATCATCACCGGAACCAATGAAGAGCTGAGAGATTCGATTATCACGACAGAAATTATTAAATTCACTCTCTTGGAAGAAAATGCGGACATCTTAAAGGATTTGAGAAACCTCTCTCACGTCATCGATGTAACAATCAAAGATTCGGAATATACAGTGAAATTCGACAACCCCAAGAGCAATATCGGCGATATCGTTCAGTTCCTAAAAGAAAAAGGCTTGACCTATCTAAAACTCTACACGGAAGTACCCAGTTTGAACGATGTCTTTCTGGAATTAACCGGTAAGGAGTTGAGAGACTAGTGAAACGAATACTTACTTACATCAGATATGAATTAAAAATATTTTTAGGCAACTATTCCAACATGTTTTGGATGATAGCTTTTCCGCTTCTGCTCTTAACAATCTTCACAATTTTCTTCTCCGGCATAAGATTTAAAGAGTTCGACTTCGAAAAAGCGACTGTCGCCTATCATGAAGAGGCCTTCATGCCACTCTACTTTGTGGAAGCGCCGAAAGAGCTGCCGAACATGGAAACGCTTGATAAATCCAAGATCGAAAACTCTTTGTTTAAAGGAGAGATGCTGACAAAGGATCAAGCGCTTGAGGCGCTGAAAGAGGGTCAAACCGATGCCTATGTCGATGAAGATTTAAGCCTCGTTATCAGCAAAAACGGCATCAGTCAAATGATAATGGACGAAGTTTTAACCACATCCAAGCAAATTATGTCGTTAAATCTGCCGCTAGACGCCTATGATTTTAACAGGAGCTATGTGGAAAACAGCAGCGAAAAATACAGCCCTATCGATGTCATCTTTTACGCGCTCTTTGCAATGATTACTCTATACGGCGCTTACCTTTCAGCCGCTGTCGGCAACCGATTAATTGTCAGAGGACAAAAAGTCGCATTGAGAAACGTTTCATCGCCGACACCCAAAGCTTGGCAAGTTATGATCGGTGTTGCTGCCAGCTTTTTATGGTCATTGTTTATGGTCGCAATTATGGTAATTTATGCGGAATTTATATTAAAACAGCATTTCTTTTCGCCTGATATAAGCAATATCCCGCTCATTCTGTCGGCTCTTTTGTTCGGAATTTCATGGGGGCTCTTTTTGGGAATACTTATAAAAAAAGAA
The DNA here is from genome assembly GCA_040765295.1 of Candidatus Scatomorpha sp. Taxonomy (GTDB): domain Bacteria; phylum Bacillota; class Clostridia; order Oscillospirales; family Oscillospiraceae; genus Scatomorpha. The sequence continues at coordinate 21,784 of JAXGSB010000001.1, read as the reverse complement.
TCCCTGCAAACAGCAGCAATTATCGGCTCATTGCTTATTATGTCCGGTATCAGCGGGCTGTTCAGCGACGGCATTCGAATTATAATTCAACGGGTCTTTCCGCCTCTTATCAAATTCAATCCTGTTTCGATAATCAGCAATGAGTTAATTAAAGTGAATATGCTGGGGAATTACTCAACGCTCAGCAACACGGTTCTTCTCTTAACGGCTTACAGCATCGTTCTTATCATTATTTCTATTCTTCACGTAAGGAGGAAAAAAGCATGAACACACTTTATTACTTCATTAAAATAGCTCAAAAATATAAGCTGATGATAATTGTATATGTCGCAATTCTGATTGTTTTTACCACCTTAATAGCCGGTTCTTATGAAGATGCGTATTCGAAAACAACATTAAACATAGGAATTGTTAAAAAAGAAGACAGTCAATTCGGAAATTCATTGATTGAGTACTTAGGCAAAGAAAACAATATCTACTATTATGATTCTCAAGAATCGGCGGAACTGGATTTTTACACTCGTTTTATCGACGGAATTGTCGAGATTCCGGCCGATTCGGAAGAAACTCTCTTAGAAACAGACAAGTCGTCATTAAAAATATCTACGGATATTACCAACAGTCAAAGCGTGTTTTTGCAGAGAGTTGTAAACAAGTATCCGCTTTATTACAAAGCAATGGTAAATGCCGGCAAGTTGGATTTACAAAAGCTTTCCGCTGCGCTGGACGAGAAGGCAGGGGTCATCTTTTCTGTCAAGCAAAACGTTACCGAAAAGAGATTTCATGGATTTGCGGGTGTTTACGGGTTTGTTATTATGATGATTCTCATAAAATTATTGGGAGATTTAAACATCAGCTTCAACAAGAAAAACATTCAAATTCGAAACCAAATTTCTTCCAAAAGCACCTACCGCCTAAAAGGGGAAATAAGTCTGGCTCAAATTATTATAGCCGTTCTTGTCTTTGCTCTTGTTACGGGCTTTGTTTTGCTGGCGTTCTTTCCGGGGATGTTTAAATCTCAGACTTTAGCGTTCTATTTGCTTATCCTCTTTTTATGGACAATGGTTGTTGCCTTGCTCTCGGGTTTAATCAACCAAATATCCAAAACAAAAGCGCTAAATGCAATGATTGGCAACACGCTTCCCCTGATTATTATGTTTGTGTCGGGATCTACGCTTCCAATCGAATTATTGCCGGATTTTATTCAAAACATCGCCAAGTTCAGCCCGCTGTTCTACTACAATAAGGGGATTCTTAAGATATCCGAAAGCAATTTCGATATCGGCGGTGAACTGCTGATCATCGCAGCCTTCGGCGTTGCATTCTATCTCTTGTCGCTCTATTTAAACAAGGAGAAAAAAGCGGAAACGCTTTAAGCGTTAAAAGCCTTCGTTAAAAAGAAAAAATATATTGTAAAGGAGGAAGAAAAAATGACTTTGGGAAATAAAATTATAAAAGAGAGAAATAAAAAAGGATGGTCGCAGGAAGAGCTTGCCGACAAGCTGGGCGTATCCGGACAGACCGTTTCGGAATGGGAGAGCTCGCGCTCTGTCCCGGACTTGCAGAGCGTGATTCTCATGGCAGAACTCTTCGGGGTAAGTACGGACTATTTGCTCCGAGAGGACCCGCTTCCGGAAGATACTTCTGCCGCATACACAGATGAAAGTACGGAGAGAGCAGAGACTGTTCGAAGAGTATCAATGGAAGAAGCGAATGAGTTTTTGGATATGAAACGAAAGGGGGCATCGGCTATAGCAAATGCTGTGTCGATGTGCATAACAAGTCCTGTCCCTGTCGTCGTTTTGGGAGTTTTGGCCAAAAGCGGCATGATTAATATTAAAGAAACGCTGGCCGGCGGCGTGGGGGCGGTGTTCCTTTTCTGTATGATCGCGGCTGCCGTGGTCATGTTCATCACCCACGGGATTCGGGAAGACCGCATGGAGCACCTTGAAAAAGAGAGCTTTGAAACGGAATACGGCGTTATCGGAATGGTAAAAGAGAAAAGCCGTTCCTATGAGCCTGTTTTTGCGAGAGGGATGGCAATCGGCGTTGCTTTGTGTATTCTTGCTGTAATTCCCATTATTGTTGCCGGAGCGCTGGAGGCGCCGGAGGACATAACTCCCTTGTTTGCTGCGCTGCTGCTTATCTTGATCGCCGTCGGTGTAAACATGATGATAAGAGTCGGCATTGTAAACGACAGCTACAATGCCTTGTTGCAGAAAGGCGAGTTCAGCAAGTCGGAAAAACGTTCTAAGGGAAAACGGAGTTTAGTCTCCGGCGTGTATTGGGCGCTGATAACGGCAATTTATCTCGGATGGAGCTTTTGGACTATGCGCTGGGATGCGACGTGGATTATATGGCCGGTGGCGGGAGTGCTCTTTGTCGCCGTTTCGGGAGTCTCGAAATTGATAGTTGAGCGGCAGAAATAAAATGATAGGAATCTGCGCTTGTATTTCATATACAAAAAGAGCTGTTCAAAACGAAAACTTGAACAGCTCTGATTTTTTTACTTTATTCTCCATCATATTGCCTCCCCTTGTGTATCATAAATCCATATTACATGTATCTTTCAAATAAGCATAAGCATTTTCGTCGATAAGGTTACAGTTTTCTTGGAGAAATCGTTGTACAAATGGAGCTACCCAATACTGCGATTCTTCCGGCGGAGTTTTGCCACATTCAAGGTAATCAATGTAATCGGTTGACGCTATAGAGCCTGGAGAGCACAATGTCAGCAAGAAAACAAACGCAGTAGTTAAATAGGCCGCGTCGTCCACTGTGGTTTTTAGTTCTTGGAAGAATTCGTCGCCTTGGTAAGCGTTTATGTTGCGGTTATAAAAACCATAACCGTTACTGTGGACAAAGTTGTTTAATCGACGCCCAATATCGTCAAAAGCTGATTTTAGGCGATACTTATCTATAGCTTCCTTTATTTCAAAATCGGATTCGATAGCTTCTAAAATTTCTTTTAAATATAGATTTTTCTGCTCGTTTTTAAGCCAATCGGATATCCGGTTTCTCATCTTCTCTGCGCCGAGACTTTCTTGGTCAAACTTATAGATTGAATCATACACTTTTATGTATAGATAGAAGAATAGGTCATCTCGATATTTACGCAAGAGAGCATTGGCATCAGCAATACATCCGCTCTCACAGCAGGAAATAATATTGCCCATCGTCAACTCCAAGGAGACGGCAATGTTTTGAATAGATAAAATCCACTTTGGATAGAACACGAAGTCACGCCCAAAGTTCAAAAAACCAAAGTCAGCAAGAAAAAGCTCTATCTTTTTGAGTCTGGTGATTTGTGTTTGGCAATCTGGGGTTCTGCTGATAATTGCGGCATTCATTTCTTTGCAGCTATGCATCTCTGTCTACTTATTAAGAAGTCTTGCGTTGCTTATCTTGCGGTCAATCATCATGTGAAATAGGTTATCGTTGTTTATAGTCGTCATTAGATACCTCCAGAAAAGAAAGAACCAAGTCTAGAACTTTATTATATCAACGATACAGTGAAGAATTCAATTAATTGAGAATTATTTTTACTTTTCATCTTCTGCTTAAGCCCCTATCATACTGTTGCTTTTTGTGAAAAGCAACAGGGTATGCACCCGTTGAGGCGCATACCCTGTTTTTATAAACTCTTGCTAATTGCTTGTCATAGTGTGTGAAATTTTATTATGTCTGATTATTGAGAAAAGGCTTAATTATCTTTTCCAATGTCTCCCATATAAGGCGCTGACCCAACTTTGTGGGGTGTATGCCGTCGGGGCCTATGTAGTCCATATATTTGCGTACACTTAAAAACGGAGTGCGAATATCTATAAGCGGCACAATTTCGGCCTTCGCAACCTTCGCCACAATGTGCGCATAGGTTTCCTGCCAGCGGTAGATTAGATTCTTCGAGCCCAGCCAATTCAGTATGGGCTTCTGCCCGTTTATCGGGCTGCTGAAGTGCTTGAAGAAGCGCTCGGAATCTATGGGAACGGGAAGCGCGCAGAGGGGCTCTCCTCCCGCGGTCCTCACCCTTCTTATTATCTCCCTGTAGTTTTCTTCAAACTGCTCGGGGGGAACAAAGCAAAGGTGCTCTTCATCGGGCTTTTCCGCAATCTCGGCCCAGTTGAAGTCGCAGTCGTTAGAGCCGTACTCGATAAGACAGAGGCGTCTTTTGCACTCTTTGTCTATTCGCTCGGGCAGAGAGAGCTTTAGGGCCTTCAATGTGGTGGCTCCGAAGCGCGCGAGATTTAAGAGCTTAAGTCCCGTGTTTTTAACAAAATTGTCCTGAGGCTCTCTGTAGGTTACATATCTGCCTCCTTGGAAGACAGTGCCTTTTAAGATGCTGTCACCCATTACCGTTAAGGATATAGACATAATAATTTATTCTCCTATTACATCTTATTTTTTGCCAATATTTACCAGCAGTTTTCCTGCACGCTTAAGAACATTTTCGCCGGTGCGAAGAATGAGCTTTTCGTAGTTTTCGCCGGGCTTGTGGTCGACTTTTATAAGGCTTATTGCATCGAACTTGCACTTTGTTGTGCAGATGCCGCAGCCTAAGCAGGCCTGTCTGTCAACAACAACGGCGCCGCAGCCGAGACAGCGCTCGGTCTCTTTGCGAACCTGTTCTTCGGTGAGTACGGAGCGAAGGTCCTCGAAGGTCCTTTTCCTCTTTGCGCCTTCGACTATGGGGGGAGCCTGTCTGGGAGCGCGGTCGAAGCCGCTTAGCTTGGCCTCGGACTTGTTGAACTCGAAGTAGTTCTTTCTGTGTCTGCCTATCGTGAGGCTCTGTCCCTCGTGTACGAAGCGGTTAATCGAAATGGCGGCTTCCTTGCCTGCCGCGATAGCGTCGATAACGAAGGAAGGGCCGGTGTAGGCGTCGCCGCCGACAAAAACATCGCTCTCGCCTGTCTGAAGGGTGAACTCGTCGGCCTCGGCAAAGCCGCGTTTGTCTGTCTTCACGGCGCTTCCCTCGAGAATCTTGCCCCAATCGGCGGACTGGCCTATGGCGGCTATCACGGAATCGAGCTTAAGCTCTTCGGTCTTGCCCTCGAGGGCTTTGACCTTAAATCTGCCGGTCTCGTCCTTCTGCTCCGAGAGCTGCATCTTCTGAACTTTAAGGGCTCTTACCTTGCCCCATTTACCCAGAATTTCCAGCGGGCTCTCTAAGAAGCGGATCTTCACGCCCTCGTCGAGAGCTTCCTGAATTTCTTCTTCAGCGGCGGGCATTTCCTCGCGACCGCGGCGATAGATTATCGAAACCTCATCGGCTCCGAGCCTTACGGCGGAGCGGGCAACGTCTATGGCGACATTTCCGCCGCCTATTACGGCAACTCTCCTGCCAAGTTTGGGCTTCCTGCCGAGGTTGAGCTCTTTTAGGAACTCTATGCCGTGATACACGCCCTCGAGCTCCTCGCCGGGAACGCCGATGGGAGAGGACTTCCATGCGCCTATGCCTGCAAAGAAGGCCTTGAAGCCCTCGGCTCTCAGCTCGTCGAGAGTTTTGTCCTTGCCTATCTCCACGCCCGTTCTAAACTCGACGCCCATTTCGCGGATGATGTCTATCTCGGCTTCGATAACATCTTTTGCAAGTCTGTAAGAGGGAATGCCGAGGGTGAGCATGCCGCCCAGCTTGTTTTCCTTCTCGAAGACGGTTACGGGATAGCCCCAGAGGGCGAGAAAGTAGGCGCAGCTCAGTCCGGCGGGGCCGGCTCCGATGACGGCTACTTTTTCCTCGAAGGGTTTGCCTGTCATGTTCTTCATCTTGGGGATGGTGCGTGTCTTCGGGTCGAGCTCTCTTTCGGCAAGGAACTTCTTCACCTCGTCGATGGCGACGGGAGCGTCGATATTGCCTCTGGTGCACTCTTCCTCGCAGAAACGCGGGCAGATTCTTCCGCAGACTGCGGGGAAGGGGTTTTCCTCACGAATCAGCTGGAGAGCCTCGTCGTAGCGGCCCATGGCTGCAAGCTTGAGATAGCCCTGAACGGGAATGTGGGCGGGGCAGTGGGTCTTGCAGGGAGCCGTGCCGTCCTCGGCGACGATGGCGCGCTCTTCTCTGTAGTTCGGGCGGAAGTTCCTGCTCGACCACCAGAGAGTGTCGTCGGGAGTTTTCTCCGCAACGGTGAAGCTGGGAATCTCGCAGAGCTTCTGGCCGAGCTTGAGGGCGTTGACCTGACAGTTTTCAACACACTGTCCGCAGGCAACGCACTTGTCTTTGTCGACATTGGCCTTGTAGTTGGACCTTATCGTGTCGGGAGTTTGGAAGTACTCGGCTATGCGGAGGCTGAAGCAGGAGCAGCCGCAGCAGTTGCAGATTGCCGCGAATCTTCCCGTTTCGGGGTCGAGGTTCGAGACCTCGTGAATAAGGCCGTTCTCCTCGCAGCGCCTTAGTATATCATAGCACTCTTCTTTGTCAATCTCTCGGCCGTGACCTGTGCGGATATGGTACTCGGCGGCCTCGTTGAAGAAGATGCAGACGTCTTTTTCAAGGTGTCCGCAGCCTTCGCCCATGAGCCGGCGGGTCCTTCTGCACGAGCAGTCGGTAACGGCTATACGAGTTGCGTTTTCGACTATTTCCGAAATTTCCTCGTTTGTACCGACGTGTTTTTCATTTTCCAAAGCGGATTCCACGGGAATAACGCGCATCATTCCCTGTCCGACTGGGATATAGGGCGTTATGGGTCTTATGCGCTTTCTGGTATATTCCTCAAAGCATTCGGCAATCACAGGATATTCTTCAACAAGCTCTTTGTTGCCGACCATCATCTCCATGATGCCGGGTACCCAAATGGGCATAACAAAGACATCGCAGCCCCTCTCCTTGTCGTAGTGGTAGCGGGTTACACCGTAGTCTCCAAGCTGGTAGAGAATCTCCTCGACCCTGTCTAAGGGCTTCTTCACCTTTTTTGCGACGTCCTCGGCCGTGCGGGGCTTGCGCACGCGCAGACCCATGGCGACTTCGGCCATTTCGTCGGTGAGCACAGGGTCTAAAATCTTGTACTCGGGATCGTTTACGGTGATGCCGGTGTAGGTTCCGCATTCCAAGCTTATCTTGGTTGCGAGCTTCATGATAATTGGTCTCATTACTCTTTCTTCACCCCTTATAATTAATTAGAAATCGAGCTCAGCCGCGCCGGGCCCGACTTACAAAGGTTCTAACTGTTGTGCGCCTCGACCTCGCTGCGAATCCAATCGAGCAGCTTGCCGACGCCCTCTCCGGTTTTGGCGGAGATGGAAATTATCTCGATGCCGGGATTTAGTTTGTGAATCCTTTCGGTGACAAGCTCGAGGCTGAAATCGAAGAACTCGGCGGCATCGATTTTGTTAACTATAACAAGGTCGACAACCTCAAACATCAGCGGATATTTTAAAGGCTTGTCGTCGCCCTCGGGTACCGAAAGTATCATGGCGCTCTTGGTGGCGCCCGTATCGAACTCGGCAGGGCAGACTAGGTTGCCGACATTTTCTAAAACGCAGAAATCGACATCGTCTATGCCGAGAGCGTCGAGCCCCTGCCTTGTCATATCGGCCGTGAGATGGCACATGCCGCCGGTGTGCACCTGCACGGCCTTTGCGCCCGCCTCTTTAACGGCCCTGGCATCAACGTCCGAATCTATATCGGCCTCGATAACGCCTATTCTCATCTCGTTTTTGAGCCCTTCGATTACACGCTTCAGGGTTGTTGTTTTGCCCGAACCGGGGGAGCTCATGAGATTTAGAAGATAGGTTTTATTCTCCTTAAGATAGGCGCGGAGCTTGTCGGCTTCGCGCTTGTTGTCTTCAAAGACATTTTGCTTAATTTCTATGACTTTAAGCATATTCTCTCTCCTTTTTTCTCTTTTTAGGAAGTGATAAGTTTTTCTCAACAACAAGACCGATTTTAACATGTACGCAAGCTTTAGTCAATTTATAAAGGGGAAATTTGCCGCAAAACCACCAAAAAACCGACAAATTTTTTGGTGGTTTTGGACAAATCAGAAATTGACATTTTGCGAGATTTTACTATAAAATAATTGGTAGAGGCTATGAAATTCGAGCCCTCTCTCTCGCTTAAAAAGCGGGATATAAAAAGACGGATACTAAGCAAAAATCAGGGCCGAAAAAGACTTTGACGGCTCTGAAATACTGTATAGATAGAGGGAGATAAAATGCGCGATTACATCATCATGACAGACAGCGGCGGCAGCCTGAACCAGGCTGAAGTTTCAGAGCTCGGAGTTACGGTTATTCCGCTCAGCTTCACAATAGAGGGAAAAACCTATCTGGACACTCCCGACCATGCGGGCATGGATCCCGAAACATTTTTCGAGAAGATTAAAGCGGGCGCACAGTGCCAAACATCGGCAGTCAATGTTAAACAATATGTCGATGCCATGAGGCCGGTGCTGCGCGAGGGCAAGGACATACTCTGCATTTGTTTTTCGAGCGCACTTTCCGCAACCTATAATTCCGCCTGCGTTGCTGCAGATGAGCTTAGAGAAGAATTTCCCGAGGCGAAGATAATAGTCATCGACTCTCTCGGCGCCTGCCGCGGCATGGGTATGCTTATCTATAGAACCGTTATGGAGCGCAGGAGAACAAACGCAGATATAGAAACGCTTGCAAAATTTGTCTATGAGCAGAGAGATAAGCAGGGGCACTGGTTCTTTGTCGACGACCTCAACCACCTTAAGAGAGGCGGCAGACTCAACGCCGTGACGGCCATTGCCGGCAAAATTCTGGGCATAAGGCCCGTTATGCACTGCGATAGTGAGGGCAAGCTCACCCCTGTGAGCAAGGCCAGAGGCTCTAAGGGCGCGCTGAGGGCGATTTTCGAAAAGATGGAAGAAACCGGCGATGATATAGGAAATCAGAAGACCATTTTCATCTGCCACGCGGCCTGCCCCGATTATGTGGAGTATATCTCGGAGCTCATCACCGAGAAATACGGCATCACCGACATAAGAGCCGACTACATCTGCCCCGTTGTGGGAGCGCACACGGGCTGGGGAACTCTGGGGCTCTTCTTCGTCGCAAACGAGAGATAAGGGCTGCATTATAAAGTTTATAAAAACAGGGGAGCGTTGCAAAAACAGACAATTTGCAACGCTCTTTTTCTATATTATCATTTGTTGAGGAAAAAATAACAGTTGACAATGGGAAAGAAAAGAGTTAGCATAAACTAACAAAAGGTTAGCTTATGCTAACCAAGGTTTTTTCAGTGTCATTATCAGACATTTGCAAAGCTTTGATTTAAGGAGGATGTGAAGTGATTAAGCTTAACGAAGTCAATACGGGTCAAAAAGCTGTTGTGGCTGATGTGTGCGGAGACAGCCGCTTTCTCAGCCGTATCGTTTCTATAGGCCTCACTCCGGGGTGTAAGATTGAAATGCTGCACAACGAGGGAAAACTGCCTTTGCTCTTCTACGGCAGGGATACCGTGATTGCACTCAACAGAGAAGAAAGCAAAGATATAGCTGTGGAGGTTGTAGCATGAGCAATGTGCTTATAAAAGAGCCGACAATCGCTCTTTTGGGTCAGCCCAACTCCGGAAAATCCACGCTGTTTAATGCTCTTACCGGCGCGCGCCAGCGAGTCGGAAATTGGCCGGGCAAGACGGTTGAAAAGAAGGAAGGCTACTACCAAAAAGACGGCGTGCGCTTCCGCGTTACCGACTTACCCGGAAGCTACAGTCTTTCCGCCAATTCGGAGGAAGAAATAATTACACGAGACTACATAGCATCCGGACAGGCCGATGTCGTTTGTATTCTGGCAGACTCTTCCCAACTATCCAGAAGTCTCTTCATGCTTGCCGACTATGTCGGTATTCAGTGCCCGGCGATTCTGCTCCTCAACCTCATGGATGTTGCCGAGGCGCAGGGTAAAACCGTTGATACGGCCAAACTGGAGGAAAAACTTGGAATTCCCGTAATTCCTTTTGTTGCCGCCGACAGAAAACATTATGATAAATTTTTCGATGCAATTGACAGAGCGCTAAAAGAGAAAAAACTTCTGAACACCGACTCTTTGACAGAGAAATACAGAAGTATAGGTGACGGCGCTTACGAGAAGCTTCTTGAACTGATGCCGCAAGACGGGATAGGCAACTATTCGGCTTCGTGGCTTGCCACAAAACTTTTGGAAGAGGATAAGGCCGTTTTGAAACTTATAGAAGAGAACTTGCCGCAGGAAGCATATAAAGAGGCGCAAGCCGTTCTTTCTTCCGTGGAAGACGGGGTTTTGGAAACTGCAGGCTATAAATTTAAGTGGATAGACGAGCTGCTTAAAGATGCGCTTGTGTATAAAGAAAAGAAGATAGCCCTTTCCAGATTCGACAGGCTGGCAACTCACAGAACATGGGGTAAACCGCTTGCAATAATTATTATACTTCTGGGTCTTATTGCATCTTTTATTCCGGCAACACCGTTTATGCTGGTCGGATCTTTAGTCCCGAAGTTGGGCGAGCCTATTTCCGCGGCTTTAAGCGCCATAAGAGCTCCGCAAATCCTGATAGATTTTATAACACAGGTTGTGTTGATCTCTATTTATTCTGTCATATCAATGATAGGGTTTGTGTTTGGTGTCAATTTGATTTTCGGCATTTTGGAAGAAGTGGGCTATATGGCCAGAGTTTCTTATGTTTTCGACGGAAGCATGACAAAGTTCGGCCTGCAGGGTAAATCCGTAATGCCCTTGGTGGTCAGCTTCGGCTGCACTATCGGAGGAGCTGCGGGTACTCGGGTTATCGACTCTTGGGGACAGAGGGTTCTCACCATCGCTATGGCGTGGGCCATCCCCTGCGCCGCCACATGGGCAATAGTGCCCGTGCTTTCCTCGCTCTTCTTCGGAGCGTGGGCGCCCCTTATAATCGTCGCTATATTTTTTGTGGCAGGCGTACACTTGTTTATAACGGGAAAACTTTTCGGCTCTAAGCTGATTAGAGAGGAAGAGCGGGCAGGCCTTATTATGGAGCTTCCGCCCTATCACAAACCGAAGTGGAGAGCTCTGTTCAGGTCGATATTTGTCCGCACCGGAGATATCTTATCGAGAGCATTCCGTGTTGTCTTTTTTGTCGCTTTCGTCTTCTGGCTGCTGACCTACAGCGCTTCCGGCAGTCCGGAACAAACACTGCTATATAAATTCGGCCAAAAAATCGAACCGATAACCATGTTCTTCGGTTTTACATGGCAGACCTTCCTTGCATACATCTCATCCATGGTAAGTAAAGAGGCGGCCTTGGGAGTTTTGGGCGCACTTTATCTGGGCGGCGGGAACCTGTTTTCTGCAACTCTCGGTTCGGGCGGCGCGATGGCGGCAGGTTTGGACAGCGCGCTTCTAAGCTCGCTAACGGCTCCGGCGGCTCTGGCCTTTATTTTTGCGGTCAGTTTCAATGCCCCCTGCCTTGTGGCAATCTCGTCCACCTATCAGGAAACCCGCTCAATGAAGTGGACCTTGCGCATTCTTTTATATTATTTTATAACATCGATTTTGCTTGCCTTTTTGGTTTTTAGAATTGCAGGCCTGTTCTTCTAGCGCTTGGTGAAAGGATAAACCTATGTTTGTAAAACTGATTCATTTGTTGAGTGAAGGAAAAACCTATTCCATGCAGGAAATGTCCCGCAAATTAGGGGTTTCGAAAGAAACCCTGCGGGGCTATATAGATTATCTCTCCGAAAAAGACCTGTTCTCGCAGCCGGATTTTGAGAAAGAAGAAAACACGTGCACCGGCAACTGCGACGGCTGCAAAGGCTGCGGAGGGAGGAAAACTTTTAAAAATGCGCCCACTCTGTGGGAGTTTAAAAGAAGTGAGTCTGAGAGTTCCTTAGATTTATGAGAAACGGATTACAGCAAAGCGGACAAGCCTAAATATAGGGCGCCGAGAGGGCGCCCGTTAAAACGACAACGAGTTAGCGTGGGCTAACTTATAAAATTTCAATCATTTGCGGAGATAGCGTATGAACAAAGATGAATTCAGGCAAAGCAAACTTTCGGAGCAAATAGTTAAACATTGCTCTCCCACTCTTGCAAGTCTTAAGAGCGGCAATATATTCTGGGCGCCCTATGAGAATCTTAAAGATATGCTGCGCGAAATAAAAAGCCTAAACCAACGCCTTTCTGCGAAGGGAATAAAAATAATTCCGCTTAGATATTCGGGTAAGCGCTGCCTGCTTTATGTGTTTCGCCCCGCCGCTTTAAGGCGCGATCTCGCAGACGAGCAATCTTTTAAAATTTTGAAAGAATCGGGCTATAAATGCTGTGAACCCGGGAAGTGTATAGGAAGACTTCTAGAGAGATTAAATTCATCCGAGCAATTCCCGCATGAAATAGGATTGTTTTTGGGGTATCCGCCCGAGGATGTGTGCGGATATATTCGGGATAAAGGCAAATGTCCGAAATGCACGGGACATTGGCAGGTTTACGGAGATGAAAACTCCGCGCTTGCTAAGTTCGAAAGTTTTAATCGTTGTACGCGAATATTTTGTAAAATGGCGGCCCAAGGGCTTCCGATAGAAGAATTGGCTGTGGCGGGCTAAAACCCGTAGGCATATATAAGCAATTTCAAAGAGAAAGGAATAATTAAACATGAAAAAAGTTGCAGTAGTGTATTGGAGCGGCACGGGAAACACCGAACAAATGGCGGAAGCCGTGGCCAAAGGAGCAAGGAACGCCGGCGCAGGAGTTGAAGTTTTCACCTGCGACAAGTTCGATTCATCCAAGCTTTCCTCTTTCGATGCCATAGGCTTCGGCTGCCCTTCCATGGGAGCGGAAGAGTTGGAAGAAACGGAATTTGAACCCATGTTCAAATCTTGCATACCGCTGCTCTCGGGCAAATTCATAGCTCTCTTCGGCTCTTACGGTTGGGGCGACGGCGAGTGGATGAGAAACTGGGAAGAAACTTGCAAAAATGCCGGCGCGTCGCTTGTTGCAGACAGCGTCATATGCGTGGAAGAGCCGGACGACAACGCCAAGGAAGAGTGCCTGGCTCTGGGTGAAGCGCTGGCAAAATAAAATAGCTGTGAAAGAGTGCGGTTACACCTGATACTGCGCAAGGTTTCCCTCTTTCTCCTTGCGCAGGCGCACTCTTAAAAATAAGCAAAGCTTAAAGTAAAGACGGAAGCAGAGAGCTGTTCCGTCTTTACTTTATATATTGCATTCATATTGACAGATATTTACACGGACTTGCTTAGTCTTAAAAACCGATTGCCTAAATACGGAATAGCTCTTTTGTCGTGGCTTATGCTTATCACGGTTAAGTCTTTTTTAGATCTTTCTCTGAGCCTTGATATAGCATAAAGCAGCTGCTCAACGCTCTCGCTATCGAGGCCGACTGTGGGCTCGTCCAAAAACAAAACTTCGGGCTCGTTTGCTATAATGCAGGCAAAGCCCAATTTTCTTTTTTGTCCCTCGCTTAAACTCAGAGGGTGCCGCTCCAGCGTATCTTCAAGCCGAAAGAGCTTTATGAGTTCGGCCACGAAATCCTTTGACTTTGCATTCAGATTAAGCTCGTCCTTTACTCTGGGCATAAAAAGCTGATAGTCCGGATTTTGCAAAACATAGCCGATTTTCTTTCTTTTTTCATTTTTGCTGTAGAAGGATGAGATATGTCCGGCTGTCGGTTTTTCAAAATCGTTTAACAGTTTGAACAAGGTTGTTTTTCCGCAGCCGTTATCGCCCAAAACAACCCATTCTTCTCCTCTTTTAACCTGCCAAGAGAAGTTTTTAAATAAAAAACGGCTCCCAACTCGAAAGTCCAAGTTTTCTGCTTTAAAAAGGACTTCCTTATTGTTTTCTTTTTCGGGCTTTATTATCTCAATATTTTCCTGAGGAACAGAGCAGGCCTGTTCTCGATAGGCTTCAACGTCTTCCCAAACTTCGATTTTCATATCTACATTTTCTAAATCGGACTTAACACATGAAAACACCCTGTCGGCAAACGGCAATACCATTTCCTGACGGTGCTCCACCAAAATTATTGTATATCCCTCTTCTTCAGACAATTTTTTAAGCAGTTCCAATAATTCTTCGGTCGAGCGGGCATCCATGTTTGCAAGCGGCTCGTCTAAAATAAGAATTTTTTGTTCCATACCCAGAGTGCATGCCGTCATCAGCTTTTGTTTCTCGCCGCCCGATAAAGTGGCGGTTTTGGCATTTTTAGCAAGTCCGGTCATTTTAAGCAGTTTTTCCAGAGTTTTCCGCATCTTCTGAGGAGTTTTCCCCAAGTTTTCCATGGGAAAAACAATCTCGTCGGAAACCTCGTCAAAGATAATCTGCTCTCGTGGATTCTGAAACACACAGCCCACAAGCTTTGTCCTTTTTCGAACGCTTGTTTCGCTCATATCCTTTTCTTGAATATATACACTGCCTTTAATGTGAGCCTTCTTTAAATTCGGAATTACTCCGTTTATCGCATTCATTAAAGAAGATTTCCCGCAACCCGAAGCGCCCGTTAAGAGTATGAATTCACCGGCTTTAAGCTGGAAATTGAGATTTTTGAATACCCAGATTCTCTCTTCATCCGATTTGTTTTCCAAAAAATCGTAGGATAAGGAAAGATTTTTAACCTCTATTGCCGAACCCATTTAACAGCCTCCCATGAATAAGCAAATAAAAAAGATCAGGCAGCTTAAAAAGAGAAAAGAAAACAGAAAGTCTCTTTTTTCAAAGTAAATTACTTCGTATGAGCTTCCCTCCAGTTCTGTGGAAAAAGCTCTGGTCTCGAGAGAAGTTGCCAAACCTTCGGAGATGCTGAGCACTCTTATAATTAGCGGAATAAAAAAAGCTCTGCCCCATAAAATCGGTGTTTTGGTAAAACAAATTCCTCTTAAAACAATGGCTTGCCTTATTTGGATAATCTCTTCACGAAAAATTTGCATAAAACGGATGACAATCAAAAGTCCCAAGTTGATCCAGCGGGGAATTTTAAGCTGATTAAAAGAGCGGACAAGGCTGATCGGCCTTATGCTGATGCTGAGCACAGCCGCCAAGCCCAGAGCAAGCACGCGATAAAAAGAATATAAAATATCGAAGCGGTCACCGTTTATTGCCGTTAAAATTGCCATCAGCGCTCCGAAAACCAAGATAAACGGCGCTGTCTTAATAATTGTTTTTTCAAAGCGAAACAGCAAAAGAAGAATCAGAAAACTTGCAGCAAAGATCCAAAACCAACTTTTTTTTACGAACAGCAAGCCTGCGACAAACAGCAGAAGGGAGGAAATTAAAGACAGTATAGGATGTATATTGTTCTTAGCTTCACACATACGAAGACCTATAACTTGCCTGCTTTTTGCAGCTCGTCAGAGATTTTGTTCCCGATAAGAGCGCCCAAAAATCCGAGCGCCACAGCTCCTAAAACGAGTAAAATGAAGCTTACGGGATTTCCTATCTGCTCTGTAATCGACCTGCCTTTTGCCAAGATGTTTACCACGGCGGTTGTCGGGATTGTGAAGAACGAAAAGAGACCTGCGCTGAAAAGCACGGCTTTTTTATTTTCGTAAGTTTTAAAAAGGCCAAGAGCCAAAGCTTCCGAAAGAACTGTGGCGATGAGCTGATTGAAAAACATAACAGGCGCCATCAGCAAAAGCACAAGGCCTGAAAAAATGCCTATTATCGTCAATGAGCCGCTCTTTTTTACCTTTCGCAATCCGATTGAACTTAGCAGGGCAAAGGGGAGCGCCATAGCAAAAGCCTGTGCGCCCAACTTTGTCGCTGTCATTACAATCGGCGCAACGGGTCCGGAAGCCAGCAATGTAACGGCCGTAATCACCGCTAAAAACACAATATCTTTAATTGTAAAAGCTTTAAAACTGATTCTGTTCATTTTTCCGCGCCTCCATTTTTCTCATGTGTTTTTTAATTCTGATTTTATTTCGAATGAGATTTCCGAAAAACCGCAGGGCATATATCGGATGCGCCCTAATAATCCTTTTGCCCGAGTAATGCATAATCGGGAGCATCTTTGCCTGCTCTTCCTCTCTGTAGCAAGGTGTCGGACATTCATGACAAAAAGTTTTATAACTGCTGTGCGGGCAGTTTTCGGTGTGCCGAAAAGCATTTTCAATAAGCTTATAGCAATCGGGGCAAAGCCGATACTTGGAAACTCGTTTTTCTTCTGAAATCCAAGTCTGTATGTTTTCCGGAAAATCCAAGTTTAAAACAGTGAATTTGATTTTTTTCGCCGTATGGCAATTTTGGCAATAAACCGCCGCCATTAAAAAGAAGATTTGTTTTTCGAACGTCTTTTTCTTCCGCTCTTCATCCTTATCTATAGGAAGCTCTTTTCTCAAAATCGGAAACCGCTTGCAATCCTTCGTCATCTGGGCTCCCTATTTCTACATTTGAATTATGCGGTCGCAAGTTTTAAGGCTGCTTGCCCGATGACTGACCATGATAACGGTTTTATCTGCCTGATTTTGCTTAAGGGCATCCAAAATAATGTTTTCATTCAACACATCGAGGTTGCTGGTCGGCTCATCGAGGAGCAATATTTTGCTGTCTTCTAAAAAACACCTGGCAAGACCGAAACGCTGTCTCTCGCCTGCCGAAAAATTATCTCCGAGCTCGGTTAAAGTGCTGTCTAAGCCATGTTCTAAACTCTCTGTAAAATCCCAAATCGAGGCCTTTTGCAGAGCCGTTTTTAACTCGGCATCCGTTGCATCCGCTTTTGCGATGAGCAAATTGTCTCGGATAGTTCCTTCAAAAAACTCGCTGCTCTGTGTCATGTAGCCGATGTTGCTCCACAGAGAATGAGTGTTTATATTTTCTATCGGCAGACCGCCTATAATTATCTCGCCTTTATCGGCGCTCCAAAAACGCATGATGAGTTTTAGCAAGGTCGATTTACCGCAGCCGCTCTCTCCTTGGATACCCAGCACCTCTCCGGGGGAAATTTTTAAATTGAAATTTTCCAAAACAGGCTCATCGCCGTAAGTAAACGACAGATCCCGAACTTCGATTATCGGGTCTGTTTGATTGCCCTCGAGATTTAAGTTGACACCGTCTTTTATCTCCTTGACAACGGGCTCTTCCTCTAAAAGATTGAGCACTCTTTCGCCGCAAGCCAGAGACTGGGAAAGTCCGTTGCCGAGCGATGCCACATTGGCTATCGCAGGGAAGCTGAAGAAAACACCGAAGCTTATCGGGAGCAGGATGTGCCATTCAAGCCCTGTCGATATGCCCAGCAAAACTGCGGCGCCCGTTGTCAGCACGGCAATGGCGTCCTCAATGCCGAGCAGGAGCGCCAGCTGCTCAATCAAGTCAGCTTGCTTTGTCACCAAATTTTTGTTTGTTTTTTCCACAATGCGCACGGCTTTATCACGGTATGCAAACTGCATGATTTCCGTGATTCCCCGAAGCAAGTCCAAAAAAATGTTGTTCAGTCCGCCAATTTCGCGGCGAAGCGCAAAGCCCGTGTTCTTTGCCCATTTCGAGAAAACTATGGGGAGCAAAATTCCCATTAGAAGATAGGAAGTGAGGGCCGTGAGCGCAATCGGCAGTGAAAAAAGCGCTGTTGAAATTACATATATGCTTCCGCAGATAAGAGCTATGCATATAGGCGATATAGTGTGGGCATAGAATACTTCAATCAATTCGATGTCGCCTGTTATCATCGAAATGAGCTCGCCCTTGTTGCTTCCCTCAATCTTTGCCGGAGCAAGTTTTCTTACTGCGGCAAAAACCTTGTCGCGCAGCATGCGGAGAACCTTAAAGGCAACCAAATGATTCAAAAACTGCTCAAGATATCTGGTGATTCCCCTTAAAAAGGTGAAGAAGAGCATCAGATAAACGATTTTCCTAAAAGAGAAATCTGTAAGACCGGCTGCTCTTACAATGAGCGCCGCACCCGATGTTGCCATTCCGACTGTGGATAAGAAGGAGACTACGCCCGCTATAACAGCAACGACTAAGTCCGAAAGCTCTCCTCTTGCCAGAATCAAGAGGTCTATCATTACACGAAAAGAACTTCTCTTTCTCATGCCAAAACTCCTTTTTCAAAGCGTTCCTGACTTTGCCACATCTTTTTATAAATGCCGTTCTTAAGAATCAGCTCTTCAAAAGTTCCTTCCTCAACGATTTTTCCCTCGTCTAAAACATATATCTTACGGGCGTTTTTACCGGCGTAGAGTCGATGAGAGACAAGAATTACAATATTATCCTCAGACATTTTTTCCATGACTTCGAGAATGACAGCTTCGCTTTCAACATCGATATTTGAAGTCGCTTCATCGAAAACATAGACCTCGGCGTTGTGAAGAATAGCTCTCGCCAGCACAAGGCGCTGTTTCTGCCCTCCGGACAGATTGCTGCCGCCGGATTTTATCTCCAAATCCAGCCCTCCGCGCGGCTCAAGCTCATCATAAAGCTGAACTAACTCAAGCGCATCTATAAGCTCTTCATCACTTGCATCGGGTTTTCCCATGAGCAGGTTTTCCCTAACCGTTTTTTCAAATACATGGGCATCGTGGGATATGCGAATCATGTTTTCTGTTATGGATTGCTTTTTGTAAGTTTCGTATGAGGCATCATTCCAGAAAACGGCGCCGTCCGCACCGCCCAGTTGGGCTGTGATAAGACGCACAAGCGTGCTCTTTCCGGAACCCGAAGCGCCTACAATGGCGGTGAATCCGCCTTTGGTAAATTCGGCGCTTATCCCGTCTAAAACCTTGCGCTCGCTGTCCGGATAGGAAAAACCGAGGTCTTTCACGGAAACTCCGCTCTTATATGCGCCTACTGAATTTTTATGCGCTTCTTCCTCTTCGGGCAGATCGAAAAAGTCTGTAAGATTTTTGCCTGCCGCCACCCCTGTCATTGCGACATGAAAGCTCGATATCAAGGTTGCCATCGGACTGAATGCCTCGAGCGACATAAACACCAAAACTATCATAAATACAAGATTTTGGGTATCAAAATGAATATTCGAAAGACCCGTAGCTATGAGCGCAACCGAACTGCCATAGGAAATCCATTCGATTACAGTGATGGAGTTGAGCTGCATGCGCAAAATGTTCATTGTCTCTATGCGAAAAATTTCCGATTTTTCGTGTATTTCCTCCGCTCTTTTTTCATCTGCGGAAAAAATCTTTAGGGTAGTCATACCCTGTAGGCTGTCTAAAAACAGTTGGCCGACATCCATGTAACTGCCCCAATATTTTTTCTGCTTGCGCCCTACCGTTTCGAGGATAGCCTTTAGAAGCAGGGGGATAATGGGAGCGAGAACAAGAAAGAGAAAGGCGGTCTTCTTGTTTATGAAAAAAAGCACGGAAAATGTCACTAAGCTCATGCCGAAACTGCCGAAGAACTGGGGCAGAAAACGACCGTAGTAGTTTTCGAGCTGCTCAATGGTGTCGGAGCCCATATTTATCATATTTGCCGTGGATGTGTGGTTTAGATAAGCCGGCCCGATTCGCATGGCTTTTTCTATCATCTCCGTTCTGAGATTGGTTTTTACCTCTCCGGTAATCTTGGTTTGATATCTTGTTACAAGATATAAGCTGCCGGACCTTAGAAGAAATCCCATTAGAAACAGAAGAATGTTTCCCGCATCAAGTGATGCGGCGGAAAAAAGACTCTGAATTATTTTGCCGAGAGAGAGTGAGATTAAAAAGCTGCCTGCTACCTTTAACATCATTAAGAAAACGCTTACGGCTATGTATTTTTTTGCGTTGCCTATATATTTGAAAAGTAACTTGTCCAACATGTTGCCTATCACCACATTTGCTTTAACGCTGTATTTTTTGAAATAACCTTGTCCATAAAAAATAGCCTATGCTAATTAGCGAGGGCTAATTGAGAATATAGCATGTTTTACTCTTGATTTCAACATCTTTTCAAAATATGCGCTATTTTTTCAAATCGTATGCTGCTTATTCGAACATTTATTTGAGCATTCAGCCGCTTGTTTTTAATTGCCGTGGTCTTTTCCGATTTTGTCCCGAGGGCGCTGAAAGCACTTGAGAGATAAGCGGCTTTCGGATAGAATAAGGATTATTAAAGAGGGTGTTTTATATGAAGAAAACGATTGCCAGATCAACTCAACTTAAAGCCGGAAAGGACGAGATATTTCTCAGGCTGCAGAAATTAGAGACTCTTCAGCATATAGCTTTCCCATATGCCAAGTTTGTTCTTACAGGTGACAACGAGCGCTTGGAATGGAAGGAAGGCTCGGAGTTTTCTTTCCGTTTCTATCTGTTTGGTTTCATTCCCCTAGGCATCCATGAAATTCATGTGCTTTCCTTCGATAAAGACTCCGGAATCAGCACGGAAGAGCGCAACAAGCTTGTTCCATTATGGAATCACCGTATTTACCTTGAAGTCATTGATCATAAAACGACACGCTATACGGACGAGGTGGAAATCGGAGCCGGATGGAAGACGCCGTTTGTAGCCCTGTGGGCAAAGATGTTTTATGCACACAGGCAGCGAAAATGGCAGAAGCTTTTATCAGATAGCTCAGGCAAAGATTGTGCTTAAAAAAGAAGAGGCTATATTTAATCACAGGGGTTTTTGTCGGGCTTTGTCCCGGTAGCGCTCAAAATACTTGAGAGATAGGGCTCTTTCGGATAGAATAAAGCGAAGACTGATAAAGCGGGTTTTTATATGAAGAAAAACGATATTTTTGAAGCGGTTTGCGAGGGTTACGATGCTTTCGGCATGGGAGTATTGCGCCATGAGGGTATGGTGATTTTTTGCCGCGGAATTTTAGAGGGCGAGAGGGCGCTCTGCCGCCTTATAAAAGATAAAAAGACCTATGGCTACGCCAAGATTGAGCAGCTTTTAGAGAAAAACCCCGAGCGGCGAGAGCCCATCTGCCCCGTTTTCGGGCTTTGCGGCGGCTGCGACCTCATGCACATGAGCTATAAGGAAGAGCTCAGACTAAAAAGAGAAAATGTTAAAGCCGCCTTTTTAAAGATAGGCGGCATGGATATTGAGCCCGAAGAGACTGTTCCGAGCGAGATTTTTCTTAGATACCGCAACAAGGTTCAGCTCCCTTTATCGAGAGAAAAGAATCCGAAAATCGGCTTTTTCCGCAAAAACACAAACGAGATTATCGAATTTCACGACTGCCTTATGCAGACCGAGCTCTCGAACGAAATTATAAGAGAGATAAAAAGCCTTTTAGAAGCAGGGGACGCCTCTGCTCTGCGGCACATCATAATAAGGCACGCCTATTTCGAGAATGAAGTTATGCTTGTTTTGGTTTCGGAAAAAGACTCGGACTACGGCTTTTTAACAAAGCCGCTGACGGATAAATTCAGCGAGATTAAAAGCATAATTTTGAACATAAACAAGAGAAAAGACAATGTGATACTCGGCCGGCGCGAGAGAACGCTCTTCGGGGAAGACAGAATAAGGGAAAAACTCTGCGGGCTCGAGTTTAAAATCTCATCCAAGGCCTTTTTCCAGATAAACGCCCGCCAGTGCGAGCGCCTTTATAAGCGGGCTTTAGACAATTTGGAGCTAAAAAAAGATGATGTCCTTGTGGATTTATATTGCGGCATCGGCACAATGGCGCTCATTGCCGCGGGCAGTGTGAAAAAAGTCTATGGTATCGAGATAGTCAAAGAGGCCATAGATAACGCATTCGAAAATGCGGCGATAAATAACATCGAAAACGCCGAATTTTTATGCGCCGATGCGGCCGAGGGGGCAAGGATTTTAGAAGAGCGCGGAGTTAAGCCCACGGCGCTTATAGTAGATCCGCCCCGCAAGGGCTTATCAAAAGATGCGATAGACGCGATAGTTAAAATCTCGCCCGAGAAAATCTCGTATGTCTCATGCAACGAGGCAACCTTGGCGCGGGATGTCAAGATTT